>JACWDR010000001.1:0-85000 GCA_014653975.1 Pelagibacterales bacterium SAG-MED20
AACTTATGAGCACTACAATAAAAAGCAACTTACCTGCACTTTCAAATGAAGGTGGTCTATCTGCCTACCTTGAGCAAATTAAGAAGTTTCCAATGTTGGCTGCGGAAGAAGAATATATGTTGGCTAAAAATTGGAAAACAAATGGTAATGTTAAAGCAGCTGAAAAACTTGTGACAAGTCATCTTAGACTAGTTGCTAAAATTGCTATGGGTTACAAAGGATATGGTCTTCCAGTAAATGAAATGATTTCAGAGGGAAACGTTGGTTTGATGCAAGCAGTCAAAAAATTTGAACCTGAAAAAGGTTTTAGATTGGCTACATATGCGATGTGGTGGATTAGGGCTTCAATTCAAGAGTATATCTTGAGATCTTGGAGTTTAGTTAAGATAGGAACAACTACGGCTCAAAAAAAATTATTTTTTAATTTAAAAAAAATAAAAAATCAAATTGCACCTCAATCAGAGGGAGATTTAAGACCTGAGCATGTAAATGAAATTGCAAATAAATTAGATGTTAGTGAGAATGAGGTGGTTTCAATGAATAGAAGGCTTTCAGGTAAAGAGTTTTCTTTAAACGCACAGATTGGAGAAGATGGAGATGAATGGCAAGATTGGTTGGTAGATAAAGAATTAGATCATGATCTTAAATTTTCACATCAAGAAGAAATGGAGCAAAGAAGAGGTTTGTTGAAAGAGTCAATAAAAATTTTGAATGATAGAGAACGAGAGATTTTATATTCGAGAAGATTAAATGATGATCCCACAACTTTAGAAGATTTGAGCAAAAAATATAAAATTAGTCGAGAAAGAATCAGGCAAATAGAAAATAAAGCTTTTGAAAAACTTCAAAAACATATGCTAATTTCTGCTAAATCTAAAAATTTACTACCAGTAAACTAAGCTTCAAAAGGGTTTTCTAAAAGAATTGTATCTTCTCTTTCTGGGCTTGTTGAAATACTTGATACTTTGGTACCAATAAAATCTTCTAATGCATAAATATAATTTTTAGCATTTTCTGGAAGTTTTTCTATATTCTTAATCCCTTGAGTGGTAGTTTTCCATCCAGGAAACGTCTTATAAATAGGTTTAATTTTTAGTTGGTCTTCGACAGCAGCTGGAAGATAATTTATCTTTTTCCCATTTAATTCATATTCAACGCATACTTTGATTTCATCTAACTCATCAAGAACATCTAATTTAGTTAATGCGATTCCATCAATTCCAGAAATTTTAATTGTTTGTCTAACTAAAACTCCATCGAACCAACCACACCTTCTTTTTCTACTCGTTACAGTTCCAAATTCTTTACCTCTTGAACCAAGTAATTCTCCAGTTTTGTCATTTAATTCTGTGGGAAAAGGACCTTCACCTACCCTAGTAGTATATGCTTTTGTAATACCGAGAACGTAATGAATAGAATTTGGTCCACAACCAGTGCCTGTTGCAGCACTAGATGCAACGGTGTTTGATGATGTTACAAAGGGATATGTTCCGTGATCTACATCTAGCAAAATTCCTTGAGCTCCCTCAAATAATATTTTTTTTTTTTGTTTTTTAAATTCGTCGATTCTAAGCCAAACTGGTTGAGAAAACTTTAATATTTCTGGGGCTATTTTTAATAGGTCTTTTTTTAATTTTTCCTTTTCAAAAATTTTTTTTCCCAAGCCTTTTCTAATTGCATTATGGTGAAGAAGAACAGTTTCTAATCTGTGATCGAGATTGCTTTCAGATCTTAAATCCATAACGCGAATAGACCTTCTGCCAACTTTATCTTCATAAGCTGGTCCAATTCCACGCCTAGTAGTACCAATTTTTCCTTTACCTGCTGCATCTTCTCTTATTTCATCCATTTCTCTATGAAAAGGTAAAATAAGATTTGCAGATTCTGAAATAATGAAATTATTTACATTTACCTCAACTCCTTTAGATTTAATTTCTTCAATTTCTTCTAACAAGGCCCAGGGATCAACTACAACTCCATTTCCAATGATAGAGATTTTGTTTTTTCTTACAATCCCAGATGGGAGTAATCTTAATTTATATGTAATCCCATCAATTACTAATGTGTGCCCTGCGTTGTGTCCTCCTTGAAAACGAATAACAACATCCGCCTGATTTGACAACCAGTCAACTATTTTTCCTTTTCCTTCGTCTCCCCACTGTGAACCAACGACTACTACATTTTTCATTATTTAAAATTTTTTTTTATTGTTATTGAGCTTAAATGGTTTATTGGACCATGGCCTTTACCAAGGTTAAGGTTAGATCTAATAGATTTGTTTACATACTTAGTGGCTAGCTCACAAGAATTCTTTAAGCTTTTTCCACATGAAAAGAATGTAGATATAGCAGATGAAAGTGTACATCCTGTTCCATGTGTATTACTAGTTGTAATTCTTTTATTTTTAATGACCATAATTTCTTTTTTATTTACAAAAATATCTTGAACAATTTTAGAATTTAAATGTCCACCTTTTATAAAAACATTTTTAGCCCCTAAGTCAATTAATGTACTTGCTGCATGAATCATGTCTTCTTTAGTTTTTATTTTAATTCCAGCTAATATTTCAGCTTCAGGGACATTTGGTGTTATTAAACTAACTTTTTTTATTAGCTTATTTTTTAATATTAGAATTGCCTCATCATCAATTAGCTTGGCACCCCCTTTTGCAACCATTACTGGATCTAAAACTACCTTTTTAACTTTAATTAAGTCTAATGAATTAATTACAGATTTAATTACTTTTGAAGAATGCAGCATCCCGATCTTTAAGGCATCTGGTTTAATATCTTTTGAAGTAAATTCAATCTGATTAGAAATTTCTTTAGCGTCAATGGGGATTATTGATTTAACACCAGTTGTATTTTGAGTTGTTATTGCTGTTATTGCAGTCATTGCATATGAACCTAAAGCAGTTATGGTTTTAATATCTGCTTGAATACCCGCTCCACCAGATGAGTCCGAACCTGCTATAACTAATATTTTGGATTTAGGTTTCAATTTATCTAATTCTTTTTTTTATAATTTTAACACATTTTTCAAGTAGCTTTTTATTTTCACTTTCACCCATTATTCTAATCTTAGACTCTGTTCCAGATTTTCTTACCAATATTCTTCCGATTCCTTTAATTAGTTTTTCCGCTTTTTTTATGGCACTTTTTACTTCACCGTTATTAATTATTCTCTTATCTTTTACTTCAATATTTTCTAATATTTGAGGTGTTTTTTTAAAAGTGTCAAAAAAGATACTAGCTTTTTTTCCTTTTCTTAGAGAAAATAAAGTCTCTAGTGCAACTAGTAACCCATCACCAGTCGTTGCAAATTTACCTAAAATTATATGTCCAGACTGCTCTCCTCCTAAGTTAAAGTTATTTTTTTGCATTTTTTCTTTTACATATCGATCACCAACATTAGCCCTTAAAAAATTTATCTTTTTTAATTTAAAAAAATTTTCTAAACCATAATTAGTCATCAGGGTTCCAATAACACCTCCTTTTAACATTTTTTTCTTTTTCCATCGAATAGCTAGAGCAGCAATTATCTGATCTCCATCAATCACATTTCCTTTTTCATCACACATGATTATTCTATCTGCATCACCATCAAGAGAAATTCCAATACTTGCTTTATACTTTCTTACTGCAGATTTAATCTTATTAGGGAATGTTGAGCCACAATTTTTATTGATATTTAAACCATTTGGTTTTATTCCAATTGCAATTACATTTGCACCTAGACTTTTTAATAATTTAGGACCTGCTTTATATCCAGCACCATTTGCACAATCAATTACTATTTTTATGCCTTTAAGGTCAAAACTTTTAGGAAAATTTTTTTTTAATATTTTAATATAGTTTTCATTTGCATTTTCTAATCTTTTAACTCTTCCTAATTCTTTTGGCTTTAATAAATTATTTTCAATATTCTTATCAATTAAATTTTCTATTCTTTTTTCAATTTTGTCTGATAATTTTAACCCGTCTGGGCCAAACAGCTTTAGTCCATTGTCATAATATGGGTTATGAGATGCTGTAATCATAATTCCCATATTTGCTTTCATAGTTTTTGTTAGCATCGCCAAACCGTTAGTAGGTAAAGGTCCCAGTGTAAAAACATGCATTCCTGCTGATGCGAGTCCCGAAACTAATGCAGGCTCGAGTGTATAGCCAGATAACCTAGTATCCTTAGCAATTATTGCTATTTGTTTCTTTTTTTTTTGACTATTGAAGTATGTTCCTGAGGCTAGCCCAAATTTGAAAAACATATCTCCATTAATATGTTTGCTATTTACAGTTCCTCTTATTCCGTCTGTTCCAAAATATTTTTTTTTCATTAATCTTTAAATAATTTTTTAAATACCTTTATGCTTTGTATTAACTCATTAACATCATGAATCCTTAAAATTTGAACACCTTGCATCATTGAATATAAACAAGAGGCTATCGACCCTCCAATTCTTTCCCTAGTATCATTTTTTCCAGATAATTCTTTAATAAATTTTTTTCTAGAAAGACCAAGTAATATAGGAAAACCAAGGGTATGAAAAATAGAAACTCTCTTTATTAAATTCATATTATGTTTCAGATTTTTTCCAAATCCAATGCCTGGGTCTATTATTATTCTATTATGCTTTATACCTATTGATCTTAAAAATTTAATTCTTTCTTCAAAATAATCATATATGTCCAAAAGTTCATTTTTATATCTTGGATTGTTTTGCATATTTTCAGGTATACCCTGAGAGTGATGAATCACAAATGGAGTTTTATATTTTTTCAATATATTTATTGTTTCAGAATCATAATTTAAACCCGAAACATCATTTACAAGTTTAATACCTAATTTTATCCCTTTTTTCATAATTTCTGACTTTCTAGTATCTATTGATAATGGGATTTTTTTGCTTGTTTTTCTAATTACATTTTTTATTCTCATCCATTCTTTTTTTGGATTTACAGGTTTAGATCCTGGTCTTGTAGATTCTCCACCAACGTCAACTATATCTGCTCCAAATTTAAATAATTCTTTTGCATGATTTATTCCTTTATTTTTTTTATTAAAAATTCCTCCATCAGAAAAACTATCAGGTGTTAAATTTAATATACCCATTATATTTGGAATTTTTTTAAAATCTAAATTGGAAAAGTTTTTTTTTTTTTTAATAATAATTTTTAGATCATTATTAATCTTTCTTTTTAAAGATATTGATAAATTTTTTAACTCTTTAAGGTTAATCGTCTTTTTTGAAAACCTTGATATAATTTCTATTTGATCGAATGATATTTCTTTATTTCCATTTAGAGGTAAAGTTTTTTTCTTTTTTACAAGTAATGCTGACTCTGTACCATAATAAAAATTACACACCCTTGTGTAATATCTTAACATTAATTTTTAGTGGACTATTTTTGGCTTAAGGCCCATTGATCCCAGGGCTGATCCCTTTTCTTCATCTTCAACTTTTAAATCTTCTTTATTGCTAGGATATATGTTTTTATTTATCAGATTTTCTATCTCTTCACCTGATAAAGTTTCGTAGGTTAAAAGCGCTTTGGCCAATTTGTGTAAATCTTCAAGTTTTTCTGTTAGAATTTTTCTTGCTCTTTCATACCCTTTGTCTACAATTTTTCTTATTTCAGAGTCTACTTTTCTTGATGTTTCCTCAGACATATTTTGAGTTCTTGCTACAGATCTTCCTAAAAATACCTCTTCTTCATTTTCGCCATATGCAACAGGTCCTAATTCTTTACTAAGCCCAGCCCTCATTACCATTGCTCTTGCTCTTTTAGTTGCCTGCTCAATATCACTTGAGGCTCCCGTTGTTACTTTATCTTCACCAAAAATAATTTCTTCAGCAACTCTTCCTCCCATAGCTATTGCCAATTGAGCATGTAGTTGTTCACGTGTTTGTGATAATTCATCTCTTTCAGGAAGTTGCATCACCATTCCTAAAGCTCTACCACGTGGTATGATTGTTGCTTTATGAATTGGGTGTGCTGCATTTTCATTGATAGTTACTATTGCATGACCTGCCTCATGATAGGCAGTTAAAGTTTTTTCTTCCTCTGTCATTACCATTGACCTTCTTTCAGAGCCCATCATAACTTTATCTCTGGCTTCCTCAAATTCAACTAATGTTACTATTCTTTTGTTTTTTCTAGCAGCAAGTAATGCGGCTTCATTAACTATATTAGCTAAGTCAGCTCCGGAGAAACCTGGTGTTCCTCTTGCAACAGTTCTTAAATTTACATCTGGTGCCATTTTGATTTTTTTAACATGAACCTTTAATATTTTTTCTCTTCCAATAATATCAGGAAGTCCAACAACTACTTGTCTATCAAATCTGCCTGGTCTCAATAAAGCTGGATCTAATACATCAGGTCTGTTTGTTGCAGCAATAATTATTACTCCTTCATTAGTATCAAACCCATCCATTTCAACTAACAATTGGTTCAAAGTTTGCTCTCGTTCGTCATTTCCCCCACCTAAACCTGCACCTCTACTTCTTCCAACCGCATCTATCTCATCAATAAAAATAATACAGGGTGAATTTTTTTTACCTTGTTCGAACATATCTCTGACTCTTGAGGCTCCAACTCCAACAAACATTTCAACAAAATCTGATCCTGATATAGTGAAGAAAGGAACTCCTGCTTCTCCTGCTATTGCTCTTGCAAGTAAAGTTTTACCTGTTCCAGGTTGGCCAACCAATAAACAGCCTCTTGGTATTTTTCCACCTAGTCTGCTAAATTTTTTTGGGTCTTTTAAAAATTGAACAACTTCTTCAACTTCTTCCTTTGCCTCTTCAACGCCTGCAACATCATCAAATGTTACTTTACCTTTTAGTTCATTCATCATTTTTGCTTTGGATTTTCCAAAACCCATAGCACCACCCTTACCACCTTGCATTTGTCTCATGAAGAAAATCCAAACTGCAATTAACAATAACATTGGGAACCAAGACAATAGAACTCCAAATAAAGATGGCATTTTATCTTCTTTAGGTGCTGCTGAAATACTTACTCCTTTAGTAGATAATTTTTCAATTAAGTTTGGGTCGTTAGGTGAATACGTTGAAAAAGAATTTCCATTTGAAAGAACTCCTTTGATATTGTTTCCCTGTATTTCGACTTTAACTACTTCACCATTATCAACGGATGTTAAAAATTCTGAAAATATTATTGTGTCTTTTCCCCTAACATTCGACTGAGGGTTTTTAAACATATTATAAAGCCCAATAGTTAAAAAAACTATGACAGCCCACATTGCTAGATTTTTTATATTCATAGGGATAAGATAATAATTATTATCAATTAAACAAGTGTCAAATTGCTACAAAATTTAAAATATAAGCTATTTTTCTTTAGAAATTAATATAGTTTTACCAACTCTATCTATGTAGCAGCCACCGAGAGTAACCTTTGAAAATGACTTATCATTAATTAGGTTAATTATGTTATTTATACTTTTTCCTCTGACCGGGTAATATTTTTTACCGACATTTTGAATAATTTTTGTTAAAGATCTAAAAATTATCTCATGCGATTGATCAAAAAAATTTTGACTTAATATGCAAATATTTTTCCTTTTTAAATAAATTGCATTTTTTTTTAAATTTCTATCTACATAAAATTTTATAGATGTATCTGAGTCTTTCAAATTATTTATAGTAAGTATAAATTTTTTTTTATCTAAACCCTCTTTTTCAAGTGAATGAAGTAGAGCTCTAATTCTAGTTCTCTTATAGTCTTTATTAATATTTGAAGGATCTTTAACAAAAAAATTGAATACTTCATCACAAAGATAGATTAAATCTGTTTTTTCTAAATTTAATAATGGTCTTAAAATTTCTAAATTTTGATTTTTATATTTTACTTTCTGATCAAAAGAAATTAATCCATTTAATCCACTTCCTCTTACAATTCTGATTAAAAAATTTTCAAATAAGTCATTTAAATGGTGTCCTGTTAATAAATATTCAATATTATTTTTTTTACACTCATTTGCTAGTAACGAAAATCTTTTTTCTCTAGCTGCTGATGATATATTTCTTAAAGGTTTTTTTCCATTCCATACTAAGATTTTACAATTAATATTAATCTTTTTTAAAACATCTTTAACTTTTTGAGCTTCTAATGAAGATTCTTTTCGAAGTTTATGATCAACTATAAAATATTCAACTTTTATATTATTGATTAAAGAATAACATTTGGTCAAATAAGCAAGTGCTAAGCTATCTGGGCCTCCAGAAACAGCCACCGCTAAACTATCTTTAAAATTTAAGGAAGCTGAAAATTCCTTGAATAATTTGAATATTTTTTTTTTACTTAGATGGTTGAGAATTTTTTTATGAGTTTTGTTTTGAGCACTCAAATTTTTTGGATTCATACTTTGCTTTTTGAAGTACTGATTGATTTGCTTTAGGATATTGTTTTTCAACTCCCTCAATCATTTTACAGCCTTGTTCTTTTTCTCCTATCTGAACCATTGATACACCAAGTTTTAACAAATTTATAGGTGCCTTATCACCTTTTGGATATTTTTGATATCCCTCTAAATATGCTGAGGCTGCATCAGTGTAGAGCTGCCTGATTCTGAATGTTTCTGCGTACCAATATTGAGCGTTACCAGCTAGTTCATGATCAGAATTTGAAGTAACAAACTCTCTAAACGCTCTTTCTGCTGTACTGTAATCACCCACCTTTAAAAAACTTGTAGCAAATTCATATTGTTGTTCTGGTGTTTCATCAGGAAGTATTTTTTGTTCTGCTTCAAATTTTTCAGTAACTATTGAAGCTGTAGTATCTACTGATTGTATTTGTTGAGATGTTTCATTGTTTTCTGTATCTTTATAACTAATTGAACCTAAATCTTGAGGTTGCGAAGATCCAGGTAAGTTTTTTTCCAATTGATCATTCTGCTTAAAGGTTATTTTTTTATCCCCATTTACCGAAGATAAAACGTTTTCAATATCTTGAAATCTTACTTGATTGTCAGATTGTGTTTTGGATAGCCTATTAGACAATTTATCTAATTTAAAATTAATTTCCTCAAATTTATTTGTAAGTTCTTGAAATTGAGACTCAATTTCTGACAATTTTAACAGGTGTCTTGTTAGAACATCCTCTGAATTTCCATCCAGATTTTTTTCATCATTTGAGTTTTTTACATCAACTGACCCTGAATAAATTGCTCGTTCAAGTGTCTTTAAATCTTTTTGAATTAATTCTAAAATTTCATTTAAATTATGGTTGTCTGCAAAAGAAATGTTGGCAAATAGGATAAATATGAATGATATCTTTAACTGAATTATTTTTTTATAATTAAACATTATATAATGATTTGTAATTATAATGATGGCAAAAAAAAGACCCTATACATAACATGCATAGGGTCTTTAATAATTTTGTTTTATTAGTTAGCTTTTACTGTGACCGATCTTCTATTTTTTGACCAAGCTAAAGGATTAGATCCTGAGTCTACCGGTCTCTCCTTACCATAACTTAATACTGAAATTCTGTCTGAAGAAATTCCATAAGTCATCAAGTAATCTTTAGCTGAATTGGCTCTTCTTTCACCTAATGCTAAATTGTACTCTCTAGTTCCTCTTTCATCTGCGTGACCTTCTAAGACTACATTGATATCTGAATTTTTTCTTAACCAAGCAGCCTGTTTTCTTAATGTTTCTCTAGAGGCTGTAGTTAAAACTGTTTCGTTAGTTGCAAAGAAAACTCTATCTGGTACTCCTGATGCTAAATATTCAACTGTATCAGTTCCTGTGTAAACGTCTCCTTGCATTTGACCTATGCTTGCTTTTTTTTGTGTGGCACAAGCAGTTAATACCAAACTCGCGATTAATATTAAAAATCCGTTTTTTAAAATTTTACTTAAGTTCATTATTGCTCCTTAATTCTTAATTGAATTACATACTTTTTCACAACTAATTAGATGTTTCAAGTTAAAAAATCAAGTGATTTAGCAACTAATTACTTAATAATGATGACCAGGATGGGTCAGAAGCATCAGTTTCGGTCTCCACAAGTTTCTCATTATATCCGGTTAAATCAATCGACCATAGTTTAGCAGAAAAACCCTCTCCTTTAGAGTTAGTTTTAGTTTCTCTATAAAATATTAATACTCTTCCATTTGGAGACCAAGATGGTGCTTCTTGGTAAAAGTTTTCAGTTAAAAGTCTTTCTCCAGTTCCATCTGTTCTCATGACACCAATGTAAAATTTACCTTTATGGAGTTTGGTAAATGCAATTAAATCTCCCCTTGGAGACCAAACAGGGGTTCCATAAAGACCGTTCCCAAATGAAATTCTTTTTACATTTTTTCCATTACTTTCCATTACATAGATTTGTTGGTATTTGCTTCTATCAGAATTAAAAGCAATATATTTACCGTCAGGCGAATATGAAGGAGATGTATCTATTGAGGGATGATTGGTAATTCTTTCAACAATTCTATTCTCAAGATTCATAGTGTAAATATCTGAGTTTCCGTCTTGAGCAAAACTCATTATGATTTTTTTTCCGTCTGGAGAAAATCTTGGTGCAAAAGTCATTCCAGGAAAATCACCTACTACCTCTTGCATACCTGTTTCAATATCAAGTAAATAAACTCTAGGTAAATTTCTAAAGTAAGAAAGGTATGTCACCATTTGATTTGTAGGACTAAATCTTGGAGTTAAAACTAATTCATTTCCAAGTGTCAAAAATTTATTATTAAAACCATCTTGATCCATAATTGCTAGTTTTTTAATTCTTTTGGTTTTAGGGCCTTCTTCAGCAACATAAATTATTCTAGTATCAAAATAACCTTTTTCTCCAGTTAGGCGCTCATAAACTTTGTCAGTTATTATATGACCAACTCTTCTCCAATTACTTGGTACAGTGGTAAAAGCTAAAGCCATCATTTCTTTTCCCGCTAAAACATCCCACAATCTAAACTCCACTCTTAACTTTTCATCCACGAATGTTACTTTACCAGTTATTAAAGCTTGAGCTTTTATTAAATTCCAATCTTCGAATCTTGGTTTTAAATTTGCTATTTCAGGTTTTTGAAGAAATGCATCTTTATCAAGAGGGTTAAATAAACCAGATTGTTTTAAATTATTTTCAACAACAGCTGATATTGCAACTCCAAGATTTTCTTTTTTCAAAATTTTTTTAAAATTACTCTTTGAATTTTTATCTATAGATAAAGGAGAAACGGCTATAGGCAATGGGCTCAAATTTCCTCTAGTAATATCAACCTCTATTAAAGCTTGGGCTTTAATCGGTAATATAAATAATAATAATAATAATACTAATCTTAATAACATTTTATCCTTCCAACATTTCTCTCGCATCAAAATTTAGCTGCAATTCTTTCCATCTTTCATATCCTGTGCTAGGGACTCTAAGAGGCTGACATAACTTTACAGCTCTTAGAGCACTTTCAGCTAAAACTTTATAAAACCCTTGTCCTGGTTTGTTCATTCTAGCATGATCAAGAATTTCAGATCTTATAATAGAACCATCAGGTTTCAATTGTAATCTAATTCTAACTAATAAATTTTCGTTATACGGTAATCCTAAAGGAATACTCCAACATCCAAATATTTGAGCTTTTAGAGCATCTTCTTCACTAAGTGATAATCCTGATAAATCAACACTTTTATCTTGATCTTGGGTTACTTTATCTGATTTCTTATTTGTCTCTGCATTTTCAACTTTTGATTTATCAATTAATGCAGCAATATTATTTGGATCAAATAAATCTTTTTTTTCAAATTCAGAAACTTGTTTAATTTCGCTTTCTACTTTTTTAGGATTTTGTTTTTCATCTTTAATTTCTTCTACTTTTTTTATTTTTTCATCTGGTAATGGAATGGAGTCTGTCTTTTCTTTTTTTACTATTTTGGGTGGCGCCTGTTCAGAAACAAGCTTTTTTTCTTTCTCCTTAACTTTTTCAATTATTTTTTTTGCTTTGGGAGCAAAGGGGATGTTGGTTTTATCTGTAATTTGAATAAGCTCAACTGAAACAATTGGGGGAAGGTCGATTGGTTTTTGTGACAAGAATGGTAAGCTCATAGCTGTAATCATAACAAGCATAATATGAAGCCCAAAAGAAATAAAAACATTTCTATTCAATTTAATTACCTCTCTTTATATGGCTCAGAAATTAACGCTACCTTAGTAAAACCAGAGCCAGATAACATTCCCATTATTTCTAAAACACGACCATAATTTATTGATTTGTCACCCCTCACATAAATTCTCGTATCTGTTCTATTTTTAGATACGGCTAAAATTTTAGCTATTATTTTTTCATATTCAACTTTAGATTCTTGTATAAATATTTCTCCCTTTGAATTAATAGATAGCGTCAACGGCTCTAATTCCTCTGGCAATGAGTCTGCTGAACTCTCTGGTAGATCAACTTGAACACCGACTGTTAGTAAAGGTGCGGTCACCATAAATATAATAAGTAGCACTAACATTACATCTACAAAAGGAGTAACATTAATCTCACTCATGGGTTCTTTTGATGAACGATTGAGTTTAAAAGCCATTATTAAATAATTGATAAAAATCTTTTAGAAAAATTTTCTAATTTTTGTAAATATTTTTTTGAGTCGTTATTAAATTTATTATATGCCACTACTGCAGGAATGGCAGCTAGCAAACCTAGTGCTGTTGCAAATAAAGCTTCTGCTATACCTGGGGCAACAATTGCTAAACTTGTATTTCTTGAAATTGCAATTGATTGAAATGAATTCATTATTCCCCAAACAGTTCCAAACAAACCTATAAAAGGAGCTGTCGACCCAACTGTAGCTAAAAAAGTAAACCCTTTTTCAATTTTTACAATTTGTTTTTCAATACTAACTTCTAACATACTGCCCAATCTCTCATTAAGGTTAGATTTACTTTTAGACTTTAATAAGGTTTGCATAGAGTCTTTAAATAATGATGCCATGGGATTGGCTACATTTGCTGGTAAGCTATTATAAAAAGTTTCTGCTGATTTTGACTTCCAAAATTTTTCTTCAAACTCTTCAGACTCAATATTAATTTTTTTAAACAATCTAAATTTTTCAATAATAATTGCCCAGGAATAAATTGAACATCCAATCAACATTAGTATTACAGTTTTTACGATAAAGTCAGCTCTAATAAATAGGCTCCATAGTGAAAAATCAGTATTTGACGCAAGTCCAACTGCTTGAGATGTTAT
Organism: Pelagibacterales bacterium SAG-MED20; assembly: GCA_014653975.1. Taxonomy (GTDB): domain Bacteria; phylum Pseudomonadota; class Alphaproteobacteria; order Pelagibacterales; family Pelagibacteraceae; genus Pelagibacter. The sequence goes on from JACWDR010000001.1 coordinate 13,222, forward strand.
ATCAGCTTCCATAGCTAAGATTTCACACTTAAATGTGTCATGATTTTGACTTTATTTAAGATTATTTATTCATCTATTTTGTAAGTCTCATAATAAAAACTAGCAATTAATATTGCATCAGCTTTATTAGAGTCTTTTTTTCTTGATAATTCTGATGAAAAGTAAGGAAATATCTCAATTGCTTTAGTTCTACTAGCGTCCTTTTCTGAGTTTATAAGGTTAAAGTATTTTTTCCATTTTGCCGGCCTTATAAAATACATTGGCAACTGCATTGCTGAGCAAATTCCTTTTAGAATACCAAATGATTGACCAAAATTAAACATACTAGTTACCCCTTGACCAGGCATGGCTGAGACTTGTTCAATAACCACTTTAATATCTTCTTTTTTAATACCTTTGATTCTTGAAGTAATTTCATAGGATATTTGAGCGCCATTGACTTGCTTTTTATTTTTTTTACCTTCAGCCATATTTGGCATTTCAATGACATCTAATATTTTACCTTCCTGAAAAAAACAAATTGAACCTGTTATACCGGGATCAATTCCAATTATTAACATTACCTATCTCCAAAATTTACATTTGAGAAGACATTTTGAACATCATCATCATCTTCTAGAGTTTCTAAAAATTCAATTGCTGAATCTTCTCTACCTTTTGTTATGTCAACACTATTTAATGGGACCCATTCAATCTCTGTTGAAATAAAATTGACTATAACTGTTTCTAGTTTTTTTTTTACATTATAAATTTCATTTATTTCACATTGGATCTCATGAAAATTTTTATTTGAACTACATTCATCTGCTCCTGACTCAATTGCTAACTCAAATATTTTCTCATCTGATATTTCTTTTTTATCAATCTTAATAATTCCTAGTTGTTTAAAATTATGTGACGCAGATCCTTGGGTACCCAAGTTTCCTCCACTTTTTTGAAAAATTGTTCTAATATTTGAAGCAGTCCTGTTTTTATTATCTGTCAATGCTTCAACGATTACAGCTATTTTATCTGGACCAAAACCTTCATACCTTAAATTTTCAAAATTAGTTTCATTATTTACAGAGGATTTATCAATTGCTCTTTCGATGTTATCTTTTGGCATATTTGCTGATCTTGCTGCCTGTATTGCCGATCTAAGTCTTGGATTCATATTGGGGTCTTTGTCACCTAACTTTGCAGCCACACTAATTTCTTTTGATAGTTTAGAAAATATTTTAGATCTTTGCTTGTCAGCTTTACCTTTAGAGTGCTTTATACTTGCCCATTTTGAATGACCTGACATAATAATTAATGAGAGTTTTTTAACTCTCCTCCATATGTAAAACTTTCTATTTTTTTTGCTAAGCCTGTTTCTATATCACAATCAACAATCACACCAGATAAAGATGCTTCACCTGTAGTTGGAAAATGTTTTAAAGATTTTCGTTTTAAAAATTTACTAATTGAATTATTTTTATTCATCCCGATTACTGAGTCATAATCCCCACACATTCCAGCATCTGTTTGATAAGCTGTACCATTTTTTAATACTCTTGCATCATTGGTGGGTATATGTGTGTGTGTACCTACTACTAATGTAGCTTTGCCATCAAAAAAATGTCCCATAGCATTCTTTTCACTTGTAGTTTCACAATGAAAATCAACTATGAGAAAATCATAATCATCTTTTAACTTATATTTTTGCATGAATTTTTCAGCAACCTCAAATGCATCTTCACTTTTTTTCATAAAGACATTGCCCATTAAATTAAGCACTCCAACTTTCATATTATTTTTTGCAATGAACACTCCAAAACCGCTTCCTGGAGAAGGTTCAAATAAATTTTTTGGTCTAAGAAGTCTATTTTCTTTTTCAATATGAGACATTGTTTCTTTTTGGTCCCATACATGGTTTCCTGTTGTGATGACATCTACTCCACAATTAAAAAAATCTTTACAAATTTCTTCTGTAAGCCCGAGCCCACTATCAGCTGCATTTTCTCCATTTATAACAACAAAATCAATTTTTTTGTTTTGAATTTCTGAAAGTAAATTTCTCAAAATTATCGAACGTCCTGGGATTCCAACTGCATCACCTAAAAAAAGAATTTTCATTTAATAATAGATTTATTAGTTATAACATAATCTAGTTTTTGATCATATTTATTTATCGGTACTTTATTTATTTCTTGAACATGAAGAGCTAAACCGATTTTTATAATCTTTTTTTTTTTAGATAAATTTGCAATTAAACGATCATAATATCCACCTCCATATCCAAGTCTGTTAAGTTTTTTATCAAAAGCAACTAAAGGAACAAATATAATATCTGGAATTATCAAAGATTTTTTTTCTGGTTCAGGTATTCCATATCTGTTTATCTTTAAAGGATCAGAAAAAGTCCATCTATAAAAATTCATTTGAAAATTTTTTTTTATGACAGGTAAAGAAATCTTAAAATTATTTTTTTCAAATATTTTTAATAATTCCAAATCATCTACCTCAAAATTTACTGGAAAATATCCACCTATAATTTTTTTTTTTATTTTTTTTTTATTTAGAAAATCTTTAATTTTACTAAAATTAATTTTGATATTATATTTGTTATTTTTTTCTCTAATTTTTATAACTTTTTTTCTTAAATTAGATTTTAACACAAACTTACTGAACTGGATTTTCTAAATTAGCCTTTTCAACAAAACTCTCAATCTCATTTGTAGCTTCTTCAATTATTTTTTCATAATCTTTTTTATTCTTTTCAATTTCTTGTTTAAAATTTTCATGATCTTGGGATAATTGAATCATTTCTTCCTCTTTTTTATCTTTATAATCATAAACTAAAGATTTTAGCTCTCTAAATTTGTCAGATAAATTTTTTAATTCAGTTTTTTTTTGATCTATTTTTTTTTTAGTTTCAAAATACTCATCCATGATTTTAACTGAAGTAATCAATAAAAGTTTATTTTCACCTATATTTCCTAAATCATCCTTAAGATTGTTAAATTTTTGATTTATATGAGTTAATAGCTCTTCTAAATGCTCTTCTTGTCCATCATCACAAGATAAAAGAAAGTCTTTACCATTAAATTTAATATTTACATTTGCCATTTGTCTATTTCTTCAAGTAAAATATCTGTTTCTTGATTTAATTCATCAATTTTTTCTGAAAATTCTGTCTCTTTTTTTTGTTCATCAATTTTTTGCCGATTAATATCATCAAATTTTTGATTAAGTACTTTATGCTCACTTATTAGATCTTGGTATTTTTCTTCAATTTCTTTTTTTTCAATTTCTAATTGATTTTTCTGGTTGTTTAAATTCTCTAAGTCAATTTTTAAAGTTGGATTTTGTAAACTCAAATTTTTTAATTTATTAAGAGCATAAGTTAGTTTTTTTTCTTTTTCAGTGTCAGTTTTCATATATATATATTTATAATATTAAATTGAGTCTTTGAAGTCTAGATAGGATAATTTTGAACAAACTACATAAAGATTTATCGAACGCAATAAGGTTTTTGTCAATTGATGCTGTTCAAAAAGCAAATTCTGGGCACCCCGGTATGCCTATGGGAATGGCTGATGTGGCAACAGTTCTCTTTAAAAGCTTTCTAAAATTTAACCCAAAAAATCCAAATTGGCTTAACAGAGACAGATTTATTTTGTCAGCTGGACATGGTTCAATGCTTCTCTACTCATTATTATATTTGACTGGGTATAAAAGCATTTCCTTAAAAGATATTAAAAACTTTAGACAGTTAGATTCTATTTGTGCTGGTCATCCTGAATATCACCTAGGAACTGGTATTGAAACAACTACAGGGCCACTTGGACAAGGAATTGCTAATTCAGTTGGATTTGCGATTGCAGAAGAAATTTTAAAAAAAAAACTGAGTAAGAAAATAATTAATCATAAAACTTACGTTTTAGTTGGTGATGGATGCTTAATGGAAGGTGTAAGTCATGAAGCGATGAGTCTGGCTGGGCATTTAAAATTAAAAAACCTGGTAATGTTATTTGATAATAATTCAATATCAATTGATGGACCAACTAATTTAGCAGTTTCAGATAATTTTAAAAAAAGATTTGAAAGTTATGGTTGGGACTACATTTTAATTAATGGTCATAATGAAAAAGAAATTTTTAAAGCATTAAAAAAAGTTCAAAATGCAAAAAAACCAACTGTCATTTCTTGTAAAACAAAGATCGGTTATGGCTCACCTAATAAGTCAGGAAAATCTTCTTCACATGGAAGTCCTCTTGGTATAGATGAAATTAAACTTGTCCGAAAAGTATTGGATTGGAAATACGAACCTTTCGAAATACCAAAAAATATTTTGAATGAGTGGAAAAAAATTGGTAATAAAGGTTTTAAACTTGAGACAAGCTGGAATAAATTTTATAAAAGAAAAAAAAAAATTGTAAATAAAGTCTTAAAAAACAATTTTAATAAAGCTTTAAAAGTTGAAAAACAAAACTCTATTAAAGAATCTAAAAGCTTAGCTACACGAAAATCTTCTGAATTAACATTAAACGCTCTAATGAAAGAGAACAATACTTTGATAGGTGGTTCTGCTGATCTAGCTGGATCAAATAATACAAAAACAAAGCACCACAATATAATCAAACCCAGTGATTTTAATGGAGATTATATTCATTACGGAGTAAGAGAGCATGCAATGTGTGGAATAATGAATGGTATAGCTCTACACAGTAAATTTATTCCTTATGGTGGAACTTTCTTAATATTTACAGATTACTGCAAACCATCAATTCGTTTATCAGCACTAATGGAACAAAGAGTTATTTATGTAATGACACATGATTCAATTGGGTTAGGTGAAGATGGTCCAACACACCAACCAATAGAACAGCTATCTGGATTAAGATCAATTCCAAATTTAAATATTTTTAGGCCTGCAGACAGAATGGAAACTATTGAATGTTGGGAGCTAGCATTAAAAAATTCAAAAACGCCTAGCGTTCTATCTTTGACTAGACAGAACCTTGATCCTATCCGAAAAAAATATTTAAATTTAAATAAATGCTCTTTTGGAGCTTATGAGGTTTCTAGAACTAATAAAAAAGTTTCTTTAACTATACTTGCTAGTGGTTCTGAGGTTAATTTAGCGATTGAAACTAGCCATAAATTGGCCAAAGATAAGATATATGCTAAAGTTATATCAGTACCATGCCAAGAACTTTTTGATTTACAATCAAAATCTTACAAAGAAAAAATTCTTGGTGAAACAAAGTTTAAAATATCCATTGAAGCAGCTTCAACGGATTGCTGGAAAAAATACATTGGTACAAAAGGTTTGACTTTTGGAATTGACACATTTGGTAAAAGTGCACCTTATAAAGAAATTTATAAACATTTTGGATTAACTGCTGAAAATATTTCCAAAAAAACTAAGAATCTAATAAAAAGTTAAATATGACAATAAGAGTTGGAATCAATGGTATGGGAAGAATTGGGAGAATGGTAATTAGAGCGATTATCGAAAGCAAAAATAAGAATATAGAAATTAAACATATTAATAATCGATCTGATTCTGAAACAAGTTGTACCTTAATAAAATACGACTCTATTCATGGGAAGTTTGATGCAGATTTAGGTTTTGATAAAAATCATCTTATTATTAACAGGAGCAAAATTACATTTTCTCAAGAATCTAAAATTGAAGATATAAATTGGAAAAAATTCAATGTTGATTATGTTTTTGAATGTACTGGAAAATTTAATTCTAAAGATAAGTTATTGGCTCATATTAAAAATGGTGCAAAAAAAGTTATTGTTTCAGCACCATGCAAAAATGCAGATAAAACAATTGTATATGGTGTAAATCAAAACTTACTTTCTAAAGATGATCAAATAATTTCAGCAGCTTCTTGTACAACAAATTGCCTAGCTCCTGTTGCTAATGTTTTAAATAAGAGTTTTGAAATTGAAAAGGGTTTTATGACAACTATTCATGCTTTTACTAGCGACCAAAGAATTTTAGATAATTCACACAAAGATCCAAGAAGAGCAAGGTCTGCTAGTCAATCAATTGTGCCAACATCAACTGGAGCATCTAAGGCTATAGGTGAAATCATACCCTCTTTAAAAGGTAAAATTGAGGGTGTTGCTATGAGAGTCCCTACTCCTAATGTTTCTCTTATAGAGTTAATTTTTTGTTCAAAAAAAGAACTAGACAAAGAAATGATTAATGAAGCTTTTACTCAGGAAATTAAGAAGCAATCAAAAAAAGTTTTAAAAATAACAAAAGAAAAACTAGTATCAATTGATTTTAATCATGATTCAGCCTCTGCAATTGTAGACTCATCCTTAACCACTGTTGTAGGTAAAAATATGGGAAAAATTTCAGCTTGGTATGACAATGAATGGGGTTTTTCAAATAGAATGTGTGATATTGCAGAACACTTAGATCAGATCTCTTAATGAGAAACATAAAAGACGAGTGTAATCTTAAACAAAAAAAAGTGCTTCTAAGACTTGATTTAAATGTTCCATTAGATAACGGAAGAATTACTGATACCACAAGAATTGATAAAATTCTTCCTACCATAAATTTTTTATTACAAAATAATGCTAAAATAATAATTTTATCTCACGTTGGAAGACCAAAAGGAAAAGTTGTAAAAGAATTATCTCTTAATCCTATATGTGAAGACTTAAAAAAAAAATTAAACAAAGATATAAAACTTGTCACAAAAAACTTGAAAGAAATAGACTCCAAGGATTTATTTAATAGTCAAGACGAGAAAATTATAATGCTTGAAAATCTTAGATTTTATGATGAAGAAGAAGAAAATAATAATAAATTTGCAAAACATTTAGCAAGTCTGGCAGATATTTATGTTAATGATGCATTCTCCTGTTCACATAGAGCACATACATCAATTTTTGAAATAACAAAATTTCTTCCATCATATGCAGGTCTTCAATTAAACCTAGAAATTGATGCTTTAACTAAAATTACATCTGAAATTAAAAAACCTGTAACATGTATTATCGGCGGTTCCAAAATATCGACTAAAATCAATATAATTAAAAATTTGATACCAAAATTTGATAGTATTGTAATAGTTGGTGGAATGGCAAACAATATAATAAAATATAAAGGGCACAATATTGGAAAATCTATACATGAGGATAATTGTGATCAAATAATTGAAGAGATATTTTATCTTTCAAAGAACAAAGAATGTAAGATAATTTACCCTGAGGATGTTGCAGTTAGTAAGAACTTAAATGGTTTATCAGACATTAAAGAATTAAATAATGTTTCTAAAGATGAGTTAATTTTAGATATTGGACCAAAATCAATAAAAAATATAAAGAATATCATTGATAAAAGTAAAACTATTTTATGGAATGGTCCTGCTGGTTACTTTGAAAACCCAAATTTTGCTAAAGGCAGCTTTGAAATCGCAAAAAAAATAATGGAAAAAAATAAAACTAATACTATTTATTCAGTCGCTGGTGGTGGCGATACGGTTGCTTTGCTTAATAACCTCGGTGCAATTAATAGCTTTAATTTTGTTTCAACTGCTGGTGGAGCCTTTTTAGAATACCTTGAAGGGAAAGAACTTCCTGGTATAAAAGCACTAAATTAGTATGTCAGAATTAAATAAAATTGCTTTAAAAATTTTGTCAAATGGCAAGGGTATTCTTGCAGCTGATGAAAGTACTGGGACCATGACTAAAAGACTTGAAAGTGTAAATGTTCCATCATCTCCAGAAAATAGACTTTTATTTAGAAAAACACTTTTTTCATCTGAAAGCATGAAAAATTGTATTGGTGGAGTGATATTGTATGACGAAACAATCAAACAAACTACAAATTCAAAACAAACAATTCCTGAGTTAATTTCTTTTTCTGATGGTTTGCCTGGTATAAAAGTAGATACGGGTGCAAAAGTTTTGGCAGGTTCACCTGAAGAAAAAATTACAGAAGGCTTAGATGGTTTAAGAGAACGATTAAAGGAGTATTACAAACTTGGAGCACGATTTACAAAATGGAGAGGTGTATATAATATTTCAAATGACTATCCAAGTAAATTATCAATCTATGCAAATGCACATGCACTTGCAAGGTATTCTGCTATAGTGCAAGAATGTAAAATGGTGCCAATAGTTGAGCCAGAAGTTTTGATGGACGGAAATCATTCAGCAGAGGTTTGTCTCAATAAAACTTCAGCAGTTTTAGAAAAATGCTTTGAAGAATTAATCCTGCACAATATTGATTTAAGTGGAATAATTTTAAAACCAAATATGATTTTAGCCGGAGCTAATTCAGATAAAAAAATATCTGGGGAAGAAGTTGCTAAACTTACTTTAAAATGCCTTAAACAAAATGTTCCTTCAGATGTACCTGGAATCGCATTTTTATCAGGCGGTCAAACAGAAATAGAGGCCACTGAGAATTTAAACTTAATAAATAAAAATAATGATACTAATTTTATAATGACTTATTCATATGGAAGAGCGCTACAAAAAAGTGCACTTAAGTTTTGGTCAAAAGATACTAAAGATATTAAAGGCACACAAACAATCTTCAACCACAGAGCTAATATGTGCACACTTGCAGCTCAAGGAAAATGGTCAATAGATCTTGAGTCAAAATAAGACAAAAAAGAAATTTGTTTATTTAATTTCTCCAAATAAAATTAAAAGTGATAATTTTTATACTGATCTATCGTTGATATTTAACACTAAAAAAGTAAGTTTTTTTCAATTAAGACTAAAAGAAGAAACAAATAAAACTAAATTAAAAATAGGAAAAAAAATCAAAAAAATTTGTAAAAAACATAATGTTAAGTTTTTGATTAATGATAATCCAACACTTGCTAAAAAACTAAATGCTGATGGTTGTCATTTAGGACAAAAAGATATGAGCATTCTTAAAGCCAGAAAAATTTTGAAGAATAAAATTATTGGCATTACCTGCCACAATTCTATAGAACTAGCTCGGAGAGGAATTGAAGATGGTGCAGATTACTTAGCTTTCGGAGCTTTTTATTATTCTCAAACGAAAAAAACTAAATATAAAGCGAGTTTAAAAATATTAAAATTGGCTAAAAAGATAACTAACGTTCCTTTAGTGGCTATTGGAGGGATAAAATTAAATAATTATAAAAAACTTTTATTGAATAAGGCGAACTTTTTAGCTATTTCAAGCTACATTTGGAATAATAAAAAATATAAACCGTTAACGGCTATTAAAAAATTAAAATGAAAATATACGCAAGTGAAATTAGAGTTGGTATGTTGATAGAATACAAAGATGATTTGTGGCAAGTTTTAAAAACTCAGCATGTAAAACCTGGTAAAGGTGGAGCATTTGCTCAAGTAGAAATGAAAAGTGTTAATAAGAATACAAAGCTAAATGAAAGATTTAGATCAAGTGAATCTGTTGAAAAAGCTTCATTAGATGAAACTAAATTTAACTACTTATATGAAGATGAATCAGATTACTATTTTATGAACCCTAAATCATTTGATCAAATTAATATTAAAAAAGAAGTTGTTGGAGAAAAAGGAAAAATGTTAACTGGAAATTTAGAAGTAAATATTAGTTTTTATAACGATAACCCAATATCAGTTGAATTACCCAATCAGGTAACTTGTACAGTTAAAGCAACTGATGTAGCGCTCAAAGGTCAAACTGTTTCTTCCTCTTACAAGCCCGCAACCTTAAATAATGGTATAAATATTCAAGTACCACCATTTATCGAGAGTGAAGACAAAATTATAGTTGATACAAGAACTATGGAATATATCAAAAAAATTTAAAACTTATGAAATCAATATCAGCAAACCTAAATGTTATGATAAAGGCAGCTGAAAAAGCATCAAAGACTTTAATTAGAGATTTTGGAGAAATAGAAAAATTACAAGTCTCAATGAAAGGACCCTCAGATTTCGTTTCAAATGCAGATTTAAAAGCAGAAAAAATTATAATTGAAGAATTAAAGAAAGCGAGACCAGGTTACTCTATTATAAGTGAAGAGGATGGATCTGAGTTTAATAAGGATAAAAAAAATACATGGATAATTGATCCAATAGATGGTACAACAAATTTTTTACATGGAATTCCTCATTTCGCTATATCAATTGCTTTAAAATTTGAAAATCAAATTATTTCAGGATTAATTTACGACCCTATAAAAGATGAAATGTTTTATGGTGAAAAAGATAATGGTGCTTTTTTTAACAACCAAAGAATTAGAGTTTCAAAAAAAAAAGAGTTAAATGCTTGTCTGTTTGCCACGGGTGGAAAATCTAAAAAAGAAATTGATTTACCTATAAGAAAATCTGGAAGTGCCGCCCTTGATATAGCTTACGTGGCTGCAGGTAGATATGATGGCTACTTTCAAAGTGATCTTAATTTATGGGATGTAGCAGCTGGAATAATAATTTTAAAAGAGGCTGGTGGAATAATTAATGATATAGACCTTTCTCAAAATAAAAATATCCAAATAAGGGCCTCCAGTATGGCAATTAATGAAAAAATGAACGAAAAATTGAGGAACTTTTAATTGTTTTATAATATTCTTTTGCTATAAGTCTCGATATGAAAAAAGACATACATCCAAACTACCACACTATTAAAGTCGAAATGACCGACGGAACTCAATTTGAAACTAGATCAACTTGGGGATCAGAAGGAGAGGTTTTAAAGTTAGAGATAGATCCTAAATCTCATGCTGCTTGGACAGGTGGCAAACAAAAATTAATGGATAAAGGTCGAGTAAGCAAATTTAATAAAAAATTCCAAAACTTTAGATCAGAAAAAAAGGATTAAATGTCTAATACACCATTAATGCCAATGGCAACTGCTGTTTGGTTAGTAGAAAATACAACACTTACTTTTAAACAAATTGCAAAATTTTGTAATTTACATGAGGTAGAGGTGCAAGGTATAGCTGATGGAGAGGTGGCTAAAGGAATTATGGCTTATAATCCTATTATATCAGGTCAATTAACTAGAGAAGAAATAGAGCTATCTTCAGAAGATGAAAATAGAGATTTGAAAATTAAAAATACAGATATTGAAATATCTAGTGAGGATAAAAAAATTAAAAAATATATACCTTTATCTAAAAGACAAGATAAACCAGATTCAGCTTTATGGCTTATTAAACACCATTCACTACTTAAAGATTCTCAAATAGCAAAATTAGTTGGCATTACTAAAAATTCTGTAACTTCTATAAAAAATAAAAGTTATTGGAATTTTAATAATTTAAGTCCTAAAGATCCAGTTGCAATTGGTCTTTTTTCTCAAAAAGATTTAGTTGATGCAATTGAAAAAGCTGAAAGAAGAATAAAAAGAGAAAAAAAAGAAAAAGAGAAAGCAAAAAAGGCAAGTTAATTTATAAATATGAATAAATTTGATAGACATCAAAATTTTAAAGTGTTAGTTAATCACTTTTTTGGAGGTACTTACGAAAATAGAAGTTAAAGATAATAATATTGAGCAGGCTCTTAGAGTTCTTAAAAGAAAACTACAGCGAGATGGATTCTTTAAAGTTGTAAAGTTAAAGAGTGTTTATGAAAAGCCTTCTGAAAAGAAAAAAAGAATTCTCCAGGAAAATATTAAAAGAGTTAAAAAGCTAAATAAGCTTAAAAACAGAATTTAATTTATCGCGGGGTGGAGCAGTCTGGTAGCTCGTCAGGCTCATAACCTGAAGGTCGGCGGTTCAAATCCGTCCCCCGCAACCAAAAAATGATAGCTAAAATTAATAAAATTACTTCTAATGCTAGCGTAATAGATAAAGCTGTATTTTTATTATTTGCTCTATTTCCATTAAGTGCAATACTAGGAAACTTATTATTAAATTTAACTTTTATAATAATATTTTTAATATTTATTGTAGATACAATTGTTAATAAAGATTATCATTTTTTAAAAGATATTACTTTTTGGATTCTTACATTTTTTTTTTACTACTTTATTGGTAAATCTTTACTTCAGTATGGATCAATCTAACTCATTATTAAGAATACTAAAATTTTTTTTAATGATTTTTTTTACAATTCAAATAAAAAAGATTATTCAAAAATATCCTGTTGATTTTGAAAAAATAATTTTTGGATTTTGGTTAATAATATTTTCTATAGTGCTTGTTGATGTTGTATTTGAAATTACTTTTGGTTTTAATACACTTGGTTTTGAATCTGGTTATTACCCAGTAAGAATAGCAAGTTTTTTTGGTGATGAGTTGGTTGTGGGGGCTTATTTTTTAGGATTTGGTCTTTTTTATATTGGTAAAATGTCTCATTTGTTAAAACAACATAATAAATTGTTAATAAGTATTATATTAATAGTTATATTTGTTTCCTTATTAATTGGAGAAAGGTCAAATTTTATAAAATTTTTTATTGGTTCATCAATTCTCCTTTTTTTTGTTACTAATATAAATTTTAAAAAAGCAGTATTGATATTAGGGCTATTTCTTCTTACTTTTTTTGCATTATTAAACTTTAATGAACAAATAAAATATAAATATAAGTCTCAATTTTTAGCAGCTGATGTTGGAGGAATTAATGATCTTCTAAAGAGTTCTCTTTACATTGCTCATTATGATGCTGCCTACAAAATTTTTCAAGAATATCCAGTATTTGGTATTGGTATAAAAAATTTTAGATCTGAAAGTAGAAAAGATAAATATCGAAACGATAAATTACTAAAAACAAATTCTAGAGGGTCAACACACCCACACCAAATTCATTTCGAAATTCTTTCTGAAACAGGACTATTTGGTTATATTAGTTTTGTAATTTTAATAGTAGTATCCTTGTCTATAAGCATAAAAAATTATTTTAAACAAAGAAATATTTATCAATTATCTTCAATAGTTTTTATTATCACCTTTATAATACCTTTTCTTCCATCGGGTAGTTTTTTTTCAACATTTACCGCAGCTTTATTTTGGATAAATTATGCAATAATGATGGGATACAATAAAAATTAATTTTTTATAATTTTTATTAGCTATTTATTCTTAGAGATTCTTTGTTATATCTTCTGTCATTTTTTTTGCGTCTGCAAATAACATTAAAGTATTTTCTTTATAAAATAAATCATTGTCGATTCCAGCATAACCAGGAGATAAACTTCTTTTTACAAATAAAACAGATTTACATTTCTCAACGTCTAAAACTGGCATTCCATAAATTGGGCTTTGTGGATCTGTTTTTGCTACTGGATTTGTTACATCGTTTGCTCCAATTACAAATGCTACATCTGCATTTGCAAAGTCGTTATTAATTTCTTCCAATTCAAAAACTTCATCATAAGGAACATTTGCCTCAGCTAACAGTACATTCATATGTCCAGGCATTCTTCCTGCAACTGGATGAATGGCGTAGGAAACCTTTATCTCATTCTTTTTTAGTGTATCTACCATTTCTCTTAAAGCATGTTGTGCTTGAGCTACTGCCATTCCATAACCAGGAACAATTATAACTGATGATGCGTTTTTCATTAAAAAGGCAGCATCTTCTGCATTTCCATTTTTAACAGGCTTTTGCTCTTTATTTACGGAAGATGTTGATTGCTCTGTTGCACCAAATCCTCCTAAAATTACATTAAAGAAAGAACGATTCATTCCTTTACACATTATGTATGATAAGATTGCTCCAGAAGAACCAACTAGTGCTCCCGTTATAATTAAAGCACTATTTTCTAAAGTAAAACCGATTCCAGCAGCTGCCCATCCTGAGTAAGAGTTAAGCATGGAAATCACTACTGGCATGTCAGCTCCACCTATTGGAACTATTAATAAAAATCCTATTATGAAAGATACAGCTAATAGTATCCAAAAGAAATTCGAAGACTGTGTTGAACAAAGTAAATAAGTTAAAATTATTATTGAAATTAATATTATAGCATTAAGTGGGTGCTGACCTTTAAAAGTTATTGGTGCACCTGACATTATTCCCTGCAGTTTTAAAAAAGCAATTATTGATCCAGAAAATGTTATTGCTCCTACTGCAGCCCCAATTGACATTTCAATCAAGCTTCCTAACTTGATGTTTCCAGAAGTTCCAAGATTGAAAGCCTCAGGATTTAAAAATGCAGAAATTGCAACAAAAACAGCTGCAAGTCCAACTAGGCTATGAAATCCAGCAACTAACTCTGGCATTGCAGTCATTGGTATTTTATATGCTATGAAGGCTCCTATTAAACCACCAATTAATAAAAAGATTAGAACATATATAAATCCATTTGAAAAATTTCCAATAGATAGGAATGTTACAGTAATGGCTATTATCATACCTAAAATTCCAAAGAAATTTCCCTGTCTAGATGTTTCGGGGGACGACAGTCCTCTTAAAGCTAAAATAAATAAAACACCTGAAACTAAATAAAATATTGCTGATAAATTTGCTGACATATTTATTTATCTTTCTTTTTTTTTTTATACATTTGAAGCATTCTTTGGGTAACCAAAAATCCTCCAAAAATGTTTATTGCTGCTAAAGATATAGCTAAAAAACCAAATATACTTGAGGTATTAAAAATACTTTGAGAATTTCCAGCAAGTCCAGCAATTATTGCACCAACAATTATTACAGATGAAATTGCATTTGTTACTGACATTAATGGTGTGTGTAAAGAAGGTGTAACACTCCAAACTACATAATATCCTATAAAAATTGAAAGGATAAATATACTTAATCTGAATATAAAAGGATCTATTTCCATAATTTTATTTAATTAAAGTTTTATCAATTATTTCATCCTCTAAATTAATATTAATTTTGTTATTTTCTTTATCATATAGATTTGAAACAAAGTTAAATACATTTTTTGCATACAGGCTGGATGCAGAAGTTGCAAGCTTATTAAGAATATTAGTTTCTCCCATAATCTTTACTCCATTCTTATCTACAATTTTATCAACTTCTGTAAATGCGGTATTGCCTCCTTGTATGGCAGCTAAATCATAAATTATTGACCCGGACTGCATATTGTTTATCATTGTATCTTTGATGATGATTGGAGCTTTCTTTCCAGGGATTAAAGCTGTGCAGATTACAATATCAATTTTTTTTAATGTTTCACTTAATAATTCTTCTTGTTTTTTCTTGAAATCTTCAGAAGCTTCTTTAGCATAGCCACCTTCAGTTTCTAGATTTTCTGCACCTTGAACTGTTAGGAATTTTCCTCCTAAACTCTCAACCTGTTCCTTAGAAGCCGTTCTAACATCTGTAGCAAAAACTATTGCTCCCATTCTTTTTGCTGTTGCTATTGCTTGTAACCCAGCTACTCCTGCACCTACAACTAAAACTTTTGCTGCAGGAACAGTTCCTGCCGCTGTCATCATCATGGGTATAGCTTTTTCAAAACTTGCAAATGATTCTAAAACTGCTTTATAACCAGCAAGATTAGCTTGTGAAGAAAGTATATCCATAGACTGAGCTCTTGTTATTCTTGGTAACAATTCTAAGGAAAAAATATTTATATTATCTTTAATTAAATTTTGTAATTTTTCTTTGTTACTGTATGGATTAAAAATTCCAATTAATATTTGATTTTTTTTTACAAATGAAATTTTATCCTCTGACAATAAACCTAGCTGAGCAATAATATCTGCGTTTTCTATAATTTCTTTTTCATTATTTGAAATTTTAACACCTAACTCTTTATATTCACTATCTTTAAATCCTAAATGTTCGCCATAATTTTCTGATAAAAATATTTCAAGACCAAGTGCTATATATTTTTTTGCAATTTCTGGAGTTATTGCAATTCTCTTTTCAATTTTTTTATTTTCAGAAATGGAAACGATTCTCATCTAGAAATTCTACAATAAGAAGATCGCCATTAGAACTAAAACTGCTACTACCGCGACAGTTCCCCACAATACAAATTTGGTAAAATTATTCCAAGTACTTTTATGGTTTTCATTATCCATAAAAACTATTTTTGTCTTGCTTTAAATTTTGGATTTGTTTTATTAATTATATAAACTCTACCTCTTCTTCTAACTAATTTAGAGTTAAGGTCTCTTTTTTTTAGAGATTTTAATGAGCTTTTAATTTTCATAATTTTTTTAGCCGGCAATGTCCTACTCTCCCGTGCCTTAAGACAAAGTACCATCGGCGCTGAAGGGCTTGACTTCCGAGTTCGGAATGGGATCGGGTATTACCCCTTCGCAATAATCACCGGCGAGAGTGTTATACCTAATTAAAAGATATTGTAAACAATGAAATATCTTATTTTTTCAAGTTTTTTTTGAAATTTTCAATATATTCTTTGAGATCTATTCTTCCAAAGATTTTATAAACTTTATTAGAGAGATTCATATTAGTTAAAGCAGAAGCATACCTCTCTCCATTTCTAGGCTGTAACATTTTAATCTTTGAGCCAAATAATTTAGCAACTTCTAAAATTGTATAATCTTTCTTACTAGAAATACTATAATGACGACATTTATTTTTTTTCCAGGCATCAAAACAAACTTTAACTGTATCATTTATATGTGTAAATTTTCTAGATTGAGTTCCTGGCCTAACGATTGTAAGGGGTTTTTTATTTTTATAAGCATTTTCAAATATTCCTATAACTGTTGCCATTTTTCCTTTTGAAATTTGATTTGGTCCATACACATTGTAAAAATATATTATTTCATATTTCATTTTAAACCACTTTTTTAAATTTTCTAATAATTCTAGATTAATTGATTTGGTAAATGCATATGGTGATAAATCTTTATCTCTTCCTTTGTTACCTAGGCTGGCAGAAGTTGCAGAATATATTAATTTAATTTTATTATTTAGACAAAAATTGAAAACTGCATGAGATCCTACAGTATTATAATCTATACACTTATCCATATTTAAAAAACTTTGATAAATTCTAGAAAATTCACCAAAATGAAAAATTGCATTTATGTATTTTTTTTTTGAATTAAGTATCTGTGATATATTTTTTGTATTACCCTTTAAATATTTTATTTTTTTATTCTTAATATGATTTTTTTTTGAACCTGAAGAATAATTATCAATACTTAAAATTTGATAGTTTGAATTTTTTAATAAAAAAGCAATTAAATTTGCACCAACAAAACCTGCTCCACCAGTAACAACTATAATATTTTTCATATATTTATATTTTTTTTTCTAAATATGATTGATAGGTTTTTAAAATTTGAGATCTCAAATCATAATTTGCCTTCCATCCATATTTCTTAGCCAATGATGTATCGAGAACTTTTCTTGGAGTGCCATTTGGTTTTGATAAATCATACTTAATAATAATTTTTTTATTTGGAATAATAATTTTTAAAAATAAATTAGCAAATTCTTTTATAGAAGAGTCTTTTCCACTTCCAATATTTATAATTGTATCTTTGGTTCTTTTATTCATAAAATAAATACAAGCTTTAGCCAGTTCGTCCACATACAAAAGTTCTCTTTTTGCTTTTCCATTTCCCCATACCACTATATGTTTTTTATTTTTTACTTTGGCCTCATGAATTTTTCTAATCAAAGATGGTACAAAATGAGAGTTTAATGGGTGATAATCATCATGAGGCCCAAATGTATTTGTTGGCATTAGACATATATAATTAGTTTTATATTGCTCGTTATAGCTTTGACACATCTTTATGCCTGCTATTTTTGCAATTGCATAAGCATCATTCGTTTTTTCTAACTTCCCACTTAATAAATATTCCTCTTTAATTGGTTGTTTGCATTGCTTTGGATAAATACAACTGGAACCTAAAAAAATTAGATTTTTTATTTTACATAAAAATGCAGAATGAATTAAATTTGATTGAATCATTAAGTTTTGATAAATAAATTCTGCCTTATATCTATTGTTAGAATATATTCCTCCGACCTTTGCAGCTGCTATAATAATAAAATTAGGCTTGTTTTTTTTTAAAAATTTTAAAACTTTATCTTGATTAGTTAAATCAAGTTTTTTTCTATTAGCTACAATAATTTTTTTAAAGCCTTTTCTTTTTAGCTCACGAATTATTGCACTTCCAACTAGTCCATTATGTCCTGCAACATAGATTTTGGACCTAAAATTCATTTTTACTTAGATTTTTTAATTCTGTATCAACCATGTCAGTGACAAGTTGTTGAATATTTATTTTTGCCCTCCAATTTAATTTCTTTTTAGCCTTATTAGCATTTCCAAGCAAAGTATCAACTTCCAATGGTCTATAATATTCTTTATCACAGGCAACTATACATTTACCATCTAATGTATAACATTTCGAATTTATTCCTTTACCCTTCCAGATAAATTTAATTTTAAGTTCTTTTAAAACTAAGTTTACAAATTGTTTAACAGAAAATTGCTTACCTGTTGCTACAACATAATCGTCAGGATATTTTTTTTGTAACATTTTCCACATTGCTTCAACATAATCTTTAGCATGACCCCAATCACGTTTAGCTTCTAAATTTCCTAAATATAATTTATCTTGTAATCCATTTTTTATTTTACAAAGTGCTATTACAATTTTTCTAGTTACAAATGTCTCTCCTCTTCTTGGACTTTCATGATTAAACAAAATTCCATTACATGCAAAAATATTATACGCTTCTCTGTAATTAACTGTTATCCAGTGCGCATAAACTTTGGCAACACCATATGGGCTTCTAGGATAAAATGGAGTTTTTTCACTTTGTGGTGTTTCTTGGACTTTTCCAAACATTTCAGATGTACCAGCTTGATAAAATTTAGTTAATTTTTCGAAACCATGAAATTTAATTGCTTCTAAAATTCTTAGTGCCCCTACTGCATCTGCATTAGCTGTATATTCTGGTACTTCAAAAGATACAGACACGTGTGATTGTGCTGCCAAATTATATATCTCTGTAGGTTTAATTTTTTTTATTAAAGAAGATACTGATATTGCATCTGTTACATCTCCATAATGTAAAAAAAAATTTCGTTTGTTTTCGAATGGGTCTTGATAAATGTGATCTATTCGACCTGTATTAAATGATGAAGATCTTCTTTTAACACCATGAACCATGTAGCCTTTTTTAATTAAAAATTCAGCTAAATATGACCCATCTTGACCTGTCACACCAAAAATAAGTGCAATTTTTTTTTTCATTATAAGTTCTTATACAGTTTTTTTGCAGTATATATAGTCAAAAGATTTTCTCAATGGCATTTTAATTTTGAACAATCTTTGAAATCCATTGCGCAGTAAAAGGTCATGAATTTCAGAAAATTTATAATTTTTTTTAATCATATTGTCATAATGATGTTCAAAATAGATAAATTTTATAAGCTGAATATCTTTACCAAGCCCCTTTATTACCTCAAGCTCATACCCCTCAGTATCAATTTTTAATATATCAATTTTTTTAATGTCTTTTTGCTCAATAAACTCTGATAACATAATCTGAGAAACAAAGTTTTTTGTAATACAAAAATTTTTTTTAAAAAAAAAAGAAAGTATTTTATTTTTTCTTTTAAAATATGTTGAGTCTTGATCAATTAAATTAAATGTAGACGAATTACTATCTTGCAATTCATTAAATATTTTTTTTTTATTGGAGTTACCTACTCCAGTGTTAAAAATTTCTATATTAGTCTCATTATATTTTTTTCTTATTTTATCTACATTTCCATCAAGATACTTATATGTTTTGGTGCTCGCTTCAAATGAATAGATGTTTTTTATCTTAAAATTTTTTAAAAAATTTAATATAGTTTCTCCCTTATGTGCACCCACATCTATGATTACGTCGTATTGTGAATTAGATATATTCTTAAAAAAATTTATAATTTTTTTTTGATAAAAAAAATCGATAAATTTTAAAATAACATTAAATAAGTAGCTCATTTTTTTGCACGGTAATAAATATAACTATTATTTAATGATTTAACATTAATTCCACCAGAACATGCGGTTAAAATTTTTTCAATATGACATTTGTTAATATTTTCAATATTCTTAAAAATTGAAAAGTTTTGTTCTACACTTCTATAATATGCATTATTAAATATGTTATAATTATAAACATGATATTCTTGATTTAGTCTTGATACATTTCTACTTAAAAAAATAAAGATTGTTAATAATATTAAAAAATAAACCTTTTTTTTATATAATTTTGTATTAACAGAATATTTACTCAAATAAATTGAGAGTGGAATAAAAAATATCAATGCTATTAGGTGATATCCACCATATCTTAGTGCTGGAAGTAAATAAAACCACTGCAGTGTTAAAAAAACAATAATTATATAGGTCAACAAATATTGTGTTTTTTTTATTTTTATACTCTCTTTTGAGAAGAAAACTAAAAAAACAAAAAGACTTAAAAAAACTAATCCTGCTAAAAAATCAGAAACTTTATTAAAAAAATACTCATTAAACCAATTATTTAACCAATTAAAGCCCTGTATATAAACCTCCGGGTTCTCTACTCGAAAATTAGGATTTGCACCTGCTTTTGCCCATTGTTGATACCAAAGATTCATTAGATCAACTTCTCCTAGTGGTATTGCCCAACTAAAACTTTCAAAACATAAAATTTTAACAGGGTATAATAAACATCCACTATTAAAAAAATTTACAGTAAGTAATAAAAATAATACACTTATACAAAGATATGTAATCGTACTTTTAAAGAACAATATTAAAGAAATCTTTTTTTTAATAAAAAAAATTATTACAGGTATAGATAAAAGAATATATAAAGCATAAAATGTTTTTAGAGATATTATAAGTGTTATTAAAATTGGTAATTTTAAGAATTCATTTTTGTTTTGATTTGTATTGTTGTTGATTAGATGCAGTAATTCAATAACAGCAATCAGTATAAGTATCATTGCAGTTCTGTCGGTACCATGTTCGGCAAGGCGATAAAAAAAAACATTCACAAAAATCAAAGATAGTAACGATAAATAAAGAATATTTGATGGTTCTTTATGTTTTAAGTTTAATAATATTTTATTGTAAAAAATTATGTTTGCAAAACCCATAAAAAACACAGGAGAAAGATGTAATAAAAAAAAATTTGAAAATGGTAAATTAAATAAAGAAGATAAATAAAAAATTGAAGAATGAGTTCTAAACCCGTGATTGAAATTACCTATACCTACCATATTTGAATATTCTGTTAAAAGATGTATGTATGGAAAATGGTAATAGGGAAAATCATCATGTTGTTTATTTGCAAAAATAAATACAATTAAAATTATAAAAACAATCAATAAATTTTTAATATTACTTTGAATTATTTCTTTGTTTTTATTAATAAAAAAATTTATCAATCCAATCAAAATTAAAATTGAATTAAACAATTCTGTATGTGGAAAGATAAAACTGCTAATATAAGAAATTAATATAAGAATAAAAATTCCATAGATACCTATAAAACCTATATCTTTTTCTAAAGATTTATAAAAAAACTTATTAAACAAAATACCATAACCAATTATAGAAAATATAATTATCCAGTAATAAGTGAGTAATATAAAGAATGATACCATTATACTTTTATTTAAAATTTTTGTTTAATAAATCAGCAATGACCTTGGTTAAATAAAAGTCAAAATTTTTTTTATGTTTCATCTGATTGTGTTTAAAAATATCATTAATGAAATAATGTGCTTGTAATCTTTTTATCCACCAAGGTTTTGTCATAAATTTAGATTTTGACATAATTCCATCTGAAACTTTTCTATATGTGGTCATTTTCTTTTCTGTAACAATAAAATTTTTATAAACCATTTTTGATAAACAAGTAATTCTAAAATCGATCTCCAAAAGAGGGTAGTTTTTTAATGACCTATCCTCAAAAAAAGATTTTAGAAATAGTTTTTTCATACTAATTGAACTAGTTGGATGAGTTGTTGGCCATATGTATTTAGATCTTTTATCTTTTAATTTAAAATTATGAGAGCCATTGTTAATTAATATACTGGGTTTATCAAAAACTACATCGATCTTTTGATTTTGAGAAAAAATTTTATCTATTGTTAATAGTTTATTATCTTCAAAAAAATCATCTGCATCAAGTAAGCATATAATTTCTCCTGTTGAAATTAAAAAGGCTTTCCTAAGTAAATCTAATTGGTTAGTTGCTGGACTAATACTAATTTTTTTTTCTTTTTTTATAATAACATTTTTATTATACTTTTCTAAAATTAAATCTGTATTATCACTAGAATAATTATCTAACAATATCACTTCATAATCCTGATGTGTTTGATTTAAACAGGAATGTAAACATTTTTCTAAATAGGGTCCTTTATTGTAACTGCTAATAAGAATAGAAATTTTCATTATGAAATTTAAATCTAATTATGTCCCATTTCATTTAAAACCATAAAGCTTTGAACATATTTGGAGAATTTTTGATTTCTAACATTAAAGTTTAAATTATACATTTTGTTTCTTACATATTCGCTATTTTCATTTGAATATTTAAACTCTAAAATATTATTATTTAAATCAGCGAGATTTCTAAAAAAATTCCCTTCTGAATTTTGATGAGTTTTAATTTTTTGATCAAATGTAATTCTAAGTTTTTTAGCTGTATCAATATAATAGTCTCTATTATAAGATACACTTAATACCTGAACTAAATTTAAAGAAGTTACCTCAAATATTTTATTGATAAATTTATCGGTTTTTAAAAAATTATTTAGATCATTTTTATCTTTAAATTTACCTAAACTAATCTTAGTTTTTTGGGTTGTTTGATTAATTTTTGTTTTTTTTTCAAAAAATACCTCTGAATTGTTAATATCATCATACCACCTTACTCTATATTTATTCCTATTAGAGTAACCATTAATATTATCCCATAGACAATTTAAATCGATCGTATCATAATAAATTGAGTTAACCCTTCTATTAAAAAATATCTTTTTAAAAAAACCTTGAATCTTAAGATGATCTATTTTTCTTTGATCCCCTGGTAAAAATATAAATTTTTTTTCTATTCTTTGTTCCATCTTTAATATTTTTTAATATAATATCGAGTTAATATATGAATTAGTTTCATTGCCTAAAATATTATTTTCATCAATAATTAATGAAGATTTTTTAGATTGAAGAATTTTTTTTTCATTAATTGTAAAATTTGTTAAATTTAAAGTTGGGACTCCATACTCTTTTTTTTTATTAAATAAAGCAATATCATATTGATTATTTGAAGAATAAAAATTTTTTATATATGATCTAGATCCATCTTTAACCGCAATTGCTAATTTGCTATTTTGAACTTTGAATTCTTCAATTTTGACAACAGAATTTTCACCTATACTCAACCCTTTATCTAAAGAACGATCAATCTCTAGCCCTACACCGTTTACATCAGCTCCTGAAATATCCATGCAATCATTTTCTATTTTTAAACAATAAACTTTATTAAATTTAACAATACCAAAATCTATATCAATTCCATCAGATTGAATGTTTTCAAGATAAATATTTTTTAAAGATGCGTCAGAACTTATTAAATTTATTGCATCTTCACTTTTTGACTCTCTTAAGATTAAATTTTCTAAGAGCACATTAGATTTAATAAAATTTAATCCAGCAAATAAAGTATACTGATCAAGTTTTGGATAACCTAAATTTTCAAATTTCGTATTACTAATTTCAACGATATTATTTTCAAAGATTATTGAACCTGTGCTATCTGATTTTACTAAAATTTCTTTTTTATTGGTTCCTTCAAATTTAATATCTCCTTTTACAAATAGTATGGAGTTTTTTGACAATTCGATTATTACATTTTCTTTTATAATAAAATTTTGATTTTTTTCAGTGTAAAAATTTTTATCCAAATTTATATTATTAGAAATTCTAAAAGTATTTTTTGAAATTTTTTCTACGCCAGGGTGAGTAGCAAGATTGATAAAATCTTTAGATATATTAGTAATTTTTTTTTTTGACATAGTGAAATCTTCCGACAAAAGATAAGGGATATTACTTTTTCCAAGTAAAATTTTTTTACAACCATTGTCCCAGTCAATAGTCATATTTCCAGCCAGATAAATCACCTGCTTGATACTATTATCACAATCATTTGTAGTAATTTTTACTGGAAAATCTGAATAATTATCTTTAAAAAATAATTTTTTATTTTCTAATGATATTTTAAAATGATCAAAATTTATTGAATTAATTTTGTTCTTGATTAATTTTGCTCTATCAAAAATAATCTTATCATCAAATAAATAAGGACCCAAACCTTTCCTTGATATTTTATCAACTTTAGAATTTTCTGAATAAACAGACAAATTAAATGTATCCAATTCATCTTTAATTTCTTCTAAAAATTCATTAATAAAATTATCAGAAGAATATAGTTCAAGATAATAAATATATTTTTCTAGAAAATTTGAATTTAGCTGACCATTTTTCAATTTAAAAAATTTTAAATACCAGCTTTTATCGTCACAAATATAAATACAATTTGGTCTATTTTCTTGTAAAAAATCCGCAAGTATAAAATTTAAAAAGTTCCCTGCTCCAACATGAGCATCATATCCTATAGGCTCAAATTTAGAAGATATTGGGTTAAAATATAATCTAACACTTTTAGACAATGATCCGTGATAAGACCCCAATAAATCTATTACTGCAAAATAACTTGCCCATTTATCTATATCAAAATGATTTTCAAAATTTAAATCATCGTTGTCCTTAATTTGGTTTAATATTGAAAAAGCAGACTTTGTCAATTCTGGATATTCTTTAAACCAATAAGACTCAGAATATAGTTCATAGTTTACATTTGGATAATGCTCGCCTATACCTTCATCTAAACTAAATATTGGACCATTTCTTTTTTTTTGTCTTTCTAGTAATTCTTTTGAAAAACTTTCTTCTACAGCGTACACTCCTCTATTTTCATCATTAAAGTAAAGATTGATTGGAAAATAATTTAGGTAGAGATTATTAGTTTTTTTAAGTAATTTGTGAAATATAAATTCATATGCATAGTTTTTAGTTATTGGTTTTTGAACAGAAAACTCTTCCATACCCCAAAGTCTATTATCTCCAATTAAATCTAATTTATATGAAGAGGTAAGCTTATCTTTCCAATGAATTGGCCTTCCACCCTTAATTCTTATTTTTGCCTTATATTTTTTTTCTTTATTTTGAATTTCAAGCGGATGCATGCTTCGAAATTGAGGTGGTAATAAATTATCATTTTCTTCTTTCAGTTTTCTTTGAATTTCAATTTGAAGAATGGTTTTTTGATTTACTTTTAGATACAATTTTTCAATTTCTGGTTTATTAAAAAAATATTTGATTTTAATCTTAGTTAAATCTAAATATTTATTATATTTTAATAAATTAACTCCAAGATAAGGGTCCAAAATTTTATTATTTATTATAATAAATAAAGATTTTGCAGAATAAGTATTACCTATACCACTTGAAGAATAATACGTACCAGCTGAAATAATAATAACTAAAAAAATAAAACCTAATCCTAATAATAGTTTAGTAAATAAAGATTTTATAAAAAGTAAATAACTAGAATTTAAAATTTTTTTTTTTATTAACAATATTTTCCTCTTTATTCATAAATTCCTGTTCTTGAATAAACATGAATAGAAATATTTTCTTGATTTGTTTTTATTTTTTCGACAGTTCTCATAAAAGTATTAATTCTATTTTTTTCTACATCAAACCAAAAAACGTATTGTGAGATATTTTTTTCAACACGAAATGATTTTAATTTTAAATATAATGTTTCTGATTTTAAACTTTCAATTATCTTTTCTATACCATCTTTACTGTCAGTAATTTCAATTTGCATAACATTTACAGAACTGTCACTCAAATTTTGACTATTTTTTTTATCATCATAATATTTTTTTACAAATAAAATAATAATTATAAAAAAAGTACATATTATTGAAACTAAAAATTGATTTGCTCCATTCGCTAATCCAATACCAATAATAAAAAATAAATAAACTAATTCTTCTGGTTCTTTTATTGCTGCTCTAAACCTTACTATAGATAATGCACCAACTAATCCAAGAGATAAAGCTAAAGAAAACTTTATCACTGTAATTACTAGAGTTGTTATTATTGCTAAAGGTATAAAGGTGTCAGAAAAATAAACTCTATCATTAAGAGTCCTAGAAAGCTTTATATATGCTGATTTTATAATTAAAGCTAAAAAAGCTGAAACTAAAATAGCAATTATAAAATTGCTGTAACTTATGTCTGGTGCAGAATTTAAAATAAAACTTTCTAAGTTTTTTAAATTTGAGTCTAATAAATTTTTTTCCATAACAATTATATCTATATAATGTTTATTAATAATATAATATTGATTTTAATCAACGACCAATTACTAATTTATGCTTTTTCTTCATATTAAGTCTTTATGTATTTTACTAAATAGATTGTTTTTAATGTTATTAATCCACGTGACTCACATATGTTATTTATAAATAATTATTTTTTAAAATTAATATTTAAGAACAACTTTTTTTTCATAAAAAAATACAAAACTAAATATATTACAATATTGGTTATTGTTACAAAAATTAAGATTTTTGTATTTGAATAAAGTTTATAAAAAGAAATAAATATTATTAAATTATAAATATTTATTAAATTTGCAACAAGTGTGTTTATGTACTTATTATTAATTATTTTTTTTTTTATAAAATAATTATATATCATTTGGTGTAAGTGGTACTGATCTGCAACATCTGCTTTATTATTTGAAAGAAGCCTTCTTATAATAGAAAATAAATTTTCAAAAGCTGGATACCATAAAAGAAAACAAATTAGATAAGGTGAGACTAGACTGTTTTTTAATGAAAAATCTATAACAAAAAAAGATATAAAAAATGCAACTAAATATGATCCTGAATCTCCTAAGTAAATTTTTCCAAAAAAATTAAACGGAAATAAAACTATTAGAAAAATAAATAATAAATTTATGTTTGGGTTAATCAATAAATTAAAATCATAAGATAATAAAATTAAAAAAAAACATACCAAGGAATAATATCCTATTACAAGGGTATTTAAACCATCCAAAAAATTACTTCCATTTATTAAAATTAAAACGCAAAAAATAGTAAATAGAATAGATATAATTTTAAAGTTCAATAAATAATTTAAAGTTTCTATTCTTAAATCTTTAATACCCAAATCAGTCAACACTATAAAACTAAGACATACAATAAATTGAAAAAATATTCTTTTTCCTGGGGACGACATTTTATTAGTATCTGATAAAAGGCCAGTAACCAAAATAAAAAAACTAAAAAGAATTAATAGAGATAAATCTTTAAAAAATAAGATTGAGCATATATAGATAATAATTCCACCACACAATGAGGGTGACTTTAAATATTGTTCTTTTAGTTTTTTGTGTGCTGAATAAGATACTTGATCAATAAGTATATTATTTTTATTAAACACATAGATTATAAAAGAGGTTAATAGAAATGTTGTAAAGATTACGTAAAAAAAATTATCAAAATCAATCATAAATAACGTTTAATTATTGAATTAATACTTAAAAAAAAAATTAAAATTATGGAAAATAAAAAATTGATTTTTAAATACTTGTTATAAACTAAAAAAGCATCTTTAAGCTTTTGCATTACAGAGCTTGAAAGAGAATTATGCGTTTTTCTCCAAAAAACAAAGTTTTTATCAATCCCCATCATTTTAATATTTTTTTTTGATAATTTAAGCCACAATAAGTAGTCCTCTTTTGTTTTAAGATTAGGAAATTTTTCACTTTTTAATAGTTTAGAATTAATAATGACTGACGATAGAGCAATATCACATGAGAATAAAAGATCTCTAAATTTAATAATATTTGGAGATTTAATCTTTTTTAGCAGAATTCCCTTTTCGTCAATAATCGAGTAATTGCTATAAGAAAATTCTAAACAATTATTTTTCATAAATTTAATTTGTTTTTTAAGCTTATTTTTATCCCATACATCGTCAGAGTCTAAAAAAGACAAAAATTTTCCTTTAGATTTTTTTATTCCATAATTTCTAGAGATTCCTGCTCCCATATTTTTCTTATTAATTATAATATTTTTATTTTTAATTTTTTTTAAAGTTTTTTTTACAAATATTAGATCTGATCTATTGCTATCATCATATATTAAAATAATTTCAAAATTTTTGTATGTTTGGTTTTTTATAGAGTCTATAGTTTTTTTAAAAAAAAGTTTTTTTTTATAATAAGGTATTATAATTGAAACAAGGTCGCTCATAAATATACTTAGAAAGATAATAACATTTTTAAAGCCTTATAATGGTTAAATAGAGTAAATCTTTTAATATACCTCAAATTATTAAGTAAAATTTTCTTATCTTTTTTTTTCTTTATCAATTTATCAAAATTTTCTAAAAAACTTTTAATGTTATTTGATTCAAATAAAAAACCATTGTAATTATCTTTTATAATTTCCCTTGGTCCTGTCAAACAATTGCTTGAAAAGACTGTTTTTCTACAAAATGCTGACTCAATTATTACAAAACCTGGATCTTCCCACAAAGAAGAAAGGATAAAGGCTTCCGCATTTTTAATTAGGGGAAAGATATTTTTTACATAATCAATTAAAAAAATATTTTTTTCAAGATTGTTTTTAATAATAAATTCTTTTATTTTTTTTTTGTCTTCTCCTTCTCCGGCTATCAATAATTTGTAATCTGGATATTTGTCTAAAACCTCATGAAAAGCTCTGCATAAAAAAATAAAATTTTTTTGTTTTGTTAGTCTTCCTGCTGCTAAAAAATAGTTTTTAAATTCAAGGTCACTTTTCTCATTTATTTTTTTTTTTATTTCAATAACTTCTATGACGGGGTCATATAATATTTTTATTTTTTCTGCTTCTACTATATTCAAACTTTTAATATATTCATAAGTAGATTCTGTTGGACATGTAATTAAATGAAATTTTTTAAGTGTTATTTTCCATAATATTTTTCTAAAAATATTCAATTTAGGAAGACCTGATATTCTAAGAATAAATTTAGTTTTAAATTTAAAAAGTAGTAATAGTATCATTGGTAGGGAGGTTATCAATTGAACTATTAAAAAATCAGGTTTTTCATTCATTATTAATTTTTTTAAAGGAAAAAATGATAAAATAAAAATTATAATAAACGAAAATCTACTTTTGATTTTTCCATACTTTGGAAGATAATCAATAAAAAATTTTCCAAAAAAATTAATTGTTCTGATCTGATTATTTTTTAATTCTTTTTCATAAATATTAAATTCTCCAAAAAAATTTATTATTGAACAGGAATTTTTTTTAGAAAATTTCTGAAGTGAGTGAGCCGAATTAATTACTGCTCTTGGGGTAGCTATAGGGGTTAAAAAAGGCGACCAATAAAAACATTTCATCTTAATTTCAATTTTTTCATTTTTTTTTCATTTTTATCTTTTAAAATATATTTTTAACAATATATCTCATATAATATTTTATATAATTATAATTATAAAAATTATCTAAACTATGAGTGATGAATATAAATATAAATTAGACCATTTTTTGTTTCCATTAATCACTAATATACCTAAACCTAAAATTTTAGAATTAGGCGTTCAAAATGGAACATCTACCCATAAATTTTTAGAAATATGTAATAAAAATGATGGTTATCTATACTCAGTGGATGTTGATGATTGCAGCAAAGTCTCTAATGATTCTAGATGGTTATTTATGAATACTCGAGATGATAACTTTGAATATATAAAAAAAAAAATACCACAAAAGCTTGATATAATCTACTTAGATTCATTACATGAAGCAAATCATGTAAATAAAATTTTTTACTCATATTATGAAATGCTTAATGTTGGAGGATATTTTTTTATAGATGACATCTCTCACCTTCCTTACTTAAAAGAAAATGAAAGAAATAATTTCTATTGTGAAATTAATAACAAGGAAACCTTTGAAGAAATAATAGGAATATTTAATAATAACCATAATTTATTTGAATTAAATTTTTCTTTTAAATCTTCAGGTTTGGCAATTATAAAAAAAACAAGTCCTGAACCTTTGAAAAAAAAAATGAATATTAAATCTAGAGAAAAATCTCTTAAGAATATTCTTAGACTAATATGGAAAAAAATAAAAAAAGATTAATTATTTTTATGCCTTCGATGGATGGCGGTGGGGTTGAAAAAAATTTGATTATAGTATCAAATTTTTTGTCAAAATATATTAAACAATTAACTTTAATAACTTTTGATGACAGTTTTAATAAAAAATTTTCAAAAAAAATCAATATTATAAATTATAAGCAAAAGACAAATAAAAATTTTAGTAAATATTTTAAATATTTGGTCTGTTTATTCATTTTAACAAAAGAAATAATCCAAAATAGAAAAACATCAGTATTTTCTTTCCAGGCAAATATATATTGTTTGATATTAAGCCAAATTTTACAATTTAAAGTAATAATAAGGTCCAATTCTGCTCCTCAGGGATGGACAAAAAATTTTTTAAAAAAAATGATTTTTAAAACTTTTTTCAAATTTGCGGAAACAATTATAGTTAATAGTAAAGATTTTAAAAAAGAACTAGATAAAGAATATAATATTAAAAGTGTTGTAATTTATAACCCACTAAATGTTAAAGAGATAGAGAAAAAGTCTCAAGAAAAAGTTAATATTAATTTATTTAAAAACCAAAATACTTTAAAAATTATTAATATTGCAAGATTTACAGATCAAAAAGATCATCTCACTTTATTAAAAGCTTTTAAAAAAATTTCAAAAAAATTAAAAGCAAAACTTTTAATCATGGGATATGGTGCAAATAAAAAAAAAATAAACAATTTTATTGAAACTAATGATTTAAAAAAAATAGTTAAAGTAATTCCTTTTCAAACCAACCCTTATAAATTTTTAAAAAAATCTGACTTGTTCATATTAACTTCGATCTATGAAGGTCTTCCCAATGTATTACTTGAGGCAATGGTGTTAAAAAAATTTATCATTTCCTCCAATTGTCCAACTGGGCCAAAAGAAATTTTGCAAAATGGAAAGTTAGGTATGTTATTTAAAGTTAAAAATTACAAACATTTAGAGACTAAAATTATTGATTTTAATAATAATAAAAAATTTTATAAAAAAAAATTAGTTCCAGCGTATATGAGTTTAGAAAGATTTGATTTTTCAAAAAACTGTAACAAATACTTAGCAGTTATTAACAAGATTTTATGAAAATCGCTTTTGATTATTCAATTTTTATGATTCAAAAATATGGTGGTATTTCAAGATATTTTATGGAACTTTCTAAGGCACTTAGCCAAGATATTAATTGTAAAATTATTGCACCAATATCTATAAATGGTCACCTGAATGAGGTTAACCAAAATTTATTTAATCTAAAAAAACTTAGTAAAATTCCTCCATACAGTACTAAATTAATTACTTACTCAAATTTCATAACAAGTTCTATTTATATGAATTTGTGGAAGCCAGACATTATTCACAAAACATACTTCAATGACCATCATTACAAATCAATAAAAGCTAAGAAAATTTTAAATGTATGGGATCTTAGTCATGAGATTTATCCAGAACTATACAGCAAAAATAAAAATTGGAGACCAAAAAAAAAATCTCTTGAGCTTGCTGACCACGTAATATGTTCCTCACATAAAACCAAAAATGATTTGGAGAAATATTATAATTTTGATTTAAATAAAACCTCTGTTGTTTATCAAGGTGTTAACCAATCTATTAATCCAAAAAATGTCAATTATGATAAAAAAAAATATCTTTTGTATGTTGGTAGTAGACTAAAATATAAAAATTTTGAAAACCTACTTAGAGCATTATCAATTAACAAACAAATACTTGATGATTTTCAACTTATATGTTTTGGAGAAGAAAAGATTAACCAGCTAGAAAAGGATTTAATTAAAAGTCTAGGCCTAAATGAAAAAAATATTTTATTCACTTCAGGAAACGATCAAAAACTTCATGAACATTATTTAAATGCAACTGCATTAATATATCCATCTAAAAATGAAGGTTTTGGTTTTCCACCTTTAGAAGCAATGAGTTTTGGTTGTCCTGTAATCTCAAGCAATAACACTGCAATATTGGAGGCTACTAATTTGCCAGAATATAGTTTTGACCCTGAGTTACCTAAAGATATTGCATTAAAAATAGAAAATATAATATATTCAAAATCTAATATTAATTTTTTAATTAGTCACGGTCTAGAAAGAATTAAAGAATTATCTTGGAAAAAAACATCTCAGGATGCTTTAAATGTTTATAAAAAAATATTAAATAAATTATATTAATTTTTTTTCTAATCTAAATGTATCTTTCTCATAATTTTTTCCACCTCTCATACCATCAGCAAATGCCAATAAATTACTTGAACTTATAGCTTTAAATGCATGTGCATGAAAAGGTTTATGAGTTACTAGAGAGTTTGCTTTTAGTACCTGTTTTTTTGGTTTTCCAATTAATTTTCCATTTTTATTTACTCTACAAGAATGGAATATCAATTTTCCAGAAATTAAAAAAGAATATTGAGTACTTTTTTTATGAAAATGATTTCCACGAATGGCATTTTTATTGAATGTTACGAGTGTGCAATGATCTTTCGGTTTATTAATAAATATATCAATAATTGAACCTCTTTTATCTTTAAAATTATTTTTTAGTATTTTCTTCATTTTTTTTTATTAATTATTTTTGCTATTGAAGTATACATAATTTTTCTTTTTTTAAAAAATTTATTAATTAAATGATTGCTAATATTCCAGGGTAAAATTAATGCAGCTTTTATTTTTAACTTTTTATCTTCTTGTATTATCTTAATTCCTGACATTGGTGTAAATTTATTAATTTTAAATTTTGATTTGTCTAAAATGAATTTTATGTCTTTATCTGTAAACCTACAGCAGTTTAATAATGTATTACCTTTAGTTGCTGCACCTACACCATAAACAGAATTTTTTTCTTTTAAATTTTTTTTAACAAATAATTGAATTTCTTTTATAATATTAGTAATTTCTTTCTTAAAGTTTTTAAAATCATTAAGCTTAACATAAGTAAACTTTTTAATACTTTTGTTTTTTTGATTACTTTTTTTAGCAAAAACTCTTAAAGAGCCTGCCATATATTTGATCTTTTCAAGTTTAATTATTTTAAAGTTTTTCTTGCTTAGAATTTTATTAATAGATTTTTCAGAATAATAGTGTCTATGTTCATGATAAATTGTATCAAAACCAACTTTTTCAACCAAGGATTTTAAATCTGGAACTTCAAGTATGAGCGTTCCCTTATCTTTTAAAAGATATTTAGCAGCATCTAAAAAATTTAGATTATCATCGACATGGTTAAATACATTCGCTCCATAAATTATATCTGCTGTACCATATAATTTCTTAATTTTTTTTGAAGATTTAAAATTAAAATAATCAATCAGGGTATTTATTTTCTTTTTTTTAGCCAGTAATGAAATATTTTTTGATGGATCTACTCCTAAAACTTTTGCTTTAGATATTTTTTGGATCTCATTTAAAAAAGTTCCATCATTACTACCTGCTTCTACAACTAAACTATTTTTATCAACTTTAAATCGATGAAATATATAATTTGCAATTTTTTTAAAATGTAATCTTGAAACTGGAGAATTATCTGATGTATATGAATAATCATACTTTTCATATCTTTGAAAACTTGGAACAGGAAAAACAGATGTAAGATGAGAACAGTTACAATATCCAACTACTAAAGGATATTTTTTTAATTTAATCGCTTGTGATTTTGTTTTTAAAAATGTGTCAGCACAAGGATGATTACCTAATGATAATTTATTAACAAATTTCTTATTACAAATATTACATTTTTTTTTCATTCAAGCTTTTTCTTAAATATTTTTTTAAAATAGTTAATGACTTTTTGTTGTAAAAAATAGTATTTTTTTTCAATTTGACTTTACTTATATTGGCTTTTTTTGATTTAAAAACAGATTTAAAATAAAAATTATTAATTTTCACATAATAGTGATTGAATAAATCTATAATTTGAGAGACTTTAATTAAATCTTTGTTACCATAATCTTTTATAAAACTTTTAGCCTTTAAGGACTCTTTGTATAAGACTTTTACAAAATGACTGACATCAGCATACCCTCTTTTATCAGATAAGTTGCCTGCAAAAGTACTCGCATATTTTTTTTTTAAAAACATTTCTTTAAACAGTTGGTTATGAAAGTGATCAGAATTAACGTATTTTTCTCCTATTAAGTTGAAAGGTCTCCATATTTGATAATCTTTAAATAAATCTTTATTTTTAAAAATAAACTTTTCACATTTTAGCTTTATGGATCCTATCATGTGGTTTTTTTCGTAATAAACACTTGATGATGAAATATAAATAATCTTATTAATTTTGATATTTAAAACAACTTTTTTTATCCACTCGAGTTCGTTTTTAAATTCATTTTTCATAAAATTTTTTCTTAAGATTCTAGGGCTTGAGAAAAAATAGCAATTGTTAACGTTCTTTAATGGAAATTTTTCTATGTTGGTGTTTAAATTAAACTTTTTAAATTTTTTATTATCTTTACTAAAAAAAATAAAGTTTTTATCATTCTTTAATAATTGATAAAATGCGGATCCGACTAATCCTGATGAGCCAAAAACTATATTTTTTTTCAATTAATCACCTTAAAGTTTGTAGATCTTATTTTTTTTATACCAATCAAATGTTTTATAAAAAGTATCATAAAAATTTGAGTACTTTATTTTTGAAATATTTTTATTTAATTTTCTGTTACTACCGTGTGTTTTAAGAATATCTGCTTTATGTATTTTGGTTAGTTTTACTTTCACAGGGTACCTTTTATTAAAATTTTTTACAATATCATAAATATTTACAGGGTTATTAGAGCATATATTAAAAATTTCATGTTTTTTAAATTTTTTTTTTATCAATTTACCTACTGCCTTAACCACATCTCCTATATACGTAAAATCTCTTAAGTGATTCCCATAATTGTTTAAATGAAAAATTTTATTAGTCATGTGAGATTTAAACAGTTTCATCATAAACATATCTGGTCTGCCCCACTCACCATAGACAGTAAAAAATCTTAATCCAACAAATGATGTTAGTCCAAATTTTTGCTGCATTTCTGCAATTTTTTCATTTAATTTTTTACTTACAGCATATATATTTTTTGGATTTAAATTTTCACTTTCTTTAAGAGGAAAATTATTATTTTCACCATAAACTGAACTTGAGGAAGCATAAATAAACTTTTTTATGTTATTATCTTTCGCTACTTCTATTAAATTCAAAAACCCAAGTATATTAACGTTAATATATTTTAATGGTTTTTCAAAAGAATGTCTTACCCCAGCTTGTGCTGCCAAATTTATTATAGTATCTATCTTTTTTCTTTTAAAAAAATGTTTAAGCTTCTTTTTATTTTTAATATCAATTTTATTAAAAATAAAATTTTTACTTTTATTTAAAATTTTTAATCTCTTTTTTTTTAAAGGTATCGAATAATATTCATCAAAATTATCTATTCCAAAAACTTTATGATTATTTTTTAATAGGTAGTTGGACAAACTAAATCCAATAAAACCTGCTGCTCCAGTAACTAAAATTCTCATATTTTAGATATGTTTTTTAAATATTTATAAATAAATATTATTAAGATCAGTATTTTATTTTGTCCATTATCAATTCTAATTTGAATTTCTTCCTTAAAATGATCAAAAAAATTAATGGTGCTTGAGAATCCACCTCTTCTAAAAGTTCCAAATACTTCTTCTTTTTTGGTTCCTATTCCCTGTAATTTTTTTTTAACAATCATTCTAAAAAAATAGTCATAATCAGATGAATATTTATATTTTAGATTATAAAGACCAACTTTTTTCGCTGAGCTAGTTTTGATAAAAAAACCTGTTGAATGACTAGAATAAAAACCCCAACTCCAATATATTTTGTAAGGTCTATACCCATGTAATACACCCCAGTGTTTTTTTACTGCGCCAAAAATAAAATCTTTATTTGGGTTCTTTTTAATATGTCCTGTCAATAGTTCTAAAGCGTTATTTGAATAATAATCATCAGAATTTAAAAAACCTATATAATCTCCTTTTGCTAATTGCATCCCATTGTTAAAAGCATCATAAATACCCTTGTCCCTACCTGTACACCAATAATCAATCTTATCTTCGTATTTCTTTATAATATCAATAGTTTTATCAGAGGAGCCACCATCAAGTATTATATGTTCATAGTTATCGTATTTCTGATTATGTAAACTTAAAATACTTTCCTCTAAATATTTTTCATTATTAAGTACAGCCGTTATTATGGTTATCAAAGGTTTATCTATCTCGGATTTCTTAAAAATATTTTTTGTTCTAAGCCCACCTTCAATTTTTATATCTTTTAGCTTTTCAATACTTGAAAAGTGCTCATCTATCATTTTTTATATTCTCTCTAACAAAATTGTTTTAGTCGGCAAAATAAAATAGTCATCTATTTTTTTGGAGTTTAAAATTTTATGACATGCTACAGTTCTTAAGTGTACTAAATGATTCAAGAAAATTACTGTACAAGTTGGTATATTAAACATTTTTCTATAAGACTTAATAATTTCATAGTTAATAAGCTTTGATAGTCCAAATAAATTTTTAGGTTTTTGTTTATTATTTTTAAAATTTAAGTTATCATACATTTCACTATTACCCTCATACAAAAACTTTGACTTTATACTTTTTTGCGAAACAATAAAATCTAATATGATTTTCAAAAAATTTATTTCTTTATCAAATATTTCAAATTTTTTTAAAGTAGATTTTTTAATATTCGATTGGTCTTCAAAAAAATAAATTTCATTAAAATTTTTTTTTAAAAGTTTAGTTATATTTATTTCATTAAATTTAGGAAGCTTATGTAAATTGCTATTTTTAAAAAATCTTAATGTTTTTAAGTTTTTTTTAGTTTTTTTTAAGCAAATTCCTTCGATTAAGTATTTTTTTTTATGTAAATATTTCATCATAACTATTCCATTTTTTTCTGTAATTCCAAATATGAGTGCCGTTTTTTTTTTCATTATCAATTATATTTTAAATACTTTTTTACAAATTTTTTTGATGTGATTAATCTCAGTTTCCTTAAGATCGTAATATATTGGTAAAGATATACACGATTTAAAAAATAGAGATGAGTTCTTATAATTATTTTTATTAAAGCCATATTTTCTTTTATAGAATGGCTGTGTATTAACTGGAATATAGTGTACCTGAAGTTTTATTTTATATTTTAAAAATTCTTTAATTATTTTTTCTTTTGTTTTTTTTATCTTTTTTAAGTTAATTAGAAGTGGATATAAATGGTAGGTATTTATTGTATTTTTAATTTTTTTTGGAGTTCTGAATTTTTCTTTATCATTAAATAAATTATCATATATTTGTGATATTTCTATTCTTCGAATTGTAAATTTATTTAACTTTTTTAGTTGACTAATACCTAGTGCACAATTTAAGTCTGGTAATCTAAAATTATAACCTAAGTTAAAAACTTTATAGTCCCAGTGTTTGCTATTATTTCTTACTATCCCATGTTCTCGAAGTAGGGTTGCCTTTTCATTCATTATTTTGTTATTGGTCAAAATTGCTCCACCTTCTCCTGTGGTAATTGCTTTTACAGGGTGAAAACTTAAGGTTGCAAAGTCAGCATATTTTGTAGCATAACCTTTATTAAACTGAATACTTGAACCCATTGCATGACAATTGTCGTTAATTAAAGTGATATTATATTTCTTTTTTAATTGATGAAATTTTTTCCACTGAGCAGGTTGCCCACCATAGTCAGTGATTATGGCAGCTTTTATTCTTTTTTTTTTATCTTTTTCTAGCTCCTTTTCTAGTTGAAAAGGATCCATACAATAATCGTCTAAATTAATATCAATAAACAATGGTTTAGCTCCACAATGCTCAACTGAATTAATTGAAGATATAAACGTAATAGGTGGCACAGCTATTAAATCTCCTTTTTTCCACTTTAAAATTTTTCCAATTAAAAAAAGTGCCGAAGAAGCATTCGATAAAACTGTAGAGAATTTACATTTAAAATTTTTTGTTAATTCCTTTTCAAATTCTTTTACTAAAGGTCCTTGAGTTAAATAATTACTTTTCAATGATTTTACTACATATCTAATATCTTGAGAGTCTATGCTTTGTTTACCATAAGAAATAGTCATTAAATAACTCTAATCAAAATCTTTAATATTTTTTTTTATTTCTTTTCTTATTTGTACAATTGATAAAAATTCAGAATTTTCTAAACTATTATAAGAATTGAAATTCTTATATTTAGAAATAGTTTTTTTTACTGCAAGTTTTCCAGAAAAACTAATTATAAAATAGTTCTTATTTTCAATAATTTTATTTGAATCTGATGCTTCAATTAATTCTTCATGAATTTTTTCTCCAGGTCTAATACCTATAAATTTTATTTTTTTCTTTGGATTGATAGCTTTCACTAAATCAAGAATTTTGTATGATGGTATTTTTGGAACAAACACTTCAGATCCCTTCATTTTCAATATGCACATATTTACAAAATTTGCTGCTTCAGTTAACGAAATATTGAATCTGGTCATATTTTTATCTGTCACAGTAAATGGTGATGTAAGACTTTTATTTTGATTTAAAAAAATAGGAATTACAGAGCCTCTACTACCCATAACATTGCCATACCTTATGACACTAAATTTAGTTTTTTTTAATCCCTTAAAAATATTCGCAGAAATAAATAACTTTTCTGCTGTTAATTTTGTTGATCCATAAAGATTGATTGGAGAAACTGCTTTATCTGTACTTATTAGTATTACTTTATCAATATTTTTATTAATACAAACTTCAATTAAATTTTGAGTACCAATAATATTTGTTTGTACTGTTTCAAATGGGTTATATTCTGTTGCTGGTACCTGTTTAAGGGCTGCCGAATGAACTACAATATCTACACTATCTTGAATTGCCCACTCTAATCTACTTTTATCTCTTACATCCCCTAAATAAAATCTAAAAATATCTAAATTTGATTTCACAAAAGGTAATTCTTGCATCATTAATTGTTTATACTCATCTCTACTAAAAACTATTATCTTTTTTGCCAATTTTTTATTTATTAATAATTTAATAAACTTTTTTGCAAAAGATCCTGTCCCACCTGTTATAAAATACGTTTTTTTCATTTCTTTATTTTACCTTAATTTTTTTATTTATCATGTTTATAATTTAATTATCTAATTTATTTAAATTAATATTCTTCAAATCAACCTGTGAAATATTTTTATTCTCTAGCTTATAAACAAAATCACAATATCTTAATACTTTTTCTCTATGAGATATAATAATTAAAGTCTTTTCTTTATTTTGATTAAAGATAGTTTCTGTTAAATGTTCTTCTGAATCAAGATCCATAGCACTTGTGGGTTCATCATAAATAAGTATTTCGGGCTGACGATATAAAGCTCTTGCAATACCAATTTTTTGTTTTTGTCCTCCAGAAATATTTTTTCCTCCTTCTCCAACTAAATCTTCTGGTGATAATGTTTCTGATAAACCAGATGATACCATCATTTTTTTTACTCTTTCTTTATCTATATTTTCTTCACTAATACCAAGTGCAATGTTATTTTGAACACTATCATCTATTAAATAAATTGATTGGGGTATAAAACCAATCAATTTTTGCCATCCATTAATATCATTGATAATATTTTTTTGATCAACTGATATTTCTCCATTAATTGGATTTATTAATCCACAAATCAGATTGATAAGTGTACTTTTGCCTGCTGCATTACGACCAACTAATCCAATACAGGTATTCTTTTTTATTTTTAAATTTAATTTATCTAAAACTAAATTTTTATTATTTTCATATTTAAAAGAAATATCTTTAGCCTCTATCTCTTCCTCAAATTTAAAATTATCATTCTTAATATTAGTGAAAATCTTTGTATCGTGTTTTTTATCCTCGAGTTCTTTTATTATTAATTCTAATGATACCACTCCAAATTTCATTTTTTGATACGCTACTGATAGACCACTTAGTGAAGGGATAATTCTATAGGCAGCAAATACATATATCACAAATATAGTAAAAAATTCTTCGAAAGGTAACTTCATAAAATTAATATAAACAATCATTCCTAGGGCAATAGTAATAAAAATAAATTCAAAAATTATTTTAGGCAATATACCAAAAACTGTCCTTTTGATTCCAAGCGGTATCATGGCATTGATATGCAAATTAAATTTTTTCTGAAAAAAATTCTCTATAGCAAGTAATTTAATTTCTCTAATAAGAGAAAAACCTTCTTGTAAATTTTTTAAAGAACCGAATGCATGTTTTTGTCTTCTTTTTCCAATAATTCTGATTTTGTTCTTTATAAACAATGCTAAAGATATTCCGAACATTCCAAATATAAACAAAACAATTAAGCTAGATACAAAAGAATAATAAAAAAGTAACCCTAAAACAAACATAGACATTAGTAATAATAAAAAAAAAGTAAAAAAAGGGCCAACAAAGCTATTCATTAAAGTGTCTACTTCTTGGATAGTATTTCTTATTAACTTTGCAGAGCTATTCTTAAAATGAAATGTATAATCTCTGGTTAAATAATGATTAAAAAGCTTTTTTGAAAGTTCTGCTTTTATAACAAGTAGAACTTTTGATTGAAAAAAAGTGTAAAAAACTAAAAATAAATACTTTAAAAGATAAACAAAAAAAATTGCTAAAATTGAAAGACTTATATAATTCAAGCTTAATGAGTCTTTTGATGATTTTAATATAGAAGAAAATACTTCATTTGTAGTTCCTTCGGGGTTAAATATTATATTGACTAGTGGAATCATAATTCCAATCGATAGCATTTCTAAAAAACCCGCTACAACCATAAAAATAAATAAAAATATTAAATTTTTCTTTCTTACAATTTCTATGATTGATAGAAAATTTCTAAATTCTAAGATGTTTAAAAAGTTAAAATTATTCACCACCAGATATATTTAATAATTCGTTGGTGATCTGAGTATTTTTCGAAGAACAAAGAAAATAAATATATTCTGCAATTTCTGTAGTCTTTGCCATTCTTTTAGTTGGAATTAAATTTATTCTTTTTTTCATATTTTTGTTTTTAACTCTTTTATGAATTTTTGTATCTGTAACTCCTATTCTTAGGCAATTATATAAAACATTATATCTAATTTTCTCTTTTAACGGGCTTGGAAAAAACTCATTCATATGTTTTGACAGTGAATATGCAAAAGTTTTTTCACCACCTCCAAATTTTGTACCAATGCTAGAGGTAAGCAAAACTCTTCCCCAATTCCTTTTTTTCATAGAATTAACGACTTCTCTAAGAATAAGCCAACTTGAAAAATAATTTACATTTAAATGATGATTTATTTCATCAATTTTTAGCAAATTAAACTGTTTTGAATTGTTCAATCCTGTTAAACTAATAAATGCATCATGTTTTTTAAAAAAGGATTTGTTTTGCTTTACAAATTTTTCAAACTTTTGAATATGTTCAAAGTCAAAACAAAAAAGATCTAAATTATTGTTTTGAAATTTTAAATCTTTTAATTTTTTACTACTTTTATTAAAATGAGCAGTAACTTTCCAACCAAGTTCAAGGTATTTTTGAACTACTGCAATTCCTATATCAGAACTCGCTCCAGTTATTAAAATTTTTTTTTTCATTTGATAGCTGATTAATATATCATTTATTTAAAATGTTAGACCACACCTGTCACAAGGTTTGATTGTTTGTCTTTCATCATTTAAATGTTTTTTTCTTAAAGATTGAAAAAACTCTGAAGTCCAAATCTTTCTAATATTATTTTGACTATAATCTAATTTACCCATTGTTAACTGACTTTTATAATCCACATCGCAAGGATTTGTAATGCCATCAAACCATACGTACATTCTTTCCCAAAGATATGTACATGGAGAGTTAACCCCATCTGGATTATTATTGTAAGTATCCCATCTATTTTGTTCTTTTACAAAAACAACATGGTCAACGTATTGTGTCCAGAAGTCTGTAATAACTTTTGCATCTTGATCTTCATTAACTAAAACACCTGAAATTCTAGTTGTAGTTTTACTATTAGGAAATTCAGTATCCCTAATTTTTTTAAAATTTTTTATATTACTGACTACTTCGTTAAATTTACCTCCAACTCTTATTTTTTCATATTTTTTTTTATCAGACTCGTCTACTGAATATACAAGTTCATTGACATTTGTTTCTAATATCTTTCTTATTAATTTTTCACTGAGTTTAGTTGCATTAGTATTCAGCTTTACTTCTAAAAATTTATTAGAAATATAATCTAGCATTTCAGGCAGTTTGGGGTGTAAAGTAGGCTCACCTCTTGAAGCCAGTGTAATTGCTTTAGTTCCATTTGCATAACATTCATCAATTATTTCTTTGAAAAAATCCATTTTCATTGTTCCCATGAAGGGTTTTTTTGTAAATGATTTATCTATTTGAAAACACATGGTGCATCTTATGTTGCAAGTAGATACAGGCTCAACTAATACGTATATTGGAAAGTCTGACACAATTTTTTCTT
This sequence comes from Pelagibacterales bacterium SAG-MED20, assembly GCA_014653975.1. Classification (GTDB taxonomy): domain Bacteria; phylum Pseudomonadota; class Alphaproteobacteria; order Pelagibacterales; family Pelagibacteraceae; genus Pelagibacter. Next base: position 55,842 of record JACWDR010000001.1, read on the forward strand.
TTGGAAATTTTCTAAATTTATACCTAAATAAAAAATAATCTGGCCAACTATTTTGGGAGTGTTTTTTAAAATAAAGTAACTCTTGAGAATTAAAATCAAAAGGTAATGAGTTATTCTTTACGATATGTTCTTGAATTTCATTAAAATATATTTGATCTTCCTTACTCAAATTTTTATTTGAAGAGTTTTTTAAATTAATAAAAAAAGGATAGATTTCTTTATAAAAATCATTATCACTATTTTGGAAATATACGTTTTTTATTGAAGACATAATATTATGTTAATTATCAATTATGTTAAAAATTTGATATGAACTTATACAATAATTCCTTAAATAAATGAAAAAGAAAATAATAGTTCTCGGTGTTAGCAAAAGTGTTGCAGAAATTGATTGGATTTTACCAGTATTATTTGAATTAAAAAAAGATTATAAAATATTTACACTCTTCCAGCGTAGGGACGCTTATAATACTCTTAAAAAAGATAAGATATTATTCAAACTTTGGAATGAAATTTCTGATGGGTATAAAATAGAAGATAGCATTGATAAAGTTAAGAGATTTTTAGATCAAAAATTTTTTTTTAATAAAACAATAAATTATTTTTTTGGATTCAATATTAAAAATTATTTTAAAAAAAACAAAATTAATTTTTCAGAAATTGCAGTATTTTTTTCAGAATTTGGAACCTATTCACCTTTCATTAGTTATATAAAAAAGGAAAATGTAAGACCTAAAATTATTCATTTTCCAACATCTGCATTTATTTTTGCTAAACCACGATTAAATGAAAAGGTAAACTATAGTTTGGGAGGAGACAATTTAATTTTGTGTAATGATAGTGATGTAGACTCATGGAGTAAAAGAATAGCTACAGAAAAAATCAAAGTAGTTGGTGTTCCTAAATATGATTTAGCCTGGTTAAATAAATTAATACCTATTATTAAAAAAAATAAAAAACCTATTATTTTAATTGCTTATTCATCAAGATTTAAATTTGAAAAAGAGAAAAATGAAAAACAATTAAATGAAATTATGCAAGTTTTAAGTGAATTTATTAATTTTAAAATTATTTTTAAAATACATCCAAGAAGAAATGATCCTTACTATTTAAAAATTTTAAAAAAATATAAAAATGTTGATTTTGAGATTTCAAAGGAAAATTTACTTACATTGGCATCCAAATGTGACATTTTTTTACATGACCGAGACTCTTCTGTGTTGCTTGAGGGACTAATCTTTAAAAAACCCTCCATTGAATATTGGGAGGCGGTAAAACTTATAAATCGTGATATTGGTGTGGATATATTTAAACTTAATGTAAGAGCAAATAATTCTGATGAGTTAAAAAAATTGATCAAACTTGCAGAAGATAGTCCTTCACATGAAATATGGATAAATCAAAAAAATAACTTCTTGCTAAATTGTAAAAAATTTAAAGAAAGCGCTACGATACATTGTGTTAAAGTTATCCAAGAATTATTAAAAGAAAAAAATAATACCAAAAAATAGAGTTGACTATTTTTAAAAAAAAAGTATTTTTTTAGTGTGCTGAATCTTGGTGGGAAATAATGTGAAAAACATTAGCTGTTCCTGCAACGGTAACATTTAAAATGAAGCCCGAGTGCCACCCAGTATAGCCCGCTGTTGAACGATGGCCAGGAAAAGTCTAGTTCTGCAATTTAAATTAACATCGGCATTAAATTAACTAACTTCTAATATTTAGAAGTTTAAAAAAGGATGTGCAAAAGATGTTAAGAAAATTTTTATTATTTTATTTTATATTATTTACAAGTTCAGTTTTTTCTGAGGAAATTCCAATAATTGTAATTTCTGCTAGTAAAAAACCTCAGTCTATTTCTACAGTTGGAACGTCAGTGACAGTCCTTGAAGAAGACTTTTTTAAAAACTCAACTGAATATTTTTTAGGTGATGCTTTGTCTAGTAATACAACTAGTGCAAATTTTTTTCAAAGTGGTGGTCATGGAACCTCATCAGCAATTCAATTAAGGGGTTTGCCAAAAAGATATTCAACAGTTTATATAGATGGCGTTAAAATGTCTGATCCAGCAAGTGTATCAAATGATTTTGATTTCAATCATATTCTAACTAGCAGCATATCTAGAGTAGAAATTTTAAAAGGTAATCAAAGTTCAGTTTATGGAAGTGGCGCCATTGGTGGAACTATAAACATTACAACAAAAAAAGGAAAGCCAGGTTTTCATAAAGATATTAACTACATGACTGGATCTCATGGTACTCACAATTTATCTACTTCGCTATCAGGAGCTAATGAAAAAAATAATTTTTTTATTGGTTTAGAAAGATTTCAAACGGATGGAATCTCTAGAATGATGCACAACGAAGAAAAAGATAGATACAGAAATAATTCATTAGTAGGAAATTATGGCTATACATTTTCAGATAAATTAGAATTTACAACAAATACAAGAATTGCAGAAAGTTATCTTCAATATGATGCTGAAAGTTCAACATCAGGATACACCCATAACGAAGAACAAGATGCTTTGGAAGCATCTTCAAATGTGTCGTTAGTTTATAAACCAATAGAAAATTTTAAAAATAAATTTACTCTGGCCAACACCTACATAAAAAGAATTTATAATGCTGCTCCTGGAAGTAAAAATACCAGTAAAGATAATTATTATGGAGACAGATATGCCTTTATGTATTCAGGTAACTACGATTTTGACCTAGATACTAGTGTAGTTTTTGGATCTGAAAGAGAAGAAGATGAAATGGGTTTTAATGAAAATACATCAGGAAGAGTAGATCATAATAGTCTTGTCACTTCAAACTATTATGATTTTCAAAAAAGATTTCCAAATGATATTTATTTAACTTTTGGTTCAAGATTTGATGAACATGAACGGGCTGGTAACGAGGACTCACATAGATTTACTGCTGCTCAACTGTTTAATAATAAAACAACAAAATTAAAATTTTCTTATGGAACAGGCTTTAGATTTCCTTCATTGTATGAAGAGTTTTATGTTTATGCGTCCAATAAAGACTCACTCCCATTTGTAAAAGCAGAAAATAGTGAAAGTCTTGATTTTGGAATTGAAAAAAATTTTTTAGATCGAAATTTAAAAATAGATATTACTTATTTTAATATAAGTTATACTGACGTACTTGAAGGTTGGGAAACAGGAACTAGTTCAGGCTTAGCATATACAACGCAAAATTTGCCAGGAAAAGTAAAATCACAAGGTATAGAGTTTATTTCAGAGTGGATAAAAAATGATTTTCTAAAATTTGGACTAAATTATACTTATACATCTACTTATGATGGTGCTGAGCAAAGCGATCCAAATGCCAATACTAGCTATTATAACGCACAAATGGTTAGAGTTCCTAGAAATATATTAAATTTAATTACTACTATTAAATTACCAAATTATGAAAACTTAAACCTAACACTAAATTCCAAATGGTCAGACACGGCGAGAGATTATGGAAATGGTAATCGGACATTTAGTGATGAAAGAACAGATGATTATTTTGTCAATGATTTATCAGTTAATTACAACCTATGGAATAAATATAATTTATATCTAAATGTTACTAATATCTTAGATGAAAAGTATGAAACTGTAAGAGATTACAATCAGATGGATAGATCATTCGGTTTTGGTATAAAACAATCATTTTGATAATTGATATTTGATATAAACTGTTTATTGTATAGCCATGCTTTTAAAAAAAAGTCATATTAAGACACTTTTAAGAAAAGATTTATTTCCATTAATATTGATATTATTAATGGTCTTTTCTAGAATGATACCCCATCCACCAAACTTCACTCCTATAATTGCCATTGCTGTTATGAGTGGCTATTTTTTTAAAAACTTACATTTTTCAATTATAGTATTGTTTTGTTCAATGATTATTGGAGATATGTTTATTGGTTTTTATTCAAATATGTTTTATGTATATTTTCCACTTTTCATTATTACTTATTTTTGTTTTTTAAAAAATAATAAAATAAATTCTAAAAACTTATTAATTTATGGAGTGTCTAGCTCTCTTGTATTCTTTATAATTTCGAATTTTGGAGTATGGATATCAGGTGGAATATACGAAAAAAATATTGCTGGTCTTGTTAATTGCTACATAATGGCAATTCCTTTTTTAAAGAATACAATGATTTCGACTGTATTTTTTAGCTATTTAAGCTTTATTTCTTGTATAACCTTTAATAAGATTACAAAGGAAACAGTTTAATTAATAAACCTTAAGTTTATGGGAATAAAAGTACTCTTTATCTATCCAAATACATTTGGAATGAATATGTTGCCCCCGGCAATAGCTTTATTTTCTTCTTTATTAAAAAGAGAAGGTCATCAAGTAGAAATTTTTGATACTACCTACCACTCAATGGATCAAGGAATTGACTCAGATGGAAGTAAAATGGATAAACTTCAAGTGGTTCCCTATGATATGTCAAAAAGAGGAATAAGACTTAAGAATACAAGCTGGAAAGATGATGTGCATAAAAAAATAAAAGAAGTTCAGCCAGATTTATTAGCTTTATCAGTGACTGAAGATATGTGGGAATTAGGTGTTGAGATTCTTCGCGAAATTAAAAAATACAAAATAAAGAATAAAGTACCAACAATTTGTGGTGGGGTTTTTGCAACCTTTGCCCCTGAAATAGTTATAAAAGAAGAATTAATTGATATAGTTTGTGTTGGTGAAGGTGAAAATGCCTTAATAGACCTTTGCAAAAAAATTGAAAAAAAAGTTGATTATTCAGATGTTACAAATTGCTGGGTAAAAACAATTGGACCCAAATACTTAAAAAATAGAAACGTAATTAGAAAAAACCCTATATCAAAACCTGTTGATATTAATGAAAACCCAATAATTGATGTAGATCAATTTGAAGAAAATAGACTTTATAGACCAATGGGTGGTACGGTTTATAAGATGCTGCCAGTTGAAACAATACGGGGTTGCCCATATACTTGTAAGTTTTGTAATTCACCTGACCAAATAACACTTTACAACAAAGAAACAGATGGTGGGTTTTTTAGAAAAAAAAGAATTGATTTAGTTGAAAAGGAATTAATACATTTTAAAGAAAATCTTGGTGTAGAATATAATTATTTTTGGGCAGACACTTTTTTAGCAATGAATAAAAAAGAGTTCGACGAGTTTATTGAAGTTTATTCAAAAATAAACTTACCGTTCTGGGTACAAACCAGACCTGAAACAATCAATGATTATAAAATGAAAAAATTAGCCTCTGTAGGATTAGACAGAATGTCTTTTGGTGTAGAACATGGAAATGAGGAATTTAGAGCAAGAATTTTAGACAGAAGATGGTCCAATAAAGATATTATTGAAAAACTTAAGATTCCACATAAATACGGTGTCAAATATAGTGTAAATAATATAACTGGGTTTCCTCATGAAACTAAAAAACTAGCCTACGACACAATTGAATTAAATAGACAGTTTGATTCAGACAACCAAAATTTGACAACATTTGTTCCTTTTCATGGTACCCCTCTCAGAAAAATGTGTGAAGATCTTGGATTAATAAAACCAGAGACAATTACAAAATGTTTAAATGATGATGATGGTGTATTAAATATGCCCCAGTATCCTCCTCACGAAATTAAAGAAATAAAAAAATGTTTTAATCTCTATGTAAAATTTCCCAAAAATCGTTGGAAAGAAATACAACGTGCAGAAAAAAACGATAAAGAAGGAAATAAAATATTTAATAATTTGAAAGAAGAGTTTTTAGAAAAATATATGCCCGCGCCGAATGCAGATCCTCATGGTGGATTAGAAGATTTTATTGAACATGACAAAAGAACTAAGGCGTCCCAGGAACAAGCATTAACTTAATATAGAACTTAATAAAATTATGGATCTTACAAAAAAAATAAACTTAAGGAAACCTATACTGATTGCTGAAATTGGTATTAATCATAATGGATCAATTAATGAAGCTAAAAAATTAATAGATCTAGCAAAAAAATATAACTTTGACTTTGTAAAGTTTCAAAAAAGAACTCCTGAAACTACTACACCAGACTTTCAAAAAAACTTACCTCGAGAAACACCTTGGGGGTTAATAACTTATTTAGATTATAAAAAAAAAATTGAGTTTGAAAAAAAAGAATATGATAGTATAAATCGATATTGCAAAAAAGTTAAAATTGGCTGGTTTGCTTCAGCTTTTGATATTGAAAGTCAAAAATTTTTAAAAAAATATAGAACAAAGCATAATAAAATAGCTTCAGCTATGATAACTAATCTAGAATTTTTAGATTTTGTGGCTAAAGAAAAAAAAATTACATTTATTTCAACTGGTATGTGTGAAATGAAAGATATAAAAAATGCAGTAACTATATTTAAAAAAAACAAATGTCCCTTTATTCTAATGCATTGTGTTTCAACTTACCCCTGCCCTGATGAAAAATTAAATCTATCATTAATAGTTAAACTTAAAGAAAAATTTAAATGTAATGTCGGGTATAGTGGACACGAATCTACAACTTCTCCCTCGATGATCGCATGGCTTTTGGGTGCAGTGGCAATCGAAAGACATATTACTCTTGATCGATCGATATGGGGTACTGACCAAGCAGCTTCTCTTGCAGAAGATGGGATGCGAATGCTGACTGGGTTAATAAGTAAAGCACCAGGATTAATTGGAACAGGTAAAAAAATATTTTCAGAAGATGAAAAAAAAATTTCTAAAAAGTTTAGATACTGGGAATAAATAATCTATAGTTTTTTAAAGTCTTTAATAGTGTCTATATCAAAGTTATGACTCATTTCATATCCTAGTATTTTCTGCCCTGCTATTCTATTTTTTAAAATAGTATATTTTACTCTCAATACATCAACACAACTATTCTGATGATAAGTTTGTTTTAAAGATTGTGTAGAAACACTATGATTTTGATTATTTTTTGTAATTGGATTATAAATAGAGTTATCTTTTTTTTTGTACCACATTTTTTCAATTGGGTCCTCTGAAACACAAACGGTTCTTAATGAATGAAAGGTATTTTTTTTAATCAATAATTTAATACAATTATCTATAAGATTTTTTTCTCTAATAGGGTATGTAGGTCTTAAGTGTACAATAATGTCAGGAATATAGTTCTCTTTATCTTTTAGAAAATTAAGACAGTGTATAAAACACTCAAGATCTGTAGATCTATCTTTGGAGATTTTTTTTGGTCTCAAAAATGGAACTTCTGCTCCATATTTAATTGCAATTTTAGCATATTTTTTTGAGTCTGTGCTTACTATTGTTCTTTGAATATATTTAGATTTTAAAGAATGTTTAATTGAATGTGACAATAAAGGAGTACCTTTATATTTTTTTATATTTTTATCTTTAATTCTTTTGGACCCACTTCTTGCAGGAATAATAGAAATAATTTTTACCAAAGAGTATATCCTCCGTCCAAAGAAATATTCTCACCTATTATATATTTACTTTTTTCTGAACATAAAAAATCAACTGTGTTTGCAAGATCTTTTTTATTTACCATTTGATTGATTGGAGTTTTTTTTAAAAAACTTTTAATAAAATCTTTGGGTTGGTTATTTTTAACTCCACCAACTCTAATATTATTGATTCTTATTCCTTTTGGGGCTAATAATGTGGCATAGTATTTTGTAAGTCCCTCTAAAGCAGTCTTACTAACGCAATAAGATAAAGATTTTTTTCTGTTATAAATTGGATGATAAGGAGATTTAAGTCCATATAAAGAAGAAAAATGTACAACAGATTTTAATTTTTTACAGGTCACACTAGAAAGTTCTATAATATTTTTAGGAACAACCACATTTTCATTTATATAATCTAATAAAATCTTGACATCTTCATGTTTATTTTTATCTTTTTCTCTTTTTATATGATCATTTTTTCCACTAGCATTAATAATATAATTGATATTTTTATTAACCTCTAAAAAATTTTTTAAAACAGTTGAGTCTAATAAATTTATTTTGTCATCTTTATCTATTGCTAAAAGCTTAGTATATTTTTTTTTTTTAAAAAAACGATATAAATAATTTCCTATCAATCCCTTGTATCCAATTAATAAAATTACTCTTTTTTCCATACTAAAATTTTTTAATTATATTTAAAATCTTACTTGATGAAAGATTGTGATAATCTAAAACTTCTTCATTTTTACCACATGCTGGCAAGTCTTTTATTGATACTACTCTAAATTTTTTGATCCTACAATTGTATGACAAAATTTTATTTGATAAAAAAGAATCATAAGAACCAAAGTTAGTTGATGATTGAAAAATCAGAACTTTTTTATTATTTAATTTCAAAACTTCTCTTTTATTTATATCATTAAGCCATACGGCTGCTAAAATCGATACATTTTTCATAGATTTTAATTGATTTTTTATTTTTAACGTTTCATTCAATATATCTGCCCCTTGACAAATTACTATAATATCGCTGTTTGAATTATTGTGTATTTTCAATAGGTTTCCTTTTTTTGGTAAAGATAAGTTTTTAAAATTTTTATCAATCAACAGTGAATTGTTCAATTTAATAAATAATGAAAGATTTATCTTTTTTTGATAATTAAAAAAATTTTTTATCATTTTTCTAGAGTAAAGTTCAAGGATCAACAAATTTGGCATTGACCCTATTATAGGAATATCTCTTATCATTTGGTGAGAGTGACCTGGTGCCGAAGGTGTGAGACCACTTAACGCTCCTAAAAAAATACCTTTCCTTTTTTCTGAACAAAAATTAAAAATCTGTTCTTGTGCTCTTGTTGATAAAAAACAAGAAAAGCTATGAAAAATTGGTAAAAAATTTTTTGCCGCAAGACCCGATCCAAATGAAACCATGTCTTGTTCTGCTATACCAAATTCAATAAATTGTTTAGAAATTTTTAACATCACCTCAGAACTACCAGCATCTTTTGCTAAATCAGCATCTAAAACAATGCTTTTTCTATTTCTTTTTACAAATTTTAGAAGTTCTTCGGAATATGCTTTAACTAAACTAAATGATTCATATCTTTTTAAATTTTTATTATTAATTTGATAAGTTTGAATTTTAGGACATTCTATTTTTTTTAAGGTACAGAATTTTTTTATCTTATTGTAAATCTCATCTGATGCCTTTTTATATAGGTCTGATGACAGAGATCCTGAGTGAAATGGGTAAAACTTCATACTTTTTTTAAAATTACTAGACTCAAAATATGAAATACCCTTCCCTTTTATTGTGTTAGCAAGAACTACTGTTGCCCCATTATTTTTATTAAAATGGTATTTTATTTCATTTAGTAATTTCTTTTTATTGTGCCCATCAACTTCTTTAAAATTAAGTTTGAAAGACTTTATTTTTTTTTTTAAAGAAGAATAATCTTTTACATTTTTTATCCAAGTGTCTGATTGTATCCTATTGTGATCCACTATTATTAATGGAGATATTTTTTTATTATTTTGCAAAAACATTAGGGCTTCCCAATTTTGTCCTTCTTGAAGCTCCCCATCACCTAAAATTACAATATTTTTTTCTTTTTTTTTTTGGAAATGGTTTACAAAAGAAAGTCCATTGACTTTACTAATACCCATTCCAAGAGAACCTGTATTAAATAGTATATTTTTTGTATTAACATCAGGATGACCAGGTAGTCCATTAATTTTTCTAAGTAAATGTATTTTATCAAAATTTATTTTTTTATGTAATGACATAACATTGTATAGAGCCGGTGCGTCATGCCCTTTGGAAGAAAAAAAATTTCCTCTAGTTTTTTTTAAATATTCTGAGCAACATAAAAAAATATCTAATGCTGATAAAGAAGAGCCCAAGTGACCACTTCCAGCTTTTTGAATTGAATACATAATGTTTAATCTTAAAATTAAGCTTAGAAGTTCAAGTTTAGCAAATAAATTTATTTTTTTTAAATTTTGTATTTTTATTATTGAGGATAAAGAAATATAGCTATAGATCATGTATGCAAATGTAACTTAAATTAAGGATATTAATATTTTATATAAATTAATATAGCAATGTTTTTTATATTAATATATTTTATTACTCAATATAGTTTTAACTTGATCCTAAAAATCGCTTGTGGTTAATTTTTGATAATGAAGCATTAAGAAATCCTATCTTTTTAGAATCAATTATTGATAATCTATAATTTCCATTATCTATAAATTCCTTAAGTCTTGTAAAACTTTTATTCAAATCTTCTTTATTAAAATGATTAATCCAATATTCATAAAATCTGTTTGTGTGTAAATTGTCAAATCCATCAATTTTTTTGGTAAATCTTTTAAAATCATCAAACAACCAATTTTCATCCCAAAAAAAATGTTTCATAAAATAGCATTCATACACTTCCTCTTTTTTAATTTTATGTTTAATTCCTTTTAGATTATTAAGTATCTTTTTATAGTTTTTTAAGTTTGACGGGTTTATGTTAAAACCATAGTTAATATGTGGATTATTTACAGTTGCATTAATAACTGGAACACCTAAGGCGGCATACTCTATACCAACAGAACCAAATACCGTTAAAACAAAGTTTATTCCTTCGCTAATGATTTGATTATTTGACGTATTATTAGGAATTTTTTTTATCCTAGGGTATTTCTTAATCAATCTATTAACAAAAATTTCTGTATACTCTTGATATTTTTCAAATTTATTTCCTTGGCTAGGGTGACTTTTTATATAAAAATCATACTCCTTATCTTTTTCTTCAGATAATTTTCCAAGATAGTCTATCCATAAATAAAAATCAGGAAATAAATTTTTTCCATAAACATGGGTTGAATCTAAAAAATCATGTGTGGATATTAAGATTTTAATTTTAGAGTTACTGGCTAAAACTTTAAATTTGTATTTTTTTTTTGAAAAAGAACTTATTTCACGGTTATAAAGACCTACATCTATTCCTGTATGTCCTCCAAGTCTTAAATCTAAATTATATTTGGCTATTTTAAGACATTTTTTTTTATACTTACTTAAATATTTTGAAAAGATTTTTTTATTAAAACCATAGTAGCCATACATACTCTTAACACTTTTATTGATCTTCAACACTGACATTACACTTATTACATAACTTGGTATTTCATTATGTGCACTTATTCTTAAAGGAAGCCCAAAAGAATAGCACGCATGAACACCAGTCGTAGAAACTACATTATTTTTTTTATAAAATTCCTCCCAATAAAAAAAAAGTTCTAAGAATTCTTTAAAAAAAATATAAAATTTTTTATCTTTAATGTTAATTGTAGGTATATAGTTTGATTTTAAATAAGTGTCGTATAATAAATCACCAATCCATATATTGTTAATTTTGAAATTAGCAATTTGATTATTGTTTGGATTTTTTTTGAAAAATTTTTTTGTTTCTAGCTCAGCTTTATAAGTAAAATTTTTTTTTATTTCAGGTCTTATAAATTCATTTACACCAAAAGATTTGTAAATGCTTTTGAAACCTAAATTTAAGAAAGAAGTCAAATGCCATTTAAACTTTTGTAAATAATTTATTTTTAAAGGTGATACCATTAGGGTATAATTATAATAAGCAATAATTTTTCCCGAGTTTCTTTTTTTTAAAAAATTAGATATTAAAGCTTGGGCAAGATGTGAGCCATGAAAACTGTTATATTCTATCAGATTAATCTTATTATTTTTATTTTTGATATCAAAGAAAAGCTTGTTTTTTTTTCTTAAAAAAAAATACGTTCTAAACTTTTTTATTTTCTCAGAAATATAGGGGTACATTATCTAGATCTATAATTTTTTTTAACAAATAGTTGGTTGTCAATCAATATATTAAAATTAATATCACTATTTTTTTTTATTAGTTCATTAACAATATCTAATGGTTTTGCAACAACTGGGAATTCGTGCATATTTAAAGAAGTATTTAACACTGCTCCCACTCCACTAATTTTGGAAAACTCTCTAATTAACTTATAATACAGATTACTGTCCTTATGTCTCACTATTTGAGGTCTAACTGTAAAATCTGATGGGTGCATAGCTGCTTTTAGAAATTTTTTACCTAACTCTGTGGGATCTACACAAGAAGTCATGTAGTTTATATTTAATTTACTATTTTTTTTTAAATATTTTTTTTCATAAGTATCTAAAATTGATGGGGTAAATGGCATCCAAAAATCTCTCATTTTAATAGTTGAATTAATTTTTTTCACTAAACCAACGTTTGAGGGATCACATATTATTGATCTATGACCTAGGGAACGAGGACCAAACTCTTGTCTTCCCATACAAACAAAAAGTATTTCTCCATTTTTTAATAATTTTGCAGAATTTTTAAAATTTTTATCGTTAATATTTTTAAAGTTTTTCTTCACTAAAGAATTAGTTGTAAAATTAGACAGGTCTTCTTTCGTTATGCTCATTCCTAAATAAGCGTTCTGAATCGGCTTTATATATTTTAAACATTTTCTATATCCTAATTTATCATATAGATAACAATAAATAGCACCAACACTTAAGCTTTCATCACCTGGTCCAGGTGGTATCCATAATTTTTTTATAAATTTTTGTTCACTTAGAAATTTATTTGCTTTCACATTGTGTGCAACTCCACCAGAAAAAACAAAAAAATTTGTGTTGAATTTTTTTGAAATATTATAAAACCATTTTGATAGTATCTTTTCTACAAAATCCTGAAGTCCTCCAGCGATATTATCAAACCGGTATTGTCTTAAATTTTCTTTAAAGAAAAAGAATTGGTCAGTCATTTTTTTACTCAGTAAAAAATCAACTCCTTTTACTTTCATGCATGATTGAAAAAATTTTGAAATATGACCGTATTTTTTAGTATCAGAATACGGTGCCAAACCCATGACTTTGTAACAGTGTCTAAAAGGATTCATCCCTAGTATTAAAGTAACCGACTCATAAATTTTTGCTATCCAGTTATTTCTTGATCTTGATATTGACTTAAATTTACCTTTTTTAAAATAACTGACAGAATTATAAAGTCCATCACCACCACCGTCTGCTGTAACGACTGCCGTCAATTTACCTCTATGAGAATTTGGACTTGAATAAAAACCGTAGAATGCATGACAATTGTGATGATCATAAAAAGTAATTTTTTTTTTGTCTACTTTTAAAAAATTACATATAGTTTTTATTCGTCTTTCCACTATATCCTCATGATTTTTTTTGGTTGCGTCATCACTAGAAATGAAAGGTATACCTTTTAAGGAATAAGATAATTTAATTTTTGGTTTGTAATTAGGAAAAACGTCTTTTATTTTAACTTTTTTTTTATGAAAAATTTTCTCATAATGAAATTTTTCCTGTAATTTATACCAGTCTGAAGTTTTAAAATCAGATGCCACATTCCAAAAATTCATATGTGCGAGTTTAATATTAGCTACACAAACTTGATCAATATCTTTTGGATTAATATTATTTTTTTTTAAAATATATTGAAGAGACTCTCTAGGAAAAGATCCTAAATTTTTTTTTCTTCTAAGTCTTTCTTCTTGAATAAGATCTACAATAACACCATCTTTAATTAGGCAAGCCGAGGCATCATGGTTATCATTAATTCCTATTATTATCATAGAGTTTTTTTTGTTATATACTTCAAGTGTAAATTATCAACCGATTAACTAATTAAATTAGTTCACTACATAAAATTATATCTAAATTATTGTAACATTTTCTGCTTCATTAATATTTTAAAGCATAACATATAGTAAATAATTACTATTTAGAAATTACTATTCTAAAAGAACTGTCAATCAAATTTATACTATTAATTGTTGAGGTAATGTTTGTGGTCAAATTAATGAAAATTGATTATAAGTAAAATTCATAATGCTAAAAAATTTTAATTTTAAAAATGTAAAAAAAAAAAACTTTTCTAAAGTAAAGTTAGTAGGTTATGCATTTAGAAAAGCAAATCTAAACAAAACAACTTTTTCAAAAAGTAATTTAGAAAAAATTGACTTTTGGAGTGCTGATTTAGAAAAAGTAAATTTTAAAGAAACTATCTTAAAAAATTGTATTTTATCTGACACCGACTTAAGAAAAACAATTATATCTAAAACAAATTTTCTAAATTCAAATTTAAGTCACAGTAATTTAAGTGGATTAAATTTAAAAAATTCAACTTTTAAAAATGTAAATTTAAGAGAAGCTATATATGATAATAAAACAATATGGCCAAAAAAATTTGATCCTAGTTTTTTTGGTGCTACTAAAATAAAAAAAAATAGAAATAAATTAAAAAGTAAAAAATCAAGTCAATTTATTAATAATGTTGTAAATGAATTAAAAAATAAAAGTGGGTTTTATGTTTTTAAAAATTATTTTTCAAATAAAGATGTAAATAAAGCAAAAAAAATTATACTTAGAGTTTCAAAAATTAAGAAAGATTTAGCTTTTTCTTCTGATAAAAAAAATAATCAAAAATATATTCTTAATTTAATAGCTTTAGATGATATCTTTAAAAAATTGATACAACCAAAAATTGTCATGCCCATATTCGAAAAATTGTTAGGTAAGAAATTTATTTGTGGAAACTTTTGTGCTAACTCACTTTTTCCAGGGGCTAGAGGTCAAAAACCACATATAGATTACCCCTATATGAATATGAAAAATATTTATAAAAAAACGCCTCCTTTAAATTTTTCTAATGAAATTATTCTTAATTGCCAAACAATGATTTTATTAGATGATTTTACTAATCAAAATGGTGCTACTGAATTTGTGCCTGGTAGTCAAAAATTTAAAACATATCCCACACAAAAAGCTTTTGATAAAAATAAAATTCAACTTATATATCCAAAAGGTACACTTATCATTTTTAATGGATTGGCGTGGCATGGCTCTTCTTCTAACTTTTCATATAAAGAAAGGGTTGCAATTTTGGGACAGTACTTACCTTTTTTTATAACACCAATGTCTAATTTAAAAAATTGTTTAAAAAAAAAAGATATAAAAAATTTAGACTCTGGATTAAGACAGTTACTGGGTATTGATTTGGTTCACCCTGTGCAAAATCTGAGATATTAGTTGTAATAAATTTTACTAATAATATAGATTTTTTTTTTAAAAGATGTTATTTACTTACAAAATGAAAACGTACTCCCTAGAGACCTTAAAAAATCAAATCATAAGTAATAATGGTAAAGTAGTTATTTTTGGTTTTGGAACACTTGGCAAATTATCAAAAAAAGTGTTTGATAAATTAGAAATAAAGGTAGATTTTTTCTGTGATAGTGATGATAGAAAAAACAATCAAGAACATGAAAATATTAAAGTTATAAGTATTGCTGATTTAAATAAGTTAGACAAAAATACAAATATATTTATAGCTCATGATTATTTTTTAGCTGTTATGCCAAATCTAGATGAAAATAATTTTAAAAATATTTACACTACAACAGAGCTTTTAACTTATCCAAATTTATTAGATATGTATGAAGGAGACCTTTATCCATTAAAATTAAAAAGAAGAATAGATTTTTATAACGAAATTTCGAAAAAAAGTGAATATGCTTCATCAGGAGTGCTTAAAATAAAATCTGTAGATATTCAAATAACAGAAAAGTGCTCCCTTAAATGTAAAGATTGTTCAAATCTAATGCAATATTATCAAAAGCCCAAAGATAGTGAACTAAATCAATTATTTAAATCATTAGATAATTTAATGAATGTGGTTGACCATGTGAATGAATTTAGAGTTCTTGGTGGTGACCCATTTATGAATAAAGAAATGCATAAAGTGGTTAACAAGTTATCTAAATATAAAAATAACTCTAGGATTGTAATTTATACAAATGCAACCATCCTACCCAAGGGTGAGCAATTAGAGTGTTTAAGAAATGAAAAAGTTGGTTTAGAAATAACAAATTATGGAGAAGCATCAAGGCAGCACGACGCTTTAGTAACACTATGTGACAAGGAGAATATTGAATATTCAACTTACAAATGTGATATTTGGCAAGATTGTGGAAGAATAATTCCACATTCTCAAAAATCTGAAAAAGAAATTATGAAACAATTTAACAACTGCTGTAATAGTGATTTAATTACTTTATTACATGGAAATCTATATAGGTGCCCTTTCTCAGCTAATGGAAATAACTTAAGAGCATTCAATGAAAATGAATCTGATGTTATAGATTTAACAAAAAACTATGAAACAAAAGATGAACTAAAAAAAATGATAAAAGAACTCTGTTATGATAAAAAATTTTTAAATGCATGTTTTTCTTGTAATGGGAGAGATTTTACAACAATGAATATTAAATCAGCAATTCAAACCTTGGATAAAAAACCTATTGAATATAAAAAATTAGAAAGTTAGTAATTATTACTAATTTTTATGAATAATTTTTTTAGTATTATTATACCAGTCTACAACTCTCAAAAGTATTTTTCTAATTGCTTAAAAAGTGTTCTAAGACAAAATTATAATGACTATGAGATAATTATCATCGATGATGCTTCAAAAGATAAGTCTAGAAAAATTTACAAAAGTTATTCTAAAAATTCATCCAAAATTAAGGTTATAAAAAATAAAAGAAATTTAGGTGTCTCTGTTTCAAGAAATAAAGGAATAAAGAAATCCAATGGAAAATATATAATCTTTCTAGATAGCGACGATGTTTTACTTGCTGGATGTTTAAAAAAAATACATCAACATATTGAGTCTTCAAATTCAAATATAATTGTTTTAAAACACAATGAATTAAAAAATGATTATAATGACTCTATAACTAGAGATTCAGAAATTAAAGGATTTTTTAAAAATAGCTATTCTCAAAAAAAAATTCAACCAATTAATCTTATTAAAAATTTTAAATTATTTAATCCATTATGTTATAATTTTGCTCTCAATAGAGATTTTATTTTAAAAAACAAAATTTTTTTTGAAGACATAAGAATGCATGAGGATCATCTTTTTGTTTCAAGATTACTTTATTGTAGAGAGAAAGTAACTAACCCTGGTATTACCACACATGCTAGAAGATCAACCAGCCTTGAGTCTTTAGGAAGAACTATTGGTTTTGAAGTTTGTGTCTCATGTGTAAAAAATATTTTTTTTTATAAAAAAGACTATAAAAAAAACAGACTTAAAAGAGCTGAAAAAAAATTCTTTTTTGAAAATTTAAAATTTTTTACGAAAAAATTTTTTTTAAATCTATTAATTTGCTCAAACAAAGATTTGTTAAATTTAAGTATTTTTATTAAAAAGAATTATCCATCTATTCAAATATACTTGAGTAAAGTGATTAAATTAAAAAAAAATTTTGATATCGAAAACTCTAATTTAAAAAAATGGGATATAATAAAAAAATATATCCTAAAAAAAATTGACAAAGAATTTAGTTTAAGTAAAGAACAAAAAGTAAATATTTTTTGTTCAAGCGCCTACTCAAAGATATGTATTAGATTATTAAATGATAATTTTTCATTAAAAATAAACAAGGTATTTGATAATAATAATGATTTTCAAAATCAAAATATTGAAAAAATTAAAATTAAAAGTATAAAAAAATATAATAACAATAAAGTTGTATTTTTAGTTTGCAATCCTAATAATTATGATTTTAAAAATATAAAAAAACAGTTGAGAAAACTAAAAATATTAAATAATAAAATCGTTAAATTTGATATTTTAAAATATTATCAAAACCTAATATTAAAAAAAAATGAAAATAACTCATTATTGTAATTCCTTTAATTCATTTACAGCTGGTGACTCTACTATAGTTTGTGATCCTTGGGTTGGAGAAGGCGAACAAACCTCCTGGATATCTTATCCGATACACGCTAGTGGTGTGCAAATTCTTAATAAAATCAATCCAAATTTTATATACATAAGTCATTTACATTGTGATCATCTAGATATTAAAACTTTATTAAAATATAAAAAAAAAAAAGTTAAAATAATTATTAAAAAATTTAAATATCCAAAATTAAAAAATATTATTATAAATTTAGGTTTCAAAAATATCTTAGAGTGTCTTCCATGGAAAAAATATAAATTAAATAAAGATATTTCAATTGCTATAATTCCACAAATAACATCAAATACTGGTGGTCTTCCATCTCAAATAGATTATGATTTAGATACTTCAATAGTAATTCAATCCAATATAGATAAAGGTGTATTCTATAATGGAGTTGATAATCCACTTGGCCTGAAAGATTATAAAAAAGTTAAAAAATTTATTAATGAAAAATTTAATAAAAAAATTTCAGTAACTGTATTACAGGACGCAGCTGCATCTGAATACCCCCAGTGCTTTTTAAATATTAATAGAAAAAAAGAAAAAAAAAGAGTTGTAAATAATATATTGCAGAACTTAAAAAGTAAAATTTCGATTTTGAAACCAGAAGTTTATTACTCTCCATCTCCAGGATCAATCTTAAGTGGAAAATACTCTGCACTAAATAAATTCCTAGCACATCCAAAATTAAATGAGGTTAAAACTGCGCTAAAAAATAATAATTGCCAAATTTTTAGTATAGCTGGGGGAAGTTCTATTGTTAAAAAAAATGAAAAATGGATTAAACAAAAAAATAAAAAAAAATTTAATCAAGAGAAAATTATTAAGCAATATCAAAATAAAAAATATTTTTACACAAAGGACTCTGAAATTATATCTAAGAAAAAATTAGATAAAATTTTTTATTTGGCTTATGAAAATTATAAAAACAAACTATCTAGAATGTCTATAAAATCTAGTTGGAGTATTAATTTTAAGATTTATCGAAATATTCAGTTAAATCCATCTTGTAAAATTAATCATAAAACTTCTAAATTGATCAATGAATATTCTATTGATTTTAATCGTAAAAAAAAAATTAAAAATAACCATACATTTTTGAGTTGTCACATGGACTTGCAATTATTTTACGGACTAATGACAAAAAAATACTCTAATTGGAATCAACCAATGTCTGGGTCTTTGGGCTTATATGAAAGAAAACCTAATATATTTGATCCAAATTTACTGTTTTCTTTAAATTTTTTAACAACTTAATATATATTGTATGATTAGAATATGACAATCTGTATAATTCCTGCTCGTTCTGGCAGCAAAAGATTAAAAGATAAAAATATAAAAAAATTTAATGGGAAACCGATTATAAGTTATGCAATTAAAATTGCACAATCTAGTGGTTTGTTTAGTAGGGTAGTTGTTTCAACTGATAGTAAAAAAATTGCTAATATAGCTAAAAAATATGGAGCAGAGGTTCCATTTTTGAGGTCAAAAAAAATATCTGATGATTACACTGCTACATCTGATGTACTAATAGATTGTATAAAAAAGATATCTTCAACAAGTACTGAGTATCATTTTTGTTTGTATCCTACGACTACTTTAATTTCAAAAGATGATTTAATTAAAGCTTATAAAAAAATTAAAAAAGAAAAAGGGAATCTACTAATTGCTATTACAGATTTTGAGACTAGTCCATATAGGGCTCTTAAACTATCAGATAATAAGATTAATTTTTATTTTAAAAAATATGCTAAGTATAGAACTCAAGATATTCCAAAATTATATCGTGATAGTGGATCTTTTTATATATTTAAAACTGTTAGTTTGTTAAAAGATAAAGGGGAATTAAATAATAAATCTAGCTATTATCACTTAGATAGAAATAAAGCTGTAGATATTGACAACATCAAAGATTTTAAATTAGCAGAGTTATTATTCAAAAATAAAAATCAATTTGTAAATTAAAAAACTTTATATTTTTTTAGTATTTCAATCCCAGTTTTATAAGAGTCAAACTCTACAATATCATCAGTTTCTAAAGCTATCTTAAAGCCTTCTTCTAAACCTGACATTAAAGTCATGTGACCAATAGAATCCCATTCTGGAATTTCATTATATTTAATATTTTCATTAAATTTTGAAATTTCAATCGATAAAGACTCCATAAATATTTTTTGGTATTGTGCTTTATTATCCATAATGAATTATTTTAGATTTTGTAATATGTTATCTACAATTTTATCTGAACTTAGTCCATGTTTTTCTTGTAAAAATTTATAACTACCACCCTTGCTATAGAAATCATCAACTCCTATAATTAATTGTTTGGGGGGGTTGCTTAATGTTGCTTTATATTCAGCTATTGCACTACCTAAACCACCAATTACATTGTGTTCTTCAACTGAAACTATTATTTTGTTTTCATCGCACGCTTTTTTTATAGCCTCTTTATCTATGGGTTTTATTGTGTGCATATTTATAACACTACAAGAAATATTTTTTTCATTTAACTTTTTTGCAGCTTCTAAACAATTATAAACCATTGCTCCTGCAGAAAAAATTGTTATATCTTTACCTTCTCTAAGCTGAATTGATTTTCCTATTTCAAATTTATAATCAACACCGTTCACAATCGGATTATTAGATGAGCCTGTTAACCTGATATATATTGATTTATTTGAATTTACTGAAGCCTCCAGTGCTTTTACTGTCTCAAGAGAGTCTGAGGGAGAAATAATAGTCATACCTGGTATTGTTCTTAAAATTCCAATATCTTCTATACAACAATGAGTAAACCCAAGATTACCTAAAGCTAAACCACTGGCAATACCTACCATACAAATTTTTTGTTTCATGTAACCAATATTCACTTTAATTTGTTCACAACATCTAATAGTCTGGAATGGAGCAAAAGTAGTTGTAACCACATTAAACCCTTCGCTTGAGAGACCAGCAGCTACTCCAATCAAATTTTGCTCTGCGATTCCTAAATCTAAGTATTTGTCTGGATAAGTTTTTCTATATCTATCAAGACCAGCTGAAGTTGACACATCACAAGTTAGAACCATTAGATTGTCTATTTCCTTAGCTAATTCTAGGGCGGCAATTCCAAATGTCGCTCTAGAACCAATGGTTGACCAAATCTTTATATTTCTTTCATTAATAACCATGGATTTTTATAATTTTGATAGCTCTATTTTCCCTTGTTCATAAAGTGTTTTGCTTAAAACTGCATGATGCCAATCATTGTTGTTTTCAGAAAAAGAAAAACCTTTGCCTTTTATAGTTTTAGCAATAATTGCTTTAGGTTTTGAAGATTTCTTATCTTCTTCAAAAACTTTATATAATTTTTCAATATCATGACCGTCAACTTCTATGGTTTCCCATCCAAAACTAGACCATTTTTGAGATAAACTTTCTGTATTCATTATCTCTTTATTTGAGCCTGTCTGTTGAAAATTATTGTTATCAATTATGGCATAAAGGTTTTTTAAATTTAAATTTGGAGCAGCCATTGCTGCTTCCCACACTGAACCTTCATTGCACTCTCCATCTCCCAAAATTACAAAAATATTGTTTTCTTTCTTATTTTTTTTTAATGCAACAGCCACACCAATTGCAAGCGAAAGGCCCATGCCTAAGGATCCATTTGAAAAATCTATTCCTAACTTTCGATTAATTACTGGATGACCTAAAAGATCGCTATCATCTTTTTCAAACGTCTTTAATTGGTCTTTTGTTAAGTATCCAACTGCACATAATGCAGCATAATATGCTAGACATGCATGTCCTTTGCTTAAAATAAATCTATCTCTATCTACCCAATTTGGATCACTTTTATCTATTTTCATTTTGTGAGAAAATAATAAAGAAATGATTTCTACAACAGAAAGAGCCCCCCCAAAATGAGAACTACTTGCCCCAGCTATAAAAGCCATCTCTAGAATATTCTTTTTAACTTCTATAGAAAAATCTTTTATCTTTTTTAAATCTTTTAAAGTATCAGTCACTTACATTCCTCCATCTACTCTAATAATCTGACCAGTAACGTAACTAGAAAGATCTGAAGCGAGATAAAGTACTGTTTTCGCTATTTCTTCTGGTTTGCCTACTCTTTCCAATGAAACTTTCGAAATCGTTTCCTCTATTATATGTTTTGGAGTATTGCTTAACATCATATCTGTATCAGTAAGGCCAGGTGCAACAACATTTACACGAATATTCATTCTTCCCAACTCTCTTGAAAGAACTTTTGCTTGAGCATTTAATGCTGCTTTTGATGATGCATAACTACTTCTTCCTTCATTTCCATCTATAGATGCGCTTGAAGAAATATAAATAATATTTCCACTTTTTTTTTTAACCATTGATTTAATAATAAATTGAGTAAAAATAGTTTGTGAAAAAAAATTTATCTCAAAAATTTCATTAAGTTTTTTTTTCGAGGACATTTGAAATAAAGAAGTCTGTAGTGTTCCAGCATTATTAACCAAAATATCAATTGGTTTATCAAAATTTAATATTTCATTGGCTGCTTCTTTGACTTTTTGTTCGTTGGCAAGATCAAGTTCTATAGGTATAATTTCATTATTATAATTTTTTTTTATTGACCCAATTATAGAAAGAAAATTTTCATCAATAGTTCTCGCACATGCAAAAACTTTTGCTCCATTTTCTGAAAAATTCTTTAGGATTTCTAGTCCTATACCCTTGTTACTTCCAGTAATAACTGCTGTCTTGTTTTCTAAAAGCATTAAACAAAATCTTCTTCAGAAAATATATCTTTAGCTAGCGCTGGCTTAAATATAGTTTGTCCACTCTTGGTCATAAATTTACTTATAAAGTCTCTATCTTCCCCAGCCAAGCATAGGTCACTATGATTTCTAAAATATTTTATACTAAAACCATGATCTATAATTTCTTTCAATGACTGTTTAAAAATATTTCCTATTTTTATATGTACATATGGGCAAACCAACACGTCTCCTATTGGTGTTACATAAACTCTATTAACTGTAGTACATCCTAATATTTTTTCATGATTTCTATCAAATGGATTCCAGACATTTCTGACTAAATTTTTATATTCCTTTCTGATTTTTCTTAAATATTCTCTATCTTCATCATTACATATGATACCTTCAGCATTTTGCCACATTCCAGAAGGTACAGCCACATTAAGAAGGGTTTTATATCTTTTTTCTTTTGAGTAATCTAAAAGTTCTTTAAAATGCTCGGTGTTAGCATTGTAATGTCCTACTGTAATATTTAAATAAGGATCCATACCAGCGTTTCTTACGTGCTCAAGTGCTGCGATTGCTCTTTTCCATGACTCTTTTCTTCCTCTTATTTCATCATGTATTTTTTCATCCATGCTATCTATACTTACAGACACTCTGCTCACTTTATATTCAGCTAATTTTTTTGCCATTACTTCGTCTAAGTAGTAACCATTAGTTGTAAGGTACATATAAAACCTTTCAGGTCTTATAGCTTCTAAAACTTCAAACAATTTATCTGGTTGCAAAAGAAGCTCACCGCCCTGTAGATCAAATTCAAAATAACCTAACTCATCTGCTTCATCTGCCAATTTTTTTATTGCACCAATATCTAAATATTCTTTTACATGATCTCCTTTTGGTGAATTAGTGAAACAATATTTGCACCTTAAATTACAAGCATTATTGAAGTTTAAATCTATACCTCTTGTTTTAGTTCCGACTTTTCCGTCATTTTTTTGAACGTAATCGTAAAACTTTCTAAGTTTTTCAACTAGTCTTGGTTTATTTAAAAGAGATGATGCAATAGGCATAATTATGGTTTGTTAAGTACTACTTTTTAAACTATATCTTTTTAATTCATTTGGCAATATCAAATTAAAATCTGCTTTACAAACAATCTGATCATCAACTAAGCCTTCCCCCTCACAAATTGCAAGCCCTCGTTTATACGATTTAATTTTAGTATTAATGTAGAGCCTATTATTTGGAGTTATCTTTTTTATAAATTTTAAATTGTTAGCACTAGTTAGATACATAATCTTTCCTTTATTATCTGGCAAAGTTAATATTGAAAGAGCACTCATTTGAACTAAGGCTTCAATTTGTAACATTCCAGGAACGTTTGGATCATTTGGCCAGTGCACTTTAAAAAACCATTCATCTTCATTCAAATCTTTATAACCTTTAGCACTTTTTCCAGGAATAATTTCATTTGCATAATCAATCATCAAATAAGGTTCTCTATTTTGTTGAAACTCGTATATTTGTTTTTTATCTAAAGTTATTTTTGTCATTTTAAATCTATTATTCTCGATAAAGATTGATTTATATCATATCCATCCCAATTCAAATTCATACTTAATCCCTGTCCAGTAGGTACAATTCTATCTATCCCTTTTAAATTATTTTTAATAACAAATTTTTTTAAAACATCTTTTTTTATCCCAATATAAGTTAGGGTTTGACAGCTTCTATCAATAAATTTCGCTAAATTGTCTAAATTTTTTGAGTTACATTCATAAAAGTAGCCCCACTTACCTCTCAATTCATTTATTCCAAAATCTAACTTTTTTAATGTCACTACATATAATAAATTTGTATAAATTTTATATTTTTTTATATTTCTAAGATTAATTAAATCTTCACAAAGTTTTGTATATTTGTCTATTGATGCAATATTGGGCATAGTATATTTCTTATCAATATATTTGCGTAATTTATTCCAAAAAATTTTTTTAGCTTTTGAGTCTTTGTCACCAAGCCAAACTATTAAATGTGGTGACGAACATGCATTTTGATCTACTAAATATGTGTCATTATAAAACTTTTCAATGATTCTATCTTGACCATATTGGTCAAGTTTTAATATACTTTTTACGTCTATCACACATAAGGAAAATCTATCAGAAAATGCGATATCTCTAGATCTTGGATTTAACTGTGATTTTCTTATTTCTTTTATAGATTTATCTCCACCCCAAATCAATCTAGCATCACAAATCGATGAAATTTCATCTGTAAATTCAACACAATCACTATACCTGACAATTGTAATATTATCTTTTAATTGAACATATTTTTTTTTCTTTAGTGCTTTTTTAATAGAATCACAAATTATGCTTATCTGTTCAAATTTTTTTGACGGAACTTTAATAATATTTGAATTACCAGTTAACAAACCAAATAATAAAGAGTATGCAAAATTAGTTGGTACATTAGATGGTGTAATATGAAAAACCAAACCAAGACCAGTTCTTAATTGAGCCGAATTAAAATTACTTTTCAAAATATCTATATTCTTTTTACGACACCAAAAAGCTAATGTTTTAATATCTGGGTACTCAAAACATCTTGGATGATTAGTCAATATTTTTGATAATTCATAAATAAATTCACAAGTTAAATTATTATAAGGATGCCTAGAGATAGATTTAAACTTATTGTTTCCAACCAAATATTCTATTTTCTTCATTATTTATTGCGTATCACTACACCCTCTTATTTCTGCTTTTTCAGCTCTACCATGCACTAAAAATCTCTTTCCTTTAATAGTACAGCTACATTTTTTTGTGTTAATGATTTCACCTATGTCCTCTGTCAAAACATTATGACCTGGATAACTTGTGGGCAGTAATGAAATTAACTGTAAAAACCCTTTTTGATTATCTTTTAATAAATTGAAATTTGAGTCTCTAATAAATACATCTGAAAAATTAGAAGTTATAAAGTATCCACACTTGCATTCAATAAATATTGATCCAGTTTGCTCTACTAGTCCATAATAATTAAATATATTTTGAAGGTTAAATTTTTTAAAAATTTTTTTTTTAAATACATCATTTGAAATTTTTTTATTTTCTAATTTCTTCCAACCCCCACCATGCAATAAAATTGCCTTTTTAAAATCTAAAGTAATTTTATTCATCTTAAATTTCTCTATTAAATTTTCAAAAACAAAACTTGTAAAGCCAAATATAAAAAATTTATTTTTTCCATATTTTGATAAAAATTTATTTAATTCGACATAATTAATATTATTTTTTTCATCTAGCAGGAAAGTATGATCTCTGCCAAATAAAGAAAAGCCATTGATAGCTGCAATTCTTGCGTTAAAATTTGTTCTATCTATATTTTTAATTTTTTTATCTATAATCAACATTGGTAATCTTTCATTTCCCAATACTTTATTCATTATTTTTTGAAGTACTTTAACTTGATTTAAAGAATTTTTTTTATCTAAATAAATTTTAGATGTTTTATTTCCTGAGGTTCCTGAAGAATTAAGAACTTTTATTATTTCATCTTTGTTAACACTTAAAAGTTTTAATTCTTTAAAAAGTCTGACAGGTATAAATGGAATTTTATCAATTTCATGTTTTTTTCTTACAGAATATCCTAAATAATTAATCAATTTTTTATATTCTTTTGAGTTATCGGAATGGTGTAAAGTTAGTTCATTTAAGTAGTTTTTAAAAAATAAATTCTTTTTTTGTTTATCCATTGAATATGGATCTTCTAATAATAGCTTTTCTAGGTTTCTCATTATTTTAATAATTCTTTATTATATGAAATTTTGTAGTTTTTATTTAAAGGAAAATCTTTAATAGTTTTGAATATAAATACTGAGGGATGAATTTTTGTAACTGATGTTAAATGTTTTTTTAATTTTTCCAATTCAAAATCATCTTTGACAAAAACATTAATCATATTTTCCTTTTCTTGCATGCAAATATTTTCAATACCAAAATTTGAAATAATATCTTCCAATTCCTGCAAATTTATACGCATTCCATAAATCTTTATATATCTATCTTTTCTTCCAACTAAGTAATAAAAATTATCTTTATCTTTATAAGCTATATCTCCTGTTTTAAGGGTGCCTTTATTTTTGTCACCTTTTGTCAGGTCTTGAAAATTTTCTGCATACCCCATACATACATTTTTACCTTTATAAATTAATTCTCCATTAGTGTTGATCTCTTTGATTACTTTTTTATTAGAATCTTCTAAATAAAACTCTCCGCCTGGTATTGCTTTTCCAATACTTTGGGTTTTTTCTATATTTTCCCAAGGCAAATAAGACATTCTTGCTGTGGCTTCAGCAGCACCATACATTATATATAATTTAATACCTAATGCGTTATACTCCTTAAGTATATTTTTGGCTGTTTGCTTGTTAATTTTACCACCAGCTTGAGTAGTATATTTCAAACTTGATAAATCAAAATTTTTAAGTTTAATTTTTTCTAAAATTGAATATGTGTATGGAACTCCACCAAAATTAGTAACTTTGTTTTTTTGTAGTTTGTTCCAAAATTCTTTTTCAATAACACTCTTGTTATTTAAAACAATTGATGCTCCTTGATTTAAATGTGTATTAATTATAGATAGTCCATAAACATAGCTCATAGGTAAAGTTGTAATAGATATGTCATTTTGAGAAATATCCAAATATTGTATAATAGAATTAATGTTTTCATTTAGATTGTCAGCAGATAGCCGTACAAGTTTAGATGTGCCTGTGCTTCCTGAGGTTGAGATTAATAAGGCTAAATCATCATTAAGTTTTTTTTTTAATCTTTTTTTTTGCTTCCAGTAATTCAAAACTTTTAAAACTATAGGAGTAAGAAAAACTATCTAATTTTTTTATTCTCTTTTTATCAAAAAAAATAAAATCTGGCTGATAATTATCTATCAACTTAATAAATGCATCATCGCTAATTTTTTCATCAATTAAAGAAATCACACAATTTGATTTGACTGATCCCAGGTAACCAACGATTGACTCTAAATTATTTTGGCATAATAGAAAAATTAGACTACGCTTTTTAATATTTTTAGAAAACTGTTCAATTTTTTTTGTTAAATCATTATAAGAAATTAATTCATCGTTTTCTAATATAAGAGCATTATTTTTTTTATATTGACTTTTATAAATATCTTTTAAAAATAACATTTTAAAATTTAAGATTAATTTTTTGAAATATGTTCAAGCTTAAGTCTATCTCCCAAATTAAGAGTTTTATTTATCCTTTTTCCTAAAACTTTTTTAAAATACTTAGGGTGTAAACCAAAGCTAGGCCTCACTACTTTAATATTTTTTAAGGTAATTTTTTCTCCCTTTTTAATTTTACTAGATATATAAATTGATCTTCTGCTATTTAAATTTTTTTTTGAGCTTTTGCTTACTTGAAATTCTGCATTTCCAATTGTAGATTCAACATTTCTAATTTCTTTTATCATTTCTTTAAATCCTAGCCCACCTAATGAAAAAAAAGAATCTACTGTTTTTCTTTTATCATCTAGATTAAAATGTTTTTCAATCATTGATGCTCCCAATGCAACTGAAGTTAGTGCAGCTGTAATTCCCATAGTATGATCGGATAGTCCAGAAACTAATCCAAATTTTTTTTTTATGAGTGGAATTAAACTTAAATTTTGCTCATTTAAAGGTGAAGGGTAAGAAGACACACACTGTAAAATACAAATATGTTTACATCCATTTCTTTTTAAAGTTTTTATTGCCAAATTAATGTCAGGTAAATTTGCTAAGCCAATTGATAAAATTACTGGTTTTTTTGTTTTAGCAATTTTTTCGATTAAGGGAATATGGGTTATCTCTGCAGATGCTATTTTATAAGCAGGGCAATTTAAATCTTCCAACATATCTACTGCTTCTTCATCAAATGGACTGGAAAAAATATCTATATTGATTTTTTTACATAATTTGAATATTTCTTTATGCCAAAGCCAAGGTGTTTGGGCCTTATTGTACAAACTCCATAAGTTCTTATTTTTTTTCCATGGAGTTTTTTTAGTTATTTGAAAATCATTTTTATCTGAATTTAAAGTTATTGTGTCAGGTGTATAAGTTTGTAATTTAATTAAGTCCGCTCCTGATTTTTTTGCTTCAATTATTAATTTTTTTATTCGTTTAAAATTACCACCATGATTACCTGATAATTCAGCGACTATTGCACATCGATGGTTTGGCCCTATAAAAACTTTACCTATTTTAAACATCATTATTATCTTTTATAAAAAATAAACTTATTTGTTTTTATATTTAACAAAAATTTTAATTTATCAATCGACTCATCTTTGTCTTTAACAATACTCCATCCTAAATATTTGCTAAGTTTAATACTCAATTTATTTGAATTTTTTATAAATGATAGCCATTTAACATTTTTTTTATATTTATATCTCTGCCAATTTAAAGCATATAATATTTCTTTAATTGTACAATCCTTAGAACAAGCAAACCATCCAGATATATTATATTCTATATTTTTAAGAGAAAATAAATTTTCCTCATATAAATACAAAATCTTTAACCCATTTTTAGTAAGCACATATGATTTTC
>JACWDR010000001.1:90000-244943 GCA_014653975.1 Pelagibacterales bacterium SAG-MED20
AATTAAACCACATGCTCCACTACTTGTGCGGGTCCCCGTCAATTCATTTGAGTTTTAACCTTGCGGTCGTACTCCCCAGGCGGTGTGTTTATCGCTTTCGCTGCGACACTGAAAATAAATTTCCAACGTCTAACACACATCGTTTACGGCATGGACTACGAGGGTATCTAATCCTCTTCGCTACCCATGCTTTCGTTCCTCAGTGTCAGTAATGATCCAGAAAGCTGCCTTCGCAATCGGTATTCTTTCTAATATCTACGAATTTCACCTCTACACTAGAAATTCTGCTTTCCTCTATCATACTCTAGCTGAAAAGTTTTGATGGCAGTTCCAGAGTTAAGCTCTGGGATTTCACCACCAACTTTTTCAACCACCTACGAACTCTTTAAGCCCAGTAATTCCGAACTACGCTAGGTCCCTTCGTATTACCGCGGCTGCTGGCACGAAGTTAGCCGGACCTTCTTATTCGGGTACAGTCATTTTCTTCCCCGACGAAAGAGCTTTACAACCCAAGGGCCTTCTTCACTCACGCGGCATCGCTGCATCAGAGTTTCCTCCATTGTGCAAGATTCCCCACTGCTGCCTCCCGTAGGAGTTTGGGCCGTGTCTCAGTCCCAATGTGGCTGATCATCCTCTCAAATCAGCTATTGATCATAGTCTTGGTAGGCCATTACCCTACCAACAAACTAATCAAGTGCGGGCTCATCCAATGGTGCATAAAGCTTTCTCCGTAAAGACTTATCCGGTATTAGCACAAGTTTCCTCGTGTTATTCCAGGCCAAAGGGTAGATACCCACATGTTACTCACCCGTCTGCCACTAAGTATTGCTACTTCGTTCGACTTGCATGTGTTAGGCGTGCCGCCAGCGTACGTTCTGAGCCATGATCAAACTCTCAAGTTTAAAAACGGCGCACACTAGCTTCATATATGAATTGTAAGAATACAATTCATACGATACTGAAGTGTGTACGACAAATTTTGGTAACCTTAACCGTCCACACTTCTCTTCTTAAATTTTTACTTTTTAAATAGCTAATTAGGTCTAAAATGCCCAATAATCCTCACTAATCTATTGACTAAACAATAATAATACTGAGAAAGTGGACTGCTTATAAGCTAAAATAAAAGTAAATCAAGTATTTAGCATTTAAATTAATGACTAAATATTCAAGGAAATACAACGTTTTTTTTGATTTATGGCGATTACTAAATTAATAATTCACAATTAAAGATGATATTTGTTTTAAAAAAGTTGCTAAAATTAATAAAAAAAAATGCTGGTATAGCATTTCTTTTTTTACTACTGATCGTCTCTGTTACAAGTACAACATTTTATAATAATAAAAAAATAGCAATTGAAGAATCTTATAAAGATTTAGTAAATAATATTTATTTTCATAAAAGTATAAATCATATTTTTAATAATTTAACACCTAGATATAAAAATATAGATCATAAAATTTCAAGAAATGAAACATTTGATAAAATTTTAAAAAAATATTCAATTTCAAATGAAGAAATTATTAAAATAAAAAAAAATTTAAGTTTAGAATATAATGTGAATAACCTTAAAACTAATCTTAATATAAAATTAACTTTAGACGACTCCAACAATAAAAAAATTACATCGTTTATATTTCCACTATCTCGAACTAAAAAAATTAAATTAACTAGAAATTTAGAAAATGATTTATTTGAAAAAAAAATAATAGTTACAAATTTAATCAAAAAAAATATTTTTAAAGAAGGAAAAATTTTTCAAAGTTTATATAAAACTGCTATTGATTTAAATGTTCAGCCAAATATAATTGTCGAATTTGCAAGAATTTATGGATTTCAAGTTGATTTTCAAAGAGATATTAGAAAAAAAGATGTTTTTCAAATTATTTATGAAGTTTTTGAAGATGAAAATGGTAAAGTTTTTGAAACAGGAAATATTATTTTTGCAGATCTAAAACTTAGTGGAAAAAATAATATACTTTATTATTTTAATAAAAAAGGAAGCGAAGGACATTATGATAAAAATGGTAAGAGTGTTGAAAAAGCATTAATGAAAACTCCAATTAATGGCGCAAGATTATCTTCTGCATTTGGAATGAGAAAACATCCTATTGATGGATTTAATAAAATGCATCGAGGAACTGATTTTGCTGCTCCTTCTGGAACTCCAATTATGGCTTCAGGTAGTGGTATTGTTAAAAGAGCAAGGTGGTGTGGAGGCGGTGGGAACTGTATTAAAATAAGACATAATTCAACTTATCAAACAATCTATGCACATTTAAAAAGTTTTGCCCGTGGAATAAAAGAAGGTGTAAGAGTTAAGCAAGGTCAGATAATAGGTTATGTTGGTTCAACGGGAAAATCTACAGGTCCTCACTTGCACTATGAAGTAGTTGTGAATGGAAAAAGAGTTAACTCACAAACATTAAAGCTACCCTCTGGTAAGATACTAAAAAATAAAGATAGAAAATTATTTGAGGTTGAAAGAATTAAGTTAGATGTTTTGAAATCAGATTTAATTATTGGCCTAAATTAACTTGCAACTGATTTTTTTTCTTCTGGTTTTTTATCTGTAGTTTTTATAATTTTTTTAACCTCTGGTTCTGTGGAAACTTCCTTAATTTCTTTTGAATTGCTAGTTTTTTCACTCTCAGCTAGAGATGAATTTGTTCTTGCCGCCCTAATGCTTTCTTGTTCATTTTGAACTCTGGTAAAGTGATCGGCATGTTGAAGATAGTTTTCAGATAAAATTTTGTCCTCGTTTGCAAGTGCCTCTCTAGCTAAATCATTATATTTTGTAATTAAGTTTGAAGCATTATGGTTATTTCTACCTGGGGCTCTTCTTTGAAAGTTATCATTATTTGAAAATTTTGACCCCTCCTCATTTCTTCTAAATGAAGGTCTTCTATTGTTGTTACTTCTATAAGAAGATCTTCTATTATTATTGTTGCTTCTAAATGTTACCATATATTTTTTTAGTTAAATTTTAGTGCTGATTATACAGCGATCATTGTTTCCATAATCTTTTATGGATTTATTTATGTAAAAACCTTCTTTTTTTAATATTTCTTTAACTTTATTTTTTTGATTAAAACCAATCTCTAAAATAAACTTTCCTTTTTTCTTAATCAAGTTACTTGCTTTATTAATAACTATTCTTATTTTTGAAAAACCATCTAATCCACCACTTAAAGCTAACTTTGGCTCAAAATTAACTACATCTCTTTCCAAATATTTTAAATTCAATAATTCAATATATGGAGGATTTGAAACAATAATATCATATTTGCCAATTTTAAAATTGTCAACACTTGAATAAATAAACCTTGTTCTATTTGTTAAGTGTAGTTTATTTGCATTAAATTTACTTACATTTATACATTTTTTTGAAATATCTATTCCTGTTCCATAAAAATTTGGCCTTTCTTTTAGTATTGACAAAAGAATGCACCCAGAACCAGTTCCAATGTCCAAAACTTGTAATTGTGACTCTTTTGATGAAATTTTTAATACTTGCTCTATAATTAGCTCCGTATCTGGTCTTGGAATTAAAACGTCTTTGTTTATATAAAATTCATTATTCCAAAAATCCTTTTTTTTTAAAAGATAAGCAATTGGTTCACCTTTTTTTCTTCTTTCAATTAGGCTTTTAAATTTATTTAATTGTTTTAAGGTTAGAAGTTCTTCATAGTTTAGAATTATATGTGTTTTATCTTTTTTGATTGAGCTGGATAACAATATCTCACCATCAAGCCTAGGATTGGGAATTTTATTCTTTTGTAAGATTTCTATACCTTTATTTAAAATACTTTGTATTTTCATTTTAAATAAGACTGCTTAATTTGTCTTCTTGGGCCTGCAATGTTAAAGTTTCAATCATTTCATCAAACGCTTCTCCTTCTAAAAACTCTTCAAGTTTATGTAATGTAAGATTGATACGATGGTCAGTTACTCTTCCTTGTGGAAAATTATAGGTTCTAATTCTTTCTGATCTATCACCTGTGCCAATTTTACTTTTTCTATCTTCGGATCTTTCCTGGTCTATTCTTGATCTTTCAAGATCGTAAAGTCTTGATCTCAAAATCTTCATTCCTTTAGCTTTATTTTTATGTTGTGATTTTTCATCTTGTTGGGAAACAGATAAACCGGTTGGAATATGAGTGATTCTAACCGCACTATCTGTAGTGTTAACTGATTGTCCACCAGGGCCTCCAGCTCTAAAAACATCTATACGCAAATCAGACTCATTTATTTTTACATCTACTTCCTCAGCTTCTGGTAAAACTGCTACTGTAGCAGCAGATGTATGAACTCTTCCTTGAGTTTCAGTGTCTGGAACTCTCTGAACACGATGAACTCCACTTTCATATTTTAAGGTTGAATAAATATTTTTCCCTCTAATTGATGCAATTACTTCTTTAAGTCCGCCAGCTTCACTTTGCGACATGCTGATAAGTTCTAATTCCCATTTTTTTTTATGACTAACTTTTTCGTACATTTTAAAAAGATCTGAAGCAAACAAGCTTGCTTCTAAACCTCCTGTTCCTGCTCTAATTTCTATTATTGCATTTTTTTTGTCAGCTTCGTCTTTTGGTAATAAAAATAATTTTAATTTTTTTTCTATTATCTCATTCTCAGATCTCAGATCTTCTAGTTCTGTTTGTGCCATTTTTTTAAAATCATCATCGCTGGTAGAATCTTCTAAAATTTTTTCTAAATCTTTTTTTTCACCCTCATATAAAGAGTATTTTTTTACATCATCGATTACTTCATTTAAATCTGAATATTCTTTTGATTTTTCAGCAAACAATTTTTTATCTACATTTCCTGATGATAATTCTTTTTCTAATAAAGAATGTTTTGAAATTAAATCTTCAATAGTTTTTATAGGTATCATTATAATTTTTTATCTAATTCTGCTGCTTTTTTTTCTACCTGATTTACTACCTCTGTAATGATGTCATCTGTTAATACTTTTTCAGATTGGATACCAGACAAATAGAGCATATTGTTTCCCTTTCCGCCGCCCGTAATTCCGATGTCTGTCATAGCAGCTTCTCCGGGACCGTTAACAACACATCCAATAATTGATAGTGTGATGGGGGTTTTTATGTGAGAAAGCTTTTCTTCAAGAATTTTAACAGTGTTTATTACTGGAAATGCTTGTCTAGCACATGATGGGCACGATATTATTTTTACACCTCTGTTTCTTAAGTTTAAAGATTTTAGTATTTCATTACCTATTTTAATTTCTTTCGGAGGATCATCAGACAGTGAAATCCTTATTGTGTCTCCAATTCCATCCATTAAAAGTGATCCTAGCCCTATTGATGATTTTATACTTCCAGAAATAAAACTACCTGCTTCTGTAATTCCTAAATGTAAAGGATATTCAGTAGCTTTTGAAAGTTGTCGATATGCTGCTATTGATAAAAAAACATCAGAAGATTTAACACTAATTTTAAAATTAAAAAAATCTTGATCTTCTAAAATTTTAATATTTCTTAAAGCGCTCTCAACTAAAGCTTCAGGACAGGGCTCTTTATATTTTTCTAAGATGTCTCTTTCAAGTGACCCTGCATTTACACCTACTCTTAAAGAACAATTATTATTTTTAGCTGCGCTTAAAACTTCATGTATATTTGATTTATTACCTATGTTACCTGGATTAATTCTTAAGCACTTTGCACCACTTTCAGCCGCCTCAATTGCTCTTTTAAAATGAAAATGTATATCAGCAACTATTGGGATTGATGTATGACTTACTATTTCTTTAAGTGCTAGAGTAGAATCTTTATCTGGACATGAAACACGAACAATATCAGCACCCTCTTCTGCAATATCATTTATCTGATTTATAGTTGCTTTAACATCTGTGGTTAAAGTATTTGTCATAGACTGAACTGAAATTGGATTATCTCCTCCAACTTTAACATCTCCAACATTAATTACTTTTGTTTTTCTTCGTTTTATATCTCTAAATGGTCTTATACTCATTGTATTTAATCTAATTTAAATTCTTTATGAAGTGCTACTATAGCTTTTTTTACATTTTTGTTAGAAATCAAAACTGAAATCTTTATTTCAGATGTTGAAATAACCATAATATTAATTTTTTTTAAGGCCAGTGCTTGAAACATTCTATAAGTAATTCCTGGTGTTGTAATCATTCCAACTCCTATAATCGATACTTTAGAAACATTGTTATCATACGAAATTTTTCTAAAAGAAATATTTTTATTTTGTTTAATGGTTTTTTCAGTTTTTTTTAAGTCTTCTGACCTAATAGTAAATGTTAAGTCAGTTTCTTTACTATTTAATGAAATATTTTGTACTACCATATCTACATTAATTTGATTAAGTGATAGCGGTTTAAAAATTGAGGCAGCAACCCCTGGTTTGTCTTTGACACCAATAATAGTAACTTTGGCATCATTTTTTGTTGAAGTAATGCCAGTTATTATTTGATTACTAAAAGCTTTTTTATTTCCCGTTATTAAAGTTCCTTTTCTTTTTACAAAAGATGATTTTACTGAAAAACTTATATTATTTAATTTAGCGTCCTGAACAGAAGTTGGCTGCATTACTTTTGCACCAAGAGAAGCCATTTCAAGCATTTCATCATAAGAAATTTTTTGAATTTTTTTTGCCTTTGAATGATTCCTCGGATCTGTAGTGTATACACCATCTACATCTGTATAAATATCACATGCGTTAGCATTAAAAAATTTTGCTAACATTATTGCAGAAGCATCAGTTCCACCTCGACCCAAAGTTGTTATCCTGTTATTTAAATTAATTCCTTGGAAACCTGTTATAATTGGTATTCCGCCAGAGTTAACAAATTTTAATATTCTATTTTTGTTTATTCTGTTAATTCTTGAAGCACAATGAGGACCATCAGTAATAATCGGTAGTTGCCAAGACATCCAAGATCTTGATTTATACCCAAGATGTTTCAATCTTCCCGCTATTAATGCACAAGCTACCTGTTCACCTGAGGATAATAAAACATCGTATTCCGCAGGATCAAAGTTATTACTTAATTCTTTTGTTTTTTTAATTAAATCATTAGTGGCACCGCTAATTGCTGAAGAAACTACTATTACCCCCAATTTTTTCTTTTTATAAGAAACAATTATATTGGCAACTTTTTTTATTCTTTTTATACTTCCTACAGAAGTCCCACCGAACTTTAAAACAACAGTTTTCATTGATTATTATTTAATTTATATTTGATAAAATACATCTTAATTGTTATGTCCACAAGTGATCTATTATGAATTCAATAAATAAAAAAGAAATAGAAAAATTTTCTAAAATTGCTGAAGAATGGTGGAATCCTAATGGAAAATTTAAACCTTTACATAACTTTAACCCTATAAGAATTAAATATATTAAAGATAATATAGTTAAAGATTTTAATATTAAATATTCTAACAGGCCATTAAGAAATATAAGAATATTAGATATTGGTTGTGGAGGTGGATTATTATCTGAGCCAATGAGTAGACTTGGTGCAAGTGTAGTTGGAATAGATGCATCAAAAAAAAATATTGAGGTTGCAAAATTTCATGCAAAAAAAAATAAACTTAAAATAGATTATAAAGTTGCTTCACCTGAAATGTTAAAAACTGTAAAAAAATTTGATGTAGTATTAAATATGGAAATAGTAGAACATGTAGAGGATCTAAATTTTTTTATTGGAGAAAGCTCAAAGCTATTAAAAAAGAATGGTTTAATGTTTATAGCAACTTTAAACAAAACGTTAAAATCATATGCATTTGCAATTATTGGGGCTGAGTATATTTTAAGATGGTTACCAATAGGGACTCATGATTGGGAAAAATTTGTTAAACCTGATGATTTAATCAATATTTCAAAAAAAAATGATTTAACATTAAATAAAATAGATGGAATGGAATTTAATATAATAAATAATAGTTGGAAAATAAGTGACGATACTTCTGTAAACTATATTATTAAATTAGTAAAAAATTAATTAGTAGTATCATTAATCCAAGGCATCATTTCTATTTCTATACCCTCTTCCTTTAACTCACTAAGCTCTTCTTTAGTTGCAGATCCATAGATACCTTTGATAGGTTTTTTATTTTTATAATGTAGTAATCTAGCCTCATAAGTAAAATTCTTACCGACATAATCAAAGTTTTTTTTAATAAATCTTTGATATTCAATAATCATTTTTTTAACTTTTTTATGTTTATTGTTTGTGATCACAATATTTTTTTTTGGTTTCAATACACTTGGTGACATTAAACTTTTTTCAACTTTTGATGAATTACAACTATGACAAATTAAAAAATTTTTTTTTTTTAATTTATCGTACTCTTTAGATGAAGAAAACCAACTATCAAAAAAATTATCACAATTTTTACAAATAAGTTTATATTTAATCATAAGTTAACTCCTATAATCTGAATTAATCTCTATATATTTTTTAGTTAAATCCATCGTATAAGTTGTAAAACTTTTCTTGCCAATATTAATGTCTACTGTTATGTCAATTTTTTTTTCCTCTTTCATGTAAATAAATGCATCGTCCTCTATATATGATTTTAATAATTGGCCCTTTTCCACGATCTTAATTTGTCCAAGCTTGATTGAAAGTTTATTTATTTCAATCTCTACTCCTGCTTTACCTATCGCCATTACAACTCTTCCCCAATTAGGATCGTTGCCTGCAATTGCGGTTTTAACTAGTGGAGAGTTTGCAATTGAGAAAGCAATTTTTTTTGCGTCTTCTTGAGTCTTGCAGGAATTTACCTGTATCGTTATAAATTTTGAAGCACCTTCTCCATCTGCAGCTATTCTTTTTGCTAAATTTAAAAGTACAGAATGTAATGCGCTATCAAAATTTTTAATTTTTTCGTTATTAATATTTTTTATGTCTTTATTCTTTGCTTTACCAGTTGAAAAGATTGTAACCATATCGTTTGTACTTGTGTCTCCATCACAACTAATCGCATTAAACGTTGTTTCAATATTTTTTTTTAGTAATTTTTGTAAAATATCATTTGAAAGATTTGCATCTGTAAAAATATATCCCAATGTTGTTGCCATATTTGGAAAAATCATTCCCGACCCCTTTGCGATACCATATATTTTAATATTTGTATTTCCAATCCTACATTCTTCCATTGCTAGTTTTGGCTTTAAATCAGTTGTCATAATTCCTAATGCAGCCTTCATCCAAATTAATTTATTTTGTGTATACCTGATTTTATTAACTAAATTTGGAATATGTTTTTTTATTTTTTCTGTTGGATATTTTTCACCAATAGTTCCTGTGCATCCAAAAATAATCTCACTTGATGTAACTTTTTTAGGAAAATCTTCATCTTCAAATTGTTTTTTAGACAATTGGATTGCAAGTTCATCTGCTATTTCCCTTAAACCCTGATATCCTTTTGGGCCTGTTAGAGCATTTGCATTTCTAGTGTTGACAATTAATGATTTTATTTTTTTACTTTTTAGATTTAAATTCCACTTAATATTTTCTGAAACTATATTTGATTGAGTATAAACTGATGCATAATTAGCCCCATCTCTAAAATAAAACATAACCAAATCATCTCTCGAATGACTGTATAAATTCGCACAAACAGCTGAAATTGATACACCATCCATATGATCTAAATCTTGAAAGTCATTGATTTTTGACTTTGAAGCTTGTGAGTTTATAAAGTTTTTAAAGTTAATTGCCATACTGTTTAAAATATCTATTTAATACTTATATTAAAAGTTATAAATAATTAATATATCAAAAAAACAGATGCTTAATCCCTTAAATCTTCTCTCAAAGTTCATAAAATCAAGCAATCAAAAAGAACTTGATAGAATAGCTAAGATCGTTGAAAAAGTTAACTCTTTTGAGGGCGTGATTAAAGATTTTCAAAGTGAAGATTTTCCAAAAAAAACTCTAGAATTAAAAGAAAGACTAAAGAAAGACAAAGATATTAATAAATTGTTGCCAGAGGCCTTTGCTCTTGTCAGGGAGGCTTCTAAAAGAACAAGGAATGAAAGACATTTTGATTCCCAGATAATAGGCGGTGTTGTTCTTCATGAAGGAAAGATAGCAGAAATGAGAACTGGAGAAGGAAAAACTTTAACAATAAGTCTTGCAGCTTATTTAAATGCTTTAAGTGGTGAGGGTGTACACATTGTTACAGTCAATGACTATTTGGCGAAAAGAGACTCCATAGAAATGGGAGAAATTTATAAATTTTTAGGTTTAACTTCTGGTTATATTAATAATGACCAGGATGACTATGAAAGAAAAAAAAATTATGATTTAGATATTACATATGCAACTAACAGTGAACTGGGATTTGACTATTTAAGAGATAATATGAAATTCTCTAACGACCAAATGGTTCAACGAGGGCACATTTTTACAATAGTTGATGAAATAGACTCATGTTTAATAGATGAGGCAAGAACTCCTCTAGTTATTTCTGGGGCTGCGGAAGATAAAACAGATGAGTATCTTGCAATAGATAATTTAGTCAAAAAACTTAAACCTGAACACTATGAAATTGATGAAAAAGATAAAAATATATTGCTTACTAATGAAGGTATAAACAGTGTTGAAAAAATATTTTCGAATGCCGGTATTTTAAAGAACAATAACTTTTATGATCCAGAAAATTTAAGCCTTGTTCACCACGTCAATCAATCTTTGAGAGCAAATTATCTATTTGAAAAAGGTAAAGATTATATAATTCAAGAGGGGACTTTAAAAATTATTGATGAGCTTACTGGTAGAATATTGGAGGGAAGAAGATATGGAGATGGGCTTCATCAAGCTCTAGAAGCAAAAGAACATATAGATGTGCAGGCTGAAAATCAAACACTTGCATCAATAACATATCAAAATTATTTTAAGCTTTATAATAAAATTTCTGGTTGTACTGGAACAGCAGCAACTGAAGCAGAGGAGTTTTATGAGATATACAATTTGGCTGTTGTAATTATCCCTACAAATAAAAAAATGATTAGAAAAGATTGGAACGATCAAATCTTTAGGACTGAATCAGAAAAAAATAAAGCAATTATAGAGAAAGTTTTAAACTGTCATAATCAAGGCCAACCAATTTTGATTTTTACCTCTAGTATTAATAAGTCAGAAATTTATTCAAAGTTGCTCGATAAAAAGAAAATAAAACATGTTGTTTTAAATGCTAAAAACCATGAAAATGAAGCTGAAATTATCGCAAATGCTGGAAAATTAAATTCAGTTATAATTACCACAAGTATATCTGGTCGTGGTGTTGATATTCAGCTTGGTGGAAAAAAAGGAAGTCAACCAGATGAGGAGCTTTCTATAAATAAAAATAAGATAAAATCATTAGGTGGTTTATTCGTTATTGGCACTGAAAGAATGGAGTCTAGAAGAGTAGACAATCAAGCAAGAGGCAGATCTGGTCGGCAGGGTGATGAGGGTAGTTCTATTTTTTATGTAAGTTTAGAAGACGATTTAATGAGAATTTTTGGATCTGAGTCTATGAATAACATTCTACAAAAACTAGGACTAAAAGATGGAGAGAGTATTGATCATCCTTGGATCAACAAAGCACTTGAGAGAGCACAGCAAAAAGTGGAAGCAAGAAATTTTGATATAAGAAAAACCTTATTAAAATTTGATAATGTTTTAAATGACCAAAGGCATGTAATTTTTTCTCAGAGAAATAATATTATAAATAGTGAAAAAGTTTTTGATTATTCTGATGAGTTTTTATCAGAAATCATTGTAAATTTGATTAATTTAAAAAATCAAAATTTATCTAAAACTAAAAATAATGAATTCAATAATCAATTAAAGATATTACTCGCTAAGAGTATTAATGATAAAGAACTTGAAAGTTTTATAGATTTAAAAGATCAAGAGCTTAAAGAAAAAATTAATTCAAAATTTATAGATGCTAGAAATGAGAGAATAAATGTTTTAAGTGAAGTTGAGGCTAAAGAAATTGAAAAAAGAATACTTTTACAATGTATTGATTTAAATTGGAAGTCTCATATACAATACCTTGAGCAACTAAGACAAGTAATAGGCCTTAGATCTTATGGACAAAGAGACCCTCTTGTAGAGTACAAAAAAGAAGCATTCACACTTTTTGAAAACTTATTAAACAAATTAAAGATCGATTTTGTTACAATATTAATTAACTCCAAAATAGTTAGGGAAAAATCAAACGAAGAAAAAGAAATTAAATCCTCTAAAATAGACTCAAAATATATTGGGAAAAAGATGAGTCGAAATGAACCATGCTATTGCGGATCAGGTAAAAAATTTAAAAGATGTTGTGGAGCTCTATAAAAAAAACATTAAATAAATTAGAAAAAATATTACAATAAAAGAAATTCCTAAAATAATCTTAGATTTCAAAAAACTTTCAATAAAAAGATTGATCTTATTTTTTTTCATGCTTAATGTGTCAATGTTGTCTAACTGACTTACAAAACCTTTATTTCTTCCAATTGTTAAAAATTTATTCTTTCTTTGATTTAAAATCTCTTCTCTGTTCATATTTTGAAATTCATTTAAATTATTTTTAATTGATTTTCTCACATTATCTAAAATTAAATCCCTGTCTCTGTGGGCTCCTCCAACTGGCTCTGGAATAATTTCATCGATGACCTTTAAATTTAAAAGTTCTTTAGCTGATAGTTTCATTGCCTTAGCTGCATCAAGAGTTTTTTTTGGATCTCTCCACAAAATCGTGGCACAGCCTTCTGGCGAGATTACAGAATAAATTGCATTTTCTAACATGATGACTTTATTTGAAGATGCTAATGCGATCGCACCACCTGATCCACCTTCTCCAATAACAAATGCAAAAGTTGGAACTGTCAGCTCCATGCAGCATTCTATAGATTTTGCAATAGCCTCAGCTTGGCCTCTTTCCTCAGCTCCAACACCTGGATATGCTCCTGGGGTATCTATGAAAGAAATTATTGGGATATTAAATTTGTTTGCTAATCTCATTAATCTTATTGTCTTCCTATAACCTTCAGGCCTCATCATTCCAAAATTTCTCTCTATTCTACTCTCAAGAGTGTCTCCCTTTTCTTGACCAATAACTAAAACTGACTGTTCATCAAATTTTGCAAATCCTGCTAAAACAGATCTATCTTCACCATAAAATCTATCACCAGATAATAAGATAAAATTTTCAAATAAATTATCAATAAAAAATTTTGCTTTAGGTCTATTCTCATGTCTTGCAACTAAAGTTGTTTGCCAAGGATCTAAGTTGGAATAAATACTTTGTAATTTTTTATCTATCTCTTGTTGAGTTTCTGATATTTTTTTTGTATCAACCTCGGAAAGTCCATCTTGATTATATGGGTCTTTAAGTTTTTCAATTTCGTTTTCTAAATTCTTGATGTCAGTTTCAAAATTTAAATAATTTTTCATTTTTATAATTTAATTATTAATTAATTATCAAAAAAGGCAATAAAATGTTTTAAATAATTAACAATTGACTTAATCATATTAACAAGTAGTCTAATGATATCGGGAGAGACTAAGTTTATTAGCGCCGAAGGAGCAACCACCCCGGAAACTCTCAGGTAAAAAGGACCGATAACAAACATGACACTCTGGAAAGAGATTTATTCTCGCCGAAGGAGCAAAAACTCTCAGGCAAACATACAGATGGGGTAAATTGGGTGCTATGAAAAATCAATACACAAAAATACATAATTTATCAGTTTCTAATAAATTGCTTAACTTTGTTAATGAAGAATTACTTAAAGATACAAATATTTCTTCAGAAAAATTTTGGGAAGGTTTTGACAAAACCGTTCATGAATTAGCTCCAAAAAATAAAAATTTGTTAAGAGTAAGAGAAGAATTACAACAAAAAATAGATAATTGGCATATAGCAAACAAGGGTAATGAAATTAATCTAGAAGAATATAAAAAATTTCTAAAAGAAATTGGCTATCTTAAAGAAGAGGGTCCTGATTTTAAAATTAAAACAAGCAATGTTGATGTGGAAATAACTAATATTGCTGGACCACAATTGGTAGTTCCTATCATGAATGAAAGGTATGCCCTTAATGCTGCTAATGCAAGATGGATGAGTTTATATGATAGTTTATACGGTACAGATGTAATTGAACAATCTGAAGATAGTACTTCGCAGAGGTATGACCCTTTGAGAGGTGAAATGGTTATAAAATATGGAAGAGACTTTTTAGAAAAGTATTTTCCTTTAGAGGGATTAAAATGGCACAACATTACAGGATTTAAAATTAATGATGGTACTCTAATTGTATTAAATGATGATCTCGAAGCAACTTTAAAAAAGAGAGATAAATTTATTGGTCATAGAGGCAAAGTTAATGCTCCATCTGCAATTATTTTAAAAAATAATAATCTTCACATAGAAATAATCATAGATTCAAATGCT
The DNA here is from genome assembly GCA_014653975.1 of Pelagibacterales bacterium SAG-MED20. GTDB lineage: Bacteria > Pseudomonadota > Alphaproteobacteria > Pelagibacterales > Pelagibacteraceae > Pelagibacter. Next base: position 104,446 of record JACWDR010000001.1, read on the forward strand.
TTTAGTGCACAACAAGACTCTGCTAAAATTAGTGATATCATTGTTGAAGCAGCAATTTCGACAATTTGTGATAATGAAGATAGTGTTGCAGCTGTTGATGCTGATGACAAAGTTATCTGTTATCGTAATTGGCTTGGCTTAATGAAGGGTAATTTAAGATCAACATTTGAAAAAAATGGTAAGACTTATGAACGTAAGTTAAATCCTGATAGAAGCTATATTTCTAAAGACGGAAAGGGATTAAAATTACATGGAAGAAGTTTGCTGCTTGTGAGAAATGTTGGGCACCTTATGACTAATCCTGCTATTACTTTACAAGATGGATCTGAAATACCAGAGGGGATTATGGATGCTTTTATGACTTCAGCAGCATGCCTCCATGATATAAAAAAAAAGAGTAATTCTAGAAGTGGTTCTATTTATATTGTTAAACCAAAAATGCATGGTCCTGATGAAACTTCATTTACAGATTTAATTTTTACTAGAGTTGAAGAAGTTCTGGGATTGGAAAAATATACATGTAAAATTGGCATAATGGATGAAGAGAGAAGAACTTCTTCGAACTTAAAAGAGTGTATTAGAACACTTCAAAATCGAGTATTTTTTATCAATACAGGCTTTTTAGATAGAACTGGTGATGAAATGCACACTTCAATGGAAGCTGGCCCTATGATTAAAAAAGGAGATATGAAATCATCTAAATGGATTGGTGCCTATGAAAATAATAACGTAGACGTGGGTCTTCAATGTGGTCTTTCAGGTAAGGCTCAAATTGGTAAGGGAATGTGGGCTATGCCTGACAAAATGAAAGATATGATGGAGCAAAAAACGGACCATCTTAAAGCTGGTGCAAATTGTGCTTGGGTACCTTCACCTACCGCAGCAGCACTTCACGCTCTCCACTATCATGAAATAAATATTTTTGAAAAACAAAAAGAATTAGAAAATAGGGAGCCAGCAAAACTTGATGATCTTTTAACCATACCAATTGCTGATAGGCCTAATTGGTCAATTGAAGAGATAAATTCAGAAATTTCTAATTCTGCACAAACACTTTTGGGATATGTTGTCAGATGGATAGATCAAGGTGTGGGATGTTCAAAAGTACCTGATATTAATAATATTGGCTTAATGGAGGATAGGGCTACCTTAAGAATTTCATCTCAACATATAGCTAATTGGATACATCATGGAATTTGTTCAAGTAAACAAGTTTTAGAAATTATGAAAAAAATGGCTAAAGTTGTTGATGATCAGAATAAAAATGATGATGCTAACAATCGATCGGGTAAATCAGGATATGAGGCAATGTCACCAGATTTTGAAAAATCAGTAGCTTTCAAAGCAGCTTGTGATTTAGTGTTTCATGGTAGATCTCAACCTTCTGGCTATACAGAACCACTACTTCATTTAAATAGATTGATTAAAAAAAATTAATCTGAGTTAGTTTTAATTCCAGCTCTATTTTTAAAAGCTGAATATAAAGTTCCATCGTCTAAACTTTCTATTTCACCACCTACAGGTAGTCCTTGTGCAAGTTTTGTGACCTTTACATTTGTTTTTTTAAGACTATCTTGTAAATAATAAGCTGTTGTTTGACCTTCTACTGTTGCGCTAGTAGCAATTATAACTTCTTCAATGTTTTCTCTAGATACCCTTTCGACTAAAGAATTAATTAAAAGGTCTTCTTTTCTTTGACCTGGCGAAGAGATTGTACCACCAAGAATATGAAAATATCCCTTATAAATATTTGAATTTTCAATCGACCATTGATCAGCAATATCTTCAACAACACAAATTTTATTATATATTACATTTTTGTTCTCACAATTATTACATCCTAATGAATTTGATTTTAATGCACCGCATGATTGACACCTCACAACATTTTTATAAACCTGCGCTAAAGTGTTTGCCATTGGTCTTACTAACTCATCTCTATTATTAATAAGCTTCAAAACAATTCTTTTTGCAGATTTAGGGCCAAGACCTGGCAATTTTGCAATTAATTTAATTAGTTCCTCTATTTCATTAATACTTTGCATCTATCTAAAGTGGCCATTTAAAACCAGGAATACCAAATTCACTTGTAGATTTTGAAATCTCCTCTGAAGTTTTGGCCTTCAGCTCAGACTTTGCATTATTGTGAGCTGCTAAAATTAAATCCTCTATTACAACTTTCTCCTCTTTCATAACTTCATCTGATAAATTTACTTTCAACATTTCACTTTCTCCATTTAATGTTACCTTTACTAAATTTGAGCCTGATGTTCCTTCAGCTTTGATATTTTTTATTTTTTCCTGACTCTCTTTCATTTTGGTCTCTAATTCTTTAGCTTTATCAAGTATTTTTGTGAAATCAGTCATTTTTATTATCTTTTAATTTTACATCTATTAGTTCTGCATCAGGAAACTTCAATAGAATATCTTGATAAGTCGATGAATTTTTAAAATTTTCAATCAACTCCTTATTTAAATTTATTTCTTTTTCTTTCATTGAAGGTTGCCCTTTTGTTTTACTAAGTGTGATTATCCATCTATTATTTGTCCAATCATAAAGTTTTGAAGACAAATCTTTAATAAAGTCTTTATCTAAACTTTCATTAAAAGAAATTTCTATTCTTTGATTTTCAAAACTTACTAGATTAACATTTTTTTCTAATTCATATTTTAACTTTATCTCTTTTTTTAAAGAACAAATTTCTATTAAATCATTAAAGGAATTAATAAGAATTGTTTCTGTTTTAATTTCTTTATTTTCTTTTAATTTTAAATCTTTTTCTTGAACAATATTCTTTATCTGACCAACTGTTTCAGCTTTATCCTTTATTTCAAATAAATCATTATTTTCTATTTTTTGTGATGAGCTTGTATGACTGACCTCTTTATTGTTAGTCAATTCGAGGCTTTCGTAATGAACATTCGAGGAGTCATCAATGCTTTTTAGGTGTATTAATCTAATTAAAAACATTTCTATTGATAAATTTTGATTAGACACAATATCAAGTTCCTCTAATGTCTTAATGGTAAACTGCCAAAATAAAATTAAAGATTTGTTATTTATATTTTCTGAAATTTTTTTAATTTGATTAAATTCTTCATCATTTAATGAAAAATTTGTCCCATCGATATTTAGTGACTCTATATTTTTGAAATAATATAGAAGCTCTAAAAAGTCATTTATGAAAACTTTAGGTTCAATTCCTTGGTTATAAATTTCTCTATAAATATTTAAAACTTCTTTTTCTTTTCCTTCAAATATAAGCTGAAATAAATTAATTAGTTGTGATTTATCAAAATAACCAAATATTTTTTGAGCAGAGATTAAGTCTAATTCTCTATCTTTTTCTAAAGTAAGTAAAGCGCGGTCTAACAAAGATAAAGCATCCCTAACTGATCCTTCTGAAATTTTAACGATCAATTTAAGAGCGTCCTCTGACACATTTCCACTTTCCATATCCTTTATCTTTTTTAAAAAATTAAATAATTCTAAAGATTTAATTCTAGATAAATCGAATCTTTGACATCGCGAAACTACTGTAATCGGAATTTTTTTAATTTCAGTAGTTGCAAAAATAAACTTTAAATATTCAGGAGGCTCTTCTAAAGTTTTTAATAATGCATTAAATGCTTGTTTGCTTAGCATATGAACTTCATCAATAATAAATATTTTGAATTTAGCAGATGTTGGTCCATATCTAGAAAATTCAATTAGATCTCTCACATCATCAACTCCGGTCTTGCTTGCTGCATCCATTTCTAAAACATCTATATGATTTGAGTCTGAAATAGCTTTACAATTTTCACATAATTCTTCTTTGCACAGATTATCGATGCCATTAGAGCAGTTTAAAGATTTGGCTACAATTCTGGCAGTAGTAGTTTTTCCAATTCCTCTAATTCCAGTAAAAAGATAGGCATTAGGTACTTTATTTGCTTTAATTGAATTTGAGATCGTTTCAGCCACAACATCTTGACCTATAAGATCATCAAATGTTTGGGGCCTATATTTTAAAGCTAAAACTTTTGTATTTTTATTCATTTTTAAAAGGAGACTAGAACCTGAAAAACTGTCTCTACGACTGCTTCCGTTAAGATCTGGTCGGGTTCAAGCAGCTTTCACCTCTAGCCTCCAGGAAACTATTATAACAGTAATATTTTCCAATCCACAAGAAAAGTTTAGTATCTATTTTTCTCTAAATTTGTCAGCTTCAAAAACACCTAGAACGTGAAAATCTTGACAATGAAGTCCCAATTCCTCTAAAGATTTTTGAACTTTTGGATCTTCTATGTGACCATCAAGATCACATAAGAAAAAATATGACTTGAACGAATTTTGTTCAGGATAACTCTGAAGTTTTGTAAGGTTAACACCATTTATAGCAAAACCACCTAATGATTGATAAAGAGCTGCGGGCTTACTTTTTAATTTAAATAAAAAAGAAGTGATATATTTTTTATTCTCAAACTCTGGTTGCAAAACCTCTTTACCCATAACTAAAAATCTAGTCGCATTTCCGCTTTCGTTTTCTATATTCGGTGCAAGTATTTTTAATTTATAAATGCTTGCACTTAGCGATGAGGCTATAGCCGCTTCACTTTTAATTTTATTTTTTGAAATAGCTTCTGCCGAACCTGCAGTGTCAGCCCTAATATGCTCAGTCAAATTATTCTTTTTTATAAATTTCGAACATTGGTATAATCCTTGAGCATGCGAGTAAACATCTTTTATATCACTTAAATTACTATCTGGTTGACCTAATAAGTTATGTTCAACTTTTAAAAAATGTTCTTCATAAATATTCAATCTATATTTAAAGATTAAATATTCTATTCCTATATTTCCCGTAATTCTATTTGACTCAGGTATTACAATTTTTGAATCTTTTTCTGAAGATGCCTGTAAAAAACATTCATCAAAAGTTTTACATGGTATAATTTCTGCCTTGGGTTCAATTTCTAATGCTGCTAAATGAGAGTAGGCACCAAAAGTTCCTTGAAAATAAATTTTGCTCATTTCAAGATTTATATTCCATAATCTTTTTTATAGCTAGATATTCTTCTCTAGTATCAACTCCTATAGGAGAAGAGTTTGCTAACGCAACATGTATTTTAAATTCATTATCTAGCGCTCTTAATTGTTCTAGTCTATTTGCTTTCTCATTTTTTGTTTGATTTAAATTTACAAGTTTTTCTAATACACTTACTTTATAAGAATAGATTCCTATATGATGATAAATATTTTCACTAATTTTTGACAGATTTTCTCTAGTAAAATTTAATGCAAGCGTAAAATCATTATCCTCTAATTTGCTTTCTGTTATTACTTTAACTACATTTTTATTGTTTTGCATTTTGTTATCTTTAATTATGGCTGCCAAAGTTCCAATTTCAGTATTATTATAAACCATTAGATTATTTAAATTAATAATGTCATTCTTATCAATATTAGGTTCATCTCCTTGTAAATTTATTATGTAATCAATATTTTTTATATCTAGTTTTTTATAGGCTTCAAAAATTCTATCTGTTCCTGTTTTATGATTGCTACTTGTTAGAATTCCTTTGCCCCCATTTTTTAAAACATCTTCTAAAACTTCCTTATCTTCTGTTGCGACTACCACTTCACCTATATCTGCTTCTTGAGCTCTCTTAAAAACATGAGAAATTATCGATAAATTATTGATTTTCAAAAGTGGCTTACCTGGTAATCTGGTAGCTGCCATTCTTGAAGGTATTAATATCAGTGTTTTTTTCATTATAAAATTACTTACTTTGTGCGTCTAACAGACACAAAATTTAAAATTAACTTTTCTTTAATTATCATGTTATATGTCCAAATAATAATTTTAAAATGGATTCGTTCGAACTAAATAAAATCATTGCTGCAATCTTAATGGTTGCACTACTTGTAATAGGCTTAGGAAAAATTGCAGATGGTGTTTTTTATGTAAAAAAACCAGAAAATCCAGGCTACAAAGTTGAAGTAGAAAATCAATCCACTGTTACAGCTACTCAAGTATCAGCAGCTAAAACTAAAATTGATATTGTTGCTCTAATGGCTAAAGGAGACGTTGAAAGTGGTAAAAAAGTTTTTAAAAAATGTGCTGCATGTCACTCTATCAAAAAGGGTGGTGGAAATAAAATTGGCCCAGCGCTTTATAATGTTGTTGGTAGAAAGGTTGGGGGTTTAGATGACTATAAATATTCTAAAGCATTGGCTGCATATGGTAAAGAATGGACATTTGAAGAGTTAAATGGATTTTTACTAAAGCCTGCTACTTATTTAAAGGGAACTAAAATGGCCTATGCTGGTTTAAGAAAAGAGGTAGATAGAGCTTCTGTAATTAAATACTTAAATGAAAGTGGTGATACTCCGAAACCTCTACCTTAATTTACCAAAACAATACATTAAAATACTTTTTTGTACATGAACCCTATTTAATGCTTGTATCCAAACTTTAGAATTTTTTCCTAAAAAGACTTCATCTGAAACCTCTGATCCTCTTGGTAAACAATGTAAAAAAGTTACATCTTTTTTAGCAAAACCAATCAATTTAGTATTAATTTGAAAATTCTTGAAGTTTTTAATCTTTATAGTCTTATTAACTTTGTCATTCAAAGAAATAACTTTATCTGAAAAAATTACGTCTGCATTTCTTGCTGCTTTTTTAGCATCATGATAAAAATTAATATTTCCTTTATACTTTTTTATCCATTCAAGTACAAATTTTTTAGGTTTATATTTTTTAGGGCAACCAATACTTAATTTAAAAGAAAACTTAATAGAGGCAGCAATTAAACTATTTAGAACATTATTTGAGTCTCCAATCCAACAGATATTTAATTTTGAAATAGATTTTTTTTTAATTTCTTCAACTGTAAAAATATCTGATAAAACTTGTGTTGGATGTGATGATGGACTCAATCCATTAATAATAGGTATTGTTAAAGCTTTACTAAATTCTTCTATCTTTTTATCACTATCAGTCCTCAACATAAAGCCATCACCATAAGTGGACAAGATTTTTGCAGTATCAGCTAAACTTTCACCTCCTTTACCCAAATGTAACTCATTAGCTTTAATATTAATTGTCCCTCCACCCAATTGTTTAATTGCAAGATAAAAGCTCAATCTAGTTCTTGAACTTGCCTTTTCAAACATTTGAATAAGTAATTTTCCTTTTAAAGGATTGTCTTTATCAACATCAAGAGTGTTAAAACTTTTTCTTTTTCTTTTTCTTTTTTTTGCATCATCTATGATTTTTCTAAGATCTTTTGCTGGAATATCTTTAAGATTAATAAAATGTTTCATAATTATTTATAGTTTAAACAAACTTTTTTAATAATATTTATTGCTAAATCAATTTCTTTTTTTTTAACATTAAGCGGGGGTAAAATTCTTATAACATTTTCTGCCGCTCTTATTGTTAACAACTTATTATCCATTAATTTTTTAACAAATTTTGTTTGATCATCAAATAATTGTAAACCAATTAAAAAACCTACGCCTCTTACCTCTTTAATAATTTTTGGATACTCTTCTTTAAGTTTATTTAGCTCTGAGTGAAAATATTTTGAGAGTTTTTGAACATTTTTAAGAAACCCTTTTTTAAATATTTGATCTAAAACTGCATTACCAACTGACATTGCTAGAGGGTTTCCACCAAAAGTAGAGCCGTGTGTTCCTGGTGTTATTCCAGAAGCAGCTTTTTTATTCATCAAGACTGCCCCAAGGGGAAAACCACCTCCTATACCCTTAGCTATTGGGACAATATCGGGCTTAACTTTTGAGTTATCAAATGCAAAAAAATTACCTGATCTTCCTATACCACACTGGACTTCGTCTAAAATTAAAAGAATTTTCTTTTGATTACAAATTTTTCTAAGTTCTTTTAAGCACCAATCAGGCACAACTTTAATGCCTCCCTCTCCCATAACAGTTTCAATCATAATTGCAGCTGTTTTACTTGTTATAGACCTTTTTAATGATTTATGATCTCCGAATTCAAAATGATCAAAACCATCAACTTTTGGGCCAAAACCCTCTGTCATTTTTTTTGATCCACTTGCGTAAATTGCTGCTAAAGTTCTTCCATGAAATGAGTTTTTAACACAAAGAATTCTATTTTTCTTAGGTTGACCAATCGAATAAAAATACCTTCTTGCAATTTTAATTGCCGCTTCTGTTGCTTCTGTTCCTGAGTTTTGAAAGATAACATAATCTGCAAATGTTTTTTGAGTTAATCTTTTAGCTAATCTTTCCCCTTCTGGAATTTGAAAAGAATTAGACACATGCCAAATCTTTTTTGATTGTTTTGTAAGAGCCTTTATTAAATATGGATTTGCATGCCCAAAAGAATTTACTGCAATTCCACTTACAAAGTCTAAATATTTCTTTCCATTAGTTGAGTATAAAAAACTACCTTTTCCTTTCTTAAATGAAATTTTTCTTCTATTATAATTTTTTGCTAGAGCACTCATATTTTAAGATTTTATTTTATAGCCTTTTTTGTAAAGGTAAAAAGCCATAAACCACATTACAAAACTTAATATTAATAAAAATATCATTCCTAAGATAATTGAACCATCTGATGTTCCAAGAAAACCATATCTAAATCCATCAATCATATAAAAAAAAGGATTTATATGACTTATAGTTTGAAAAAAATTTGGCAGTTTATCAATCGAGTAAAAAACTCCTGATAAAAAACTTAATGGAGTAATTACAAAATTAGTTACAGTGGCTGTGTGATCAAATTTTTCAGCCCAAAGACCAGTAATAAATCCTAAACCTCCTAATATAAAAGAGCTTAAAAATCCAAAAATAAAAATGTAAAGAATACTATGTATAGGGACTTCCACTATTATAGAAAAAACTATTATTGAAATTATGGCAATTAAAAAACTTCGAGTTATAGATGCTAGAATTATTGCTAGTGATACCTCCAGCGCTGATAAAGGTGCATAAAGCATATCAACAATATTTCCTTGAATTTTAGATATCATTAGAGAAGATACAGAGTGACTAAATGACTGAGTGAGTATACTCATTGCAATCAAACCAGGTGCCAAAAAGGTAATAAAAGAGTGCCCAAGAACATCCCCTCTATCATTGCCTAAGGCTAAAGATAAAACCGACAAAAAAAGCAAACTTGATACAAGTGGAGATAGAAGAGTTTGCTGCCAAACTGCCATAAATCTATTGCACTCTTTTAACCACAAACTTTTAAAACCAATCCAGTTTATAAAACCAAATCTTATTACTTTAATTTGATATTTTTTATTTAATTCAACCATAAGTAAACATATATAAAGATTTTTAATTAATTGTGTAAAAAACAAAAAAATCTATTGTTTTTTTCTACATCCTATGTGATCTATATATAGTTATAATAATTAATTAAAATACTAAATATAGATTATGAGCTGGAATGATGAAAAAGTTGCTAAATTAAAAGAGCTTTGGGGACATGGTAATACAGCGAGTCAAATTGCAGAAATTATAGGTGGCATCAGTAGAAATGCGGTTATCGGTAAAGCACATAGATTAAATCTATCTTCCAAAATAAAAGTTAGAAATGCTTCATCAAAACAAAATTTTCAAAATAAAGATGAAAATAATAATGGAGTGTCAAAACGAGGGAGAAAAAGTAAATTTCAGTCTTTAATTATTGAAAAAGATTTTGAACCTGAAAACCCTAAAAAGTTAGAAGAATTAGATGAAAATTCATGTAAATGGCCCATTGGTCACCCTGAAGAAGAATCATTTTATTTTTGTGGTAGATCCTCTTTAAAAGATTTTTCATATTGTAAACTTCATTTACTATATGCATATCAACAAAAAACTAAAGGTAAAGAGGATGATGCTTCTGACAAAGAAGAAGAGGCTTCTCAATATACTGAAAAAAAAATTAACACTGCCTAAAATTAATTGTAAAAAAACTTAATATATTTTTTATCAGCCTGTTCCATAATAAGTTAGAAAATTAAAAATATTAGAACATAAATAAAATCAGCTGAAGTAAATAATTTATATCTGAATTTTTAAAAATTATTTTTAATTTATAGTATTATATTTCTTAGTAGAGAACTGCCCACCTTCTCTCCACATATAGCAATATTTTTCAACTTCTTTCTCAAAAACTCTTACGCTCGGAATTCCTATATCAGAGTTAGTTTGATATTTTTTAGATGGAATATTGTCATATTTTAAAAGTTTAAGCTGGTCTAATGTTAATAATGGTTTTGGAAATAATTGAAAAAAATTTGCAGATACTTTTGCTAAAAAAAGAGGCATTGGTAAAAGAATTCTATTTTTATCAATAAGTTTTAATAATTTTTTTAATATTTCTTTCAGCGAAATTATTTCTGGGCCAACGCACTCAATTGTTTTAGAATATATATTTTTAGAAATAATTTGATAAATTATATCTGTTAAATCAGAGCAATGAATTGGGGCAAACTTTGTGACTCCATTATAATAGAGTGGAAAAATTGGAAGTCTATTTAAAAGTGTCATAAAATTTGTAGTAAAATTATCATCCACAGAGTAAACTATTGATGGTCTTAATATTGTTGCTAAAGGAAAGCTTTTTTGAATACTAGACTCACCTTCTAACTTACTTTTTGCATACTCTGAGTCATTTGCATCATTAATGCCTAGTGCTGACAAATGAATAAATTGTTGAACTTTATATTCCTTGCAAAGTTTGGCTAAAATAGATGGAAAAATAGAATGAACATTTTTAAAAGTACTACCTTTTCCACTTTCATACAAAATACCAATTAAATTAATACAGATATCTGTCTTACTAAATAGTCTTCTAATCTTAGATTCGTCAAAAATATTAGCTTCTACAATATCTATATAACCTGGATTGGCTTGAGTCTTTATTACATATCCTTTTTGATGGAGATTCCTAGTAACTACAGTTACTTTATAATTATTTTTGGTAAGCTTTCTAATCAAATGACGACCTATTTGACCGCTCCCGCCAAAAATTAGACAATTTTTTGCTTTCATATATATATATTTACAGATGAATATTGATATTAAACTTCACAAGAATGATCTACCAGAAGATTTAGATTTAGGCAATATTATAGCGGTTGATGGAGAATTTATGGGACTCAACGTTAAACGTGATCCACTATGCCTCATTCAAATCTCTAGCGGAAACTCAGATGCACATATTATTCAGTTGGATAGATCTAATTACAAAGCACCAAATTTAAATAAAATTCTTTCTGATGAAAAAATAGCAAAAATATTTCATTATGGCAGAGCGGATATGGCTCACATTAAATACTATTTAAAAACAGAAACTAAAAATATTCTAGACACCAAAATTGCCTCTAAGTTAGCCAGATCTTATTCTGACAGTCATTCCCTTAAAACTTTAATTAAAGAATTCGTTAATATAGATATTAGCAAACAGTTTCAAAGCTCTGACTTCGGAGGCGAACTAACTCCTGCCCAGCTAAAATATTGTGCTAATGATGTAGTTTATTTACATAAAATACATGAAGAACTAAACAAAATTCTTGTACGAGAAAACAGAATTAATTTGTACAATGATTGTTTAAAATTTTTAAAAACAAGAGTTGAACTTGATTTAGCTTTATTTAAAGATGATATATGGGCTCATTAAATGAAAAAAAAAGATTATAAAAAAATTGCAAAAGATGTAATTAATCTAGAAATTCAGGCTCTAAAAAAATTAAAAAAATCTATAAATAGCTCTTTTGAAGATGCTGTTACTGCCATTTCAAAATGTCAGTCTAAGGTAGTTTTGTGTGGAGTTGGAAAAAGTGGACTTATTGCTGCAAAAATTGCAGCAACACTTTCTTCAGTTGGAACCCCTTCGTTTTCTCTCTCAGCAAATGACTGCTCACATGGAGACTTAGGCAGTATTTCAAAAAAAGATATTTTAATATTAATTAGCTATTCTGGATCTACTGAAGAACTAAAAAATATAATAAAATATGCAAATCGAAATAAAATTACTTTAATTGGCATAATGTCAAAAAAAAATTCAATTTTGTACAAGGCAGCTGACATTAAACTTTTTATACCTGAAGTTACTGAGGCTGGCCTAGGGATTGTTCCAACGTCTAGCACAATAAATCAATTAAGTATTGGTGATGCTTTAGCGGTAGCTACATTAAATAAAAAAAATATAGGTAAAAAAGATTTTAAAAAATTTCATCCTTCTGGAAATTTAGGTGCAAAACTTAAGACAGTTGAAGATATAATGTTAACTAAAGATAGAGTTCCTTTTATAAATGAAAATTCAAATATGAAAATTGCTCTTAAAACTTTGACTCAAAAAAAATTAGGGACTCTTATTGTTAAAAATATAAAAGGAGAAACAACAGGGATTATCACTGATGGACAAATAAGACGATTCGGTCAAAAAAACCAAAATTTACATAACTTAAAGGTCAAAGAGGTTATGACTAAAAACCCAATTAAAGTTAATAAAGATATTTTAGCGCAAAAAGCTCTTTCGATAATGAATGAAAAAAAAATTACAAGTCTATGTGTAAATAGTTCTAAGAAAAAAAATAAAACAATTGGTATTATTCATATTCATAACATTCTTGGGGCTAATATCTATTAAAAATAATGCAAAAAAAAGTATTATTACAATTTTTTTTATTTTCACTTATTTTGGTGATGGGAATTTTTTTTTATAGAACTTATTTTTACGATAAAAATGAAGAAATACCTTTACAGAACAATACTACTCAAAAAATGAATAGTGAAAACAAAAAATCTAATATTATTTACAACATTGAGTACATTGCTGAGGACAGAAACGGAAACAGCTATATAATTAAATCTGACTATGGAGAATTAAAAAGTGATAATTCAAATTTAATTACACTAAAGGAAGTTTTGGCAGTCATAAATATTAAAAATTCATCTCCCATTAAAATCTACTCAGATCATGCTATATACAACAATACAAGCTATGATACCGAGTTTTATGGGAATGTAAGAGTAACCTACATTGATCACAATATTACTTCAGATAATTTAGATTTGTACTTTAAAAAAGATTTGGCATATATTTCAAATAATGTGGTCTATAAAAACTTGAATACCACCCTTCAAGCAGATAAAATAGAAATGGACTTAGTAACAAAAAATTCGAATATATACATGAATAATAAATTTCGAAAAGTAAAAGTTACAAACAAAAAAAATGGCTATAATTAAAAAATTCCGTATAAAGTCTTTTAAGACAAAAAAACCAATAATAGAGTTGGACAAGCTATCTCTTTCTTTTGGAAAAAGAACAATTCTTGATAATGTAAGTTTTTCAGTTAATGAAGGACAAATTCTTGGATTACTAGGACCAAATGGTGTTGGTAAATCAACAATATTTAATTTAATTACAGGACTGATAAAACCAGATTATGGGTCAATAAAAATTCAATCAAAAATTGTTAATGATTATCCGATTTACTTAAGAACAAAAAAATTTAAGATTGGTTATGTTCCCCAACATGGTGGATATTTCCACGATCTAACTCTTTTAGAAAATCTAAAAGCAATTGGAGAAATTTTACTACCTGATAAAAAAATTAGAGCAGAAAAAATAGACTCTTTAATTGCAAAATTTGAATTAGATCCCGTTACTAGTGTAAAAGCAAATCACTTATCAGGTGGACAAAAAAAAAGATTGGTAATTGCTCTTGCCTTATTAGGAAGTCCAAAGATTTTACTTTTGGATGAACCTTTTGCAGCTCTAGATGTTTTAACAATAAAAATGCTTCAACAAATTATTGTAAATTTACAAAGTGAAAATAACATATCCATAATACTATGTGATCATCAAGCAAGAGATCTCTTGACTTGTGTTGATGTGGCCTTGGTGCTATCAAATTGCAAAGTGATAGCAAGCGGTGCACCTAATCAGTTGGTAAATAACAATGAAGCCAAAAATGCCTACTTTGGTGAATCTTTTAAAATAAATTAAATAAAATTAATTTCATATGGCTAATGTCTTAAGGATTAATAAAAAAATTGCATCCTATGATAAAAAAATAATAGTTGATGGAGATAAAAGTCTATCAATAAGATGGGTGTTGTTGGCGTCGCAATCATCAGGAAAGTCTAAAGCATATAATCTTTTAATGTCAGAAGATGTTAATGCAGCATTAGACTCTATAAAAAAACTGGGAATAAAAGTTAAGTTACATAAACACTTTTGTGAGATTTACGGAAAAGGAATTAACGGTTTCAAATACAAAAAAAATTTAATAATTAACGCAAGAAACTCAGGAACACTTGGAAGACTTCTCCTCGGCCTGCTGGTTAAATCAAATAAAAAGATTAAGTTTGTTGGAGACAAAAGTTTGTCTAAAAGAGATTTTTCTAGAATAACTAAACCACTCAAAAAATTTGGTGCTAAATTTTATCATGAAACAAAAAATAAATTACCTTTGTCAATCTTAGGTTCGGAGACTATAAAAGGAATAAATTATTTAGAAAATAAAGGCTCAGCTCAATGTAAGAGCAGTGTAATGCTTGCAGCTCTTAACGCTTCAGGCACAACCTCAATAAAAGCAAAAAAATCAAGAAATCATACAGAACTACTTTTTAAACACTTAAAGATACCTATAAAAATTAAGAGATCTAAAAAATTTGATTATATTGAAATCAAACAACCAAAAAAAATTAAAGCATTCAATTATCATATACCTGGAGATATAAGCTCAAGTGCTTTTTTCATGGCGCTAACTACATTGTCTAATAATTCAAAACTAACAATTAAAGATGTAAACACAAACCCCTCGAGAATAGGTGTAATTAAAATTTTAAAAAAAATGGGTGCTAAAATATCATTTAGAAATCAAAGGAATTATAATGGTGAAAAGATTGCGGACATATTAATAAAAAGTTCTAAAAAACTTAAGTCAATAAATTGCCCTCCAGAACTAAATAGTAGTGCTATAGATGAGTTTTTAATAATTTTTTTAGTTGCTGCAAAAGCAAAAGGAATTTCTCATTTCAAAGATTTATCTGAACTTAACCAAAAAGAAAGTCCAAGATTGAATTTGGGATCTAAAATTTTAAATATAATGGGAATTAAAACAGAACTGTCTAAAGACTCAATTAAGATATATGGTCAACCAAATTTAGAGATAAAAAAAACCATTATTGTGAAAGATTACTTAAAAGATCATAGAGTTTTTATGATGAGCACAATTGCAGCTTTAACTTGTGGAGGAAATTGGCAAATTCATGATAAAGATTCTGTTAATACTTCCTTTCCATCTTTTTTAAAAATAATTACTAAATTAAAAAATAAACACTAATGAAAATAAAAAATAAAATTAAAGTTGCTATTGACTCTCCTGCTGCTGCTGGTGCTGGAACTCAAGCAAAATTAATTTCTAAACATTATAATTTATTTTATCTAGATACTGGAAAAATTTATAGGTTAATTGCTAATATAAAAATCACTATTCCAAAAAAATATAACTATTCTTTAATAAAAAAGAAAATGAAAAAACTTAGCATGAAAGATCTACAAAATAAAAAATTATTAACTGATGAGGTTGGAACTATGGCCTCTATAATATCAAAAGATAAAAAAATAAGAAAACTTGTTCATGCTTTTCAAATTAAAAGTGCATATGATCCGCCAGAGAAATACAATGGATCATGCTTAGACGGAAGAGATATAACTTATAAAATAATTCCTGATGCTAATTTTAAATTTTTTATAACAGCAAATACAAAAACAAGAGCTTTAAGGAGATATAAAGAGTTAAGAGTGTTAAATAAAAAAATATCTTTTAATGAAGTCCTAAAAAGCATCAAAAAACGTGATAAAAGCGATTATAACAGAGCAATATCGCCCCTAAAGAAAACTAAAGATTCGATCTTGATTAATACAACAAATTTAACTAAAAGATCATGCTTTTTAAAAATTAAACAAATTATAGATAGGAAACTAAAAGCTTAATGGAAATTTATAAAGACCTTTCAAACCCTGCCTCAAAAGAATTCGAACAACTATTAAATTCTCAGTTTACAAAAACAGCTAATCTTGAAGAAGGAAAAATTATCACAGGTTTAGTAAATAAAGTGACAGATAATTTTGTCTTTCTTGAAGTACCAGGATTAAAATCTGAACCGATTCTAGATATCAATGAATTAAAAAGCATGGGCATGCTTGATAAAGCAAAAGTAGGTGAAAAAATTTCAGTTCTTCTTGAAAGATTAGAAGACAAAAAAGGAGAGGTGTTGGTGTCAGCTTCTAAGGCTCAAAAAATTCAAGGCTGGGATAAATTAGTTGAGGCTTATGAAAAAAATGAACCAATCATGGGTAAAATTACTGGCCGTGTTAAAGGTGGATGTATAGTGGAGCATATCGATACTGGATCTTTAATGTTTTTACCAGGATCACAAATTTCTGACAAACCTTTAAAAGATATAAGCCATTTAATGAATGAACCACAAAAATTTGCTTTAATTAAATTAGATAAAATTAGAGGAAATGCTTGTGTTTCTAGAAGAGAAATTATTTCTTCATTTAAAAAAGAAGACAAAATTAAAATTGTTGAAAAATTTAAAATTGGAGATGTTATTAAAGGTGCTGAGGTAAAGGGTTACAGTTCATTTGGTTGTTTTTTTAGTGTTAATGGTGAACTAGATGTTTTAGTACATCTTCAAGAAATATCGTATTCAAGAGTAAATCATCCTGATGAAGTTTTTAATATTGGAGAAAAACATGACTTATTAGTAATATCTGTAGATAAAGAAAAGTTACAAGTTGGTTGTTCTGTTAAACAACTTTCTCCAGATCCTTTTGAGCATATTACAAATTATGAATTAAATAAGCCCTATAAAGTTAAAGTTGTTAAGTTAATGGATTTTGGCGCTTTCTGTGAACTAGAGCCTGGTCTTTCAACTTTACTTCACTCAAGTGAATTAAGTTGGAGCAAAAAAAATATATCAGCAAAAAAAATGTTTAGGGTTGGTGATGAAATTGATTGTATAATTACTGAAATAGATAAAGAAAAAAGAAGAGTTGCTATCTCTCATCGTCTTACAACTCAAAACCCTTTCGAAATTTTTGAAAATAAGTATCCAGTTGGATCAGAAGTTGAAGGTGAGGTTGCTAGTAAAAATGAATATTCAATTTTTATAAAAATTGAAGATTTAGATATAGATGCTTTCTTACACTGTAATGATCTTACATACCTAACAAATGGAGAAGAAGAGCTTGCCAAACATAAAATTGGTGACAAATTAAAAGTTAAAGTTTTAGAAATTAAGATAAACGAACAAAAAATAAGAGTTGGTTTACGACAAACTCAACCAGACCCTTTTGATTGGTTTAAAGATAAAAAAATTAAACAAGCAATTACTGTTAAAATCATTTCAAGTGATAATAAGGGTTTAGTTGTTAGACCTGAAGGTTGTGAGATGGATTTTAATATTAAAAAATCTGCAATAGCTATCAACGCAGCTGATGCTAGACCCGCAAGATTTACAGGTGGAGAAAGAATTGATTGTGCTATAGCTGAGTTAGATTTTAGCAAAAGAAAAGCAACATTAAGCATCAAATTACTTGAAGAAATTGAAAGAAAGGTTGCTTTAGATACTTATGGCTCTGAAGCGAGTGGTAAAAATTTACCTTTCTCTTCATTATCTGACGATCTAGAAAAAAAGAAAAAAGAAGAATAAAAATTGGCAATTGTA
Organism: Pelagibacterales bacterium SAG-MED20; assembly: GCA_014653975.1. GTDB lineage: Bacteria > Pseudomonadota > Alphaproteobacteria > Pelagibacterales > Pelagibacteraceae > Pelagibacter. The sequence continues at coordinate 122,174 of JACWDR010000001.1, forward strand.
AAATCAAAACTTTTAAAAAAACTTTCAAACAATTATCCAAATTTTTTAAAAAAAGATCTTGAAAAATTTACTAATATTATTTTGGATGAAATTAAACAGGCCTTAAAAAGAGGTGACCGTGTTGAGCTAAGAGGATTTGGTATTTTTTCAACCAATATTCAAAAAGCTAGAATATCAAGAAACCCAAAAACTGGTGAAAAAGTAAACACCCCTGAAAAAAAAACAATTCACTTTAAAATGGCAAAAGAAATGTTTAAAAAATTAAACAATGTCGAATAAAAATATTTTTGTAGCCTGTGATGTATCAAGCCAAAAAGAAATATTAGATTTATTAAGTTTAATTCATAAAGATATTTCAGGGATTAAAATTGGGTTGCAATATATCACTCGAAGAAGTCCTAAAGACATAAGAGAACTTTCAAAATTTAAAAAACCTATTTTTTATGATGGTAAATTTTTTGATATTAAAAATACATTAGTTGAGTCAATAAAATCACTTGAAGATCTGAGTGTAAAATATGCTACAGTTCACCTACTTAATGGTTTTGACGCACTTAAAGCAGCAAATGAAGCCGCAACAAAAATTAATTTAAAATTATTAGGTGTTTCAATTTTAACAAGTTTAAATGATGAAGATTTAGAAAGTTTAGGATTTTCAAACAAAATTGAAGATCAGGTTTTAAGATTAATTAAAATTGCAATAGATGCAAATTTATATGGTGTTATTTGTAGCCCACTGGAGACAAAAATGATTAAAAAAATTGCACCGAAACTAAAATGTTTTACACCAGGAATCAGAATGGAACCTTCAAAAGATGATCAGAAAAGAACAATGAATGCTGATGAAGCAATTAAAGAAGGCAGCGACTGTCTAATAATTGGTCGACCAATTACTGAGGGTGATCCAAAGGTTAATTTAAAAAAAATACTTTCCTCTATAAATTAAATGAAATCAAAAATTTGTGGTATAAAAGACTTCAAAACTCTAGAGCATATAACAAGCCACCCTCACCCACCTCAATATATTGGTTTTATTGTAAATTATTCAAAATCAAAAAGATTTATAGAATATAATGAGCTAAAAAAGATCTTAAAAGTTAATAAAAAAAATTCAAAATATGTTGCAGTATTAGTAAAGCCAGACAATAAAATTTTAGAAAAAATAAAAAACTTACCCTTTGATTATTATCAAATTTATAATCTTAATTCTCAAGAAATTAAATTGATTAAAGAAAAGTATAATAAAAAAATTATTGTTGGTATTACAGTTCAAAATAAAAATGATATTTTGAGATATAAAGATTATAAAGATGTGGCTGATATATTTTTATTTGATAGCAAAGGATATGAAAAAAGTTTATCTTTTGATCATCAGTTAGTTAAAAATTTAAACCTTGATAAAGAGTTGATGATTGCTGGCAACATTCAAATAGAAGACAATCTTGAAAATTATAAAAAAATAGCCAATACTATAGATATTTCTGGAGGTCTTGAAACATCTGGATTAAAAGATATTTCAAAAATAAATATTTTTTTAAATAAAATTAATAAAATTAATGATTAAACTAAAAAAAAAAATTCCTTTAATTGATCAACATGACAAAAACGGATTTTGGGGAGGTAAATTTGGTGGTAATTTTATTCCTGAAACCTTAAAAAAACCTGTCGAAGATTTATCAATTCTTTTTGAAAGACTTAGATATAACAAAAGTTTTATTAAACAAAGAGATTATCATTTTAAGAACTACATAGGTTCACCTACTTCATTTATAAAACTTCAAAAACTGTCTAATCATCTAGGTGGTGCTCAAATATATGCCAAAATGGTATCAGAGGCGAATGGTGGTGCTCATAAAATTTATAATGCAACTGTTCATTGTCTTATTGCTAAAAAAGCTGGAAAAAAATATGTAGTAGGAGACACAGGTGCTGGTTACGCTGGAAAAATGTTAAGCATGGCTGCTAAGAGGTTTGGTCTTAAATGTAAAATATTCATGGGTGCAAAAGACATAAAGAGACAAAAACCAAACGTTGATGCAATGAAAAAAAATGGTGCCAATGTTGTACCTGTTTACTCTGGAAGCCAAACACTCGTTGATGCTGTAAGTGAGTGTATGAGGTATTGGGTCTCAAATTGTGATAATACTCATATGTGTGTTGGTTCAACAGTAGGCCCAAACATATTTGTAAAAATTTGTGGTTGGAGTACAGCCCAAATTTCAAGAGAATTAAAGTTTCAAATTCAATCTGAGTTTAAAAAAATTCCAAAAAAAGTTAAATTGATTAACTGTGTAGGTGGTGGAAGTTCAGCGTATGGTTTTTGGAGTGAATTCATAGATTATGAGAAAAAACAAATTGAATTAATTGGTGTTGAGGCTGGTGGACCTAGAAGCTCAAAACTTCACGCAGCTCCTTTAACAAACGGTGCTAAACTTGGTATTTTACATGGTGCCGCTGCTTATGTCTGTCAAAACAGTGAGGGTCAAATTAATGAGACAGATTCTATTTCTGCTGGGTTAGATTATCCAGGTGTGTCTCCTATTCACTGTTTTTTAAAAGATACCAAAAGAGCAAGATATACATCTGCAACAGACGAACATGCTTTGGATGCTTATAAACTTGTTACCAAACTTGAAAAAATAAACCCAAGTTTAGAACCTAGCCATGCTTTTGCTGAAGCAATCAAAATAGCACCAAAGTTAGGTAAAAATACAATTATTATAGTAAACTCTTGTGGGGATGCTAAAAAAGATCGAGACATATTAAAAGCAAGATTAGGGAACAATAAATAGAATGTCATTAATAAACTTAGCATTTAAAAAAGCTAAAAATAAAAAAAGACCAGCTTTACTAACATACACAGTAGCGGGTGACAGTAGTAAAAAAAAATCATTAGAAATATTAAAATCAATTGCAAAATATGCTGATATTTGTGAAATAGGTTTTCCTCATAACACTCCAATCGCTGATGGTGGGCAAATACAATCAAGCGCTTATAGAGCTTTAAAAAATGGAATTAAAATAAAAGATGTTTTTTCAATAGTAAGAGATTTTAAAAGATCTGCAACACCTAAGCCTATAATTTTGATGGGTTACTACAATATGATTTATCAATATGGTGATAATAACTTTATCAATATCTGTAAAAAAAGTGGTGTAGATGGATTAATTGTTGTTGATTTACCCTATCCTGAAAATAAAGATTTTGCCAAAAAATGTAAAAAAAAAAATATTAGCTTTATTCAGTTAGTCTCTCCTACTACTTCTCTCATTAGAATGAAAAAAATTATTATGGATTCTCATGATATGGTGTATTATATTAGTATGCTCTCAACGACAGGAGGAAAATTAAAAGTATCTCCTGAAAAGATATTAAAAAAATACAATAAAATTAAAAGTCTAAATAAAAATAAGAATATTGTAATTGGTTTTGGTATTACTGAAAAAACAATAGCTTCATTAAGAAAAGCTGATGGGTTAGTAGTTGGTAGTGCTTTATGTAAAGAAATATCAAAATCAGTTGAAAATCGACAAAATCCTGTCACAAATGTAACTAATATTGTAAAAAGATTAAGAAAAAAAATTTTATGAATTGGATTAAAAAAACTTTACGTTTCGGTGAAAAAATAAAAAGAATAATCAAGAAACGTGCAAGTAAAGAGGAAATTGCTAATAGTGACTGGACTTCTTGTTGCAAGGGTCCAATTTTAAAAAAAGATTTAGAAGATAATTTGTGGGTCTGTCCATCTTGTAACAAACATCACAGAATAACTCCGACTCAAAGATTCGACGTAATTTTTGGTAAAAATAATTATGAAGTTTTAAAAACCCCAATTCCTCAAGATGACCCTTTAAATTGGAATGATTCCAAATCTTATAAGGATAGATTGAAAGCAGCCAGGAAAAAAACAGACATGAACTGTGGTATGATGGTGATTAATACCAATATTCAAAGTCTTAAAATTACTGCCATCGCTTCTGATTTTGATTTTGTAGGTGGATCTATTGGTGCAGCTGAGGGTGAGGCTTTCTTATATGGAATTCAACATGCTATTGAAAATGAACAACCCTTTGTAGTCTTTACTTCTGGTGGAGGAATGAGAATGATGGAATCTTTAATTTCACTTTCACAGATGACGAGAACCACTTTAGCAATTAATGAACTGAAAAAAAATAACCTTCCCTATATTGTCGTGTTAACAGATCCAACTGCAGGTGGTATCACAGCATCATATGCAATGCTAGGAGACATTCATATGGCAGAGCCTGGTGCTCTGATAGCTTTTGCAGGAGCTCGTGTAATCCAGGGAACTGTTAAGGAAGAATTACCTGAAGGCTTCCAAAGAAGTGAATACGTTGAAAAGACAGGATTTGTAGATTTAATTGTTGAAAGAAAAGACCTAAGGGAAAAATTAGGATTATTATTATCAATATTGTTAAAGAAAAATTCTGCTATAAATTCATCAGAAAATGAAACTTCAGAAGATAGTAGAGCGCTTACAAAAGCTGCATCCTAAGGAAATAGATCTAAGCCTAGATCGAACTAGAACTCTTTTAAAAAAACTTGGCAATCCTCAAGATAAGATTAATTGTGTATCAGTTGTTGGAACAAACGGTAAGTTTTCTACCATACAAGCTCTTTTTGCAATTTTAAAAGAAGCAAATTACAAGTGCAATATCTTTACAAGCCCTCATATTAAAATTATTAATGAGCGGTTTGTATTTAATAACAAAATATTAGGAGACAATGAGTTAGTAAATCTTTTTTCTGAAATAGAAGAAATAAATAATGGAAAACAAATTACTTTCTTTGAAATTTTAACTGTTGCTTATCTACATTATGCCAAAAAATACCCCAAAAACATTAACATAATTGAGTCAGGTTTATTTCATAGGTTTGATGCAACCAATATTCTAAAAAAAAACTTAGCTAGTATTGTAACGGCTATTGGTCTTGATCATTTAGATTGGCTTCCAAAAGAAGAACGAACAGTTAAAAAGATTATATTTGAAAAAACATCAAATTTATTAAATTCTAAAATAATTATTGCCAAACAAAGTTCTGATGAAATTAATAAGAATATTGAAAACACAATTAAAGATAATCCTTCTAAAAAAATAATCTTTAATAAAAATTATAGTTATATTTTAAAAGAAAATGATTTTTATTTTGAAGATGAGTTTGGTGGTTTAAAACTACCAAGACCAAATTTGCCTGGTGAATTTCAATTAGAAAATATTTCTACTGCGATTGCAACTGTTAGACAATTAACAGGTTATCTAGTAACTAATGAACATATTAAGAGAGGTATTACTAAAATAAAAAGTATTGCTCGATTGCAAGAATTAAAATCTGGAAAACTAAAAGATTTAGTTAAAAATAACCTATTATATGTAGATGGATCACATAATCCTCTTGGTGCTAAAGTATTAAATCAATATCTTCAAAGTATAAATTCTAATAAACATATTATTTTAGGAATGATGTCCAATAAAGATCATAATGAATACATGAGTTACTTTAAAGATATCAAATCATTAACAACAATTGATATTCCAAATCAGCCTAATGCTATTAAAGGAAATAAACTTAAGAATAAAATTAAAAACTTTAAAAATATTAAATACCAAAATTCAATTAAAGATGCCATTACATCAATTGATCTTCAAGAAAATGATATCATCTTAATCACTGGATCATTATATCTTGCTGGAGAAGTTTTAAATTTAAATTAAATATTTTCTTTAATCCAAGCAACAATATCTGATTTCGGTGTTGCACCAACTTTAGTTGATTTTAATTCTCCATCTTTAAACAATAACATTGTAGGAATTCCTCGAACACCATATTTAGTTGGAGTATTTGGCTCATTATCAATATTGTGTTTGGCAATTGTCACTTGATCTTTCATTTCATCAGAAATTTCTTCTAACGTTGGTCCTATTTGCTTACATGGCCCACACCACTCGGCCCAAAAATCTACCACAATTGGTTTAGAGGATTTTAAAACTTCTGTTTCAAAATTGTCGTCTGTAACACTTACTGTTGCCATAATAAAGTCTGTATATTTGATTTAATTTATAATTCAATGTGTAAAAAAATCTTTTTTTTAATTAATTAACAGAAAAATTATACACTCTCATATTTTTTTTGAATTCCCTCAACAAACTGATTGATTTCGTCTAAAAATTTGAGCTTTTCCTCATCCTTCTCATTAGTGTACTTCTCTCTTAAATTATCACATTCAAAGTAAAATTCCTTGCATGTCCACCATTTTTCTTTTTCATCACTAAGTATTCTTTCAGCTATTCCTCTTTTAATTGTTTTAAGCATGTCTGCGGGTAGTGTGTCTGGAGACTCTTGATAGATTATTTTTTTTCCAAAGCTTACCATTCTTTCATCTTCAAATTTATCTAATAAAATTAATTTATCCTTCCATGAAGCTGCGTGCCATTTAGGAAATAAAGCTGTATCTTTCTGAGGAGTGAATTTTTTATATATAGTTTCCTCTGCAAGAAGATCTTCCTGAGAGTCAAATTGAGCTTTTTCTTCAGCATTTTCCCTTAATGCTGTTAGAATATTTTGTGAAAACTTTTCATTGCTGGTCACTAGTTTTGCTCTTTCTTTAATCAGATTAGGATCAAGATTGCTATAAGGTTCAACTTGCATTCCATAACTTGCATCTAAAATAATTGGCGCTTTATTAGAACGAATTGTTTTTAAAAATTTTAGTTTCTTAATAGCAACTTTAAGTTCTGAAACAGACATATTGAATAATGGTACAGGATCCACTTTAAGATCTACAGCTTGACCCCATTGGTAAATTGGATGAATACAATACTTAGGATGGAGCGGAGCAACCACATATTTATAATTTTTACCAAAATGATACTCGGCTAAAGTAAAAATTTTTTCTTTCTTTATTATTACTTCGGTATCTGCTTTATTTGCTGTTCTTAAAAATGTATCCCAGGTTTGAGGTTGGTTTTTTTTGATTAAACCTAAAACTTTAACAGTGAGTTCTGCATCAAATAAAGCTGAGTGAGCTCCAGAAGACTCAAAACCATTCATTCTAGCTAATGACTCCAACTTCATTACAGCGTTTCCTTTTGCATTTATTTCAGTTTTAACAACGCTCTCATCTACCGCATGAGCACCTCTTGCTATATTGAGCCCGTCATGTCTTTTATTTGGTGTTGCATTGGTGATATAAGGGTATCTAATTCCTCTAAAAAATTCATTTCTAATCATATCATCATCGAATCCAATATTTGACCAACCTAAAAAAATTGCCGGACTCCATTTTTTAAATGTTGCCTCTAATTGACCTAACATTTGATAATGACTTAAATTTCCTTTTGTAAGCAGATCTACACTAGTTTTGTTTACTATCAGTGCCATTGCTTGAGGAATTTCTCCTTCAGGCAATCTACATCTAAAGTTAAAGCGATCTAACTCTTTAAAATTAGGGTCGACTAAAATTCCTCCTACTTCAATTATACTTCCCCATGAAGTATTAGCACTGCTAGACTCTATATCCCATATTACTAAATTCATATTAGTTCATATTCCTTTGATGATAAAATTGTTCAACTTTTTCTAAAAACTTATGTTGATATTCTTCTAGTTTTGCACCTTGAATTCTAAAGTCTTGGAATAAATTATCTACAGTACAAAGTAAAACAATTCCCTGGGTAATTCTTGAATTATACACAACGTTATGAGCTAATGAATAAGCTCCTAGTTGAAGATAATAGTCCTCAATCCATTCTTCTCTTTTGAGTTTATTAGATTGTTTAAAATCAATAATAGTTTCTTGACCCTCGTAAACTCCACATGCATCGCAAGTTCCCGCATATTTTCCTGGGTAGTACAATGTTGCTTCTGTACCCCAGATTTCTGTTAGTTTATTTTTTATACCTTGTTCAATAATTTCATCGGCCATTTTTTTTGATTTATTGTCCCCTTCTTCCAGTAGCTCTAAGTTTAACTGACCTAATAGATACTTTTCTAAAAAAGCATGCATTGATGTTCCTCTATTACTTGCATCATTTTTAATTCTATTTGCTTCAGTTATTCCCACTCTTGCCTTCCAATTGGCAAGTGAGGCTTTTTTTTCTTCACTTTGAGTTGCTTGCAAAATTGAAGTTACAGAGGGTAATTTTTCTTGATTTACAGCATACATTCTTGAGCCACTAATCATTGATCTCATAGATTTTGGGTAAAAAAATTTACTATTCCACTTCATGAAAATACTTATTACTCATTATTAATTATAATGATATTATAAAATTATGATTGAAGCATTAATATACATTTCTTTTGGGTTTATTTCTTTTGGAATTGTGTGGCATTTTTTCTTAAGATCAAAAAAAGAGGATGATTCGCAATCTAAACTGGTGCTAGCAACAAGAGATGCTGAACTTAAAGCGGCTGAAGATGCTAAAGGAGTTTTAAGCTTACAATTACAAAAAATTGAAGATGAAAGAGACAAAGCATATGGAATGATGCAAGACGTAAATGCATATAAAGAACTCACACAAAATTCTTTTCAAAAATATGAAAATGTTGTTACAGAATATAAAAATTTTCATGAAAAATTAACTGGAAATATTAAATATCAAGGTAAATTTAATGAAATTATTTTAAAAAGATTATTAGAAAAAAATGGTTTTAAAGAAAATATCGATTTCATTGTAGGTAAAAAACAAAGCACTTATGATGCTGATGAGAATATAACCAAAGATGTAAAACCAGATTTTATTTTACAAATGCCTGAAGGCAAAAATATTATTGTTGATTGTAAAGTATCATTAGATAATTGGACACAATTTATTAATGAAAAAGATCCAAAAGAAAGAGATAGGCAGTTAACAAAACATATTGACTCCGTTAAAGATCATATAAAAAAGCTATCTAACAAAAATTATAATAAATTATATAATTTGAATTCATTTCAATCAATAATTATGTTTATGCCCTTTGAGACAAGTTACATTAGTGTTTTAGAAAAAGACCAAGAGCTATTAGATGAAGCATTTAAGTCGAATATTTTATTATCAGGACCATCTTCATTTATGGCTTTATTAAAAATAATTGAACAATTAAAAAGTCAACAAAAGCAAGTAGATAATATTAGTAAAGTAATTGGATCTGCTGAAATTATTTTTGATAAATATGTGAATTTAAAAGAGTCCATAAAGAAAGCAATTTCTTCATATAATTCTCATGCAGGGCATTTGAAAAAAATTGTAACTACAGCCTACGGTAATCAAGGACTTGAAAAACAAATTAAAAAATTAAAGGATGAACATGGTCTTCTACCTGGAAAACAACTGTCTGAAATCTCATCTGAGGAGAGTGTTGTGGCTAATATTGATGATCCTGAGTCAGAAGAAAATAAATGGAACTAATTTTTATACTTAAAATAATAATAATTATAAGTGCAGTTGTTACAGCTTATGCTGTACTTAGAAACCTTGATATTATTAAGATTATTTTAGTTTATTTTAAAGACTTAATTCTTAGAAAATAATTTAACTAACTTTTTAACTAAACTTTTTTTAGTTGATGATTTAGAAATCATCATACAAGCTTCTGATTTTAATATTTCACCATCTTTAAGTATTCGAAGATTATTTGCTCTCAAGGTTTCTCCGGTTGATGTAATATCAGTTATAATCTCAGAGGAACCAGTAAAAGGGTATGCCTCCGTTGCCCCTAAACTACCGACTAATTTAAATTGAGTAACACCTTTAGCAAATAAAAACTCTCTTGTTAAATTTGGATATTTCGTTGCAACTCTTAATCTTTTATTCTTTCTATCCTTAAATTCAAAAGCAATTTCTTCTAGATCTGCAACAGTTTGAACATCAATCCAGGGATCTGGAATGGCTACAACTAAGGTTGCTTTACCAAATCCGTACTTCTTAACTACATTAATTTTATTTTGAATATTAATTTCACTCTCTTTTAATAAATCATAACCAGAAAAACCAAAATCTAAAGATCCATCTCCAAGTCTCTCGACTATCTCCCTTGCATGTAAATATAGTATCTTAACATTAGATAAGTTTTTAATGGATCCTAATAAATCTCTTTCTCCTCTTTCAGATACTAATTTTAATTTATTCTTTTTAAAAATTCTTAAAATATCTTTTCTAAGACGACCTTTACTTGGAATTCCAATATTGATTATATTTTTTATCATTAAGAATTTAAATTTAAAGCAGCTCCTACTGCTGAAACTTGCGTTTTAGATCCAAGATCTGAAATTAATTTGTCATATCGTCCACCATTGATTACGTTAATATTTTTAGATTTAAATTTAACATCAATTTTAAAAACCATACCTGTGTAATATTCTAATTGGCGACCAAAAGATGCTGAAAATTTTACATTTAATTTTTGAATTTTGTTTAATGAAGTTGGGAAATATTTTTGGTCTACAACCAAGTTAATTTTATTTTTTTTAAAGAAGGCATTAAGTTTTTTAGCAGCTTCATTTATTGGGCAATTAATCTTTAAAAAATCTTTAATAATTTTTGATACATTTTTACCTCTACTTGCTCTTCTTGGATCTTTAATTTTATTATCAAATCTCTTTAAAATTTCTTCAATTGATCTCCCAGCAACTACTGTTTGTTGCTTACCTTTTAACATTTTTTGATATCTTTTTTTATCAACTTCAACAATTGTTGGATCAACATCTGAATTCGTTTCTAACCTTTTTAATAAATCATTAAAGTAATCTTCTCTCCAAAAATGTCTTGAAAGCCTTAGCTTCCATCGTTTTGGAATATCTAACTTTGAAATTAATAAATTGAAAATCTCAACATTTCCAATCTTTAGAGTTCCTTTTGTATAACTTAAATTTGATAAAGATTTTAAAGCAGTATTAATAATTTCCTTATCATCATTTTTTTCGTCTTTAGAGCCAATTATTTCAAAGCCCACTTGGTTCCTAATAATTGAGTCTTTTTTATTATTTGATTTTCTGTACGCCTGACCACTATAAAATATTTTTTCTTTACCACTTAGGTTGTTTTCTAAGTACCTTAAGCACGATGCAATGGTGAGATCGGGTCTGAGACATAGTTCGCTGCCATTCTGATCAATAAATGAAAAAATAAATTTTCTAAAGCTCTCTCCTGATCTTTGTACAATATGATTAGCTTCAATTACTGAGGGTAAATCAATGTATTTAAATCCCTTCGATTTTACCGATCTAAGGATTTTTTCAGATAAATTTTTTGATTTCATTAATTAAATTTTCTTTAGGAAATGTAACTTGATTGTTTTCACCCTTAACACCTAAAAGGTTTTTTATAGTAATTGTATTATCTTTAAATTCATTTTCACCACAAATAATGGCAACAGGGCATTGTTTTTTATTTGCATAGGTTAATTGTTTTCCAAGATTTTTCTTACTATCTAAAAATATTTCAGAATTAATATTATTATCTCTTAATATACTTAAAATCTCATAATAATTTTTCAAATATTTTTGATCCATTACACAAATAATAGCCGGTTTTATTTCATCAGCTTCAGTTTGGTCAAGCTGCAACATTGCAAATAATAATCGATCAACTCCAATGCTGAAACCTGTGCCAGGAATATCTACACCCTTAAATCTTGAAATAAGTTTATTGTATTGGCCACCTGAACATATGCTGCCAATATCTACTTCTTTACCCTTACTATTACTGGCTTTGAAATTTAAATTTGTTTCTACGCAAAAACCATCATAATAGGCAAGCCCTCTAACAATCGTAAAGTTAGTTTTAATCTGGTCTGAATAATCTCCATAACTTAAAATTCCAAATAGTTCTTCTAATTCTTGTATTCCTTCTTGAGATAATGGATTTTTTAAATTTTTTTTTAATTCTTTTAAATTTTTGACTTTTAAGAAATTAATAATCTGAGAAGCTTCCTTTTCACTTAAATTTGCACCTTTAGTTATTGCCCCACTAGAATCTTTTCTCTCTTTTTTTAAAAGATCTTCTACACCTTTTAAACCAAATCCAGGTTTATCTAGTTTATCAATAGCACGCATGACTTTGATTTTTTTTTCTTCAGAAATCTTTAATTCTTCAATTAATCCTTGAACAATTTTTCTATTACTTACATTGATAAAGAATTGATCTTTTTTTAAACCACATGCTATAAGGGTGCTTGCTATTAAATTGCAAAGTTCAGCATTTCCTTGTGCGGGATTGATATTACCTACTATATCACAATCTGCTTGAGTAAATTCTCTATAACGAGCATTTCCTGCTTTTTCATTTCTAAACACGTTTTGGATCGCATACCTCTTATAAGGTAAAGGTAGTTCCTGATTATTTTGTGCAACAAACCTAGCTAATGGACTTGATAAATCATATCTAAGAGTAATATTTTTTTTACCATCATTAAATGAGAATACATCTGACATAGGATTGCTATCATCATCTGCAAGAAATGATCCTATGTTTTCACTAATTTCAAAAGATGGTGTTTCAAGTGGCTCAAAACCAAATTTTATAAAATTATTCTCAATAATTTTAATCAGCTTCTTCTTGAGAACTAATTTCTTATTCCATCTATCTTCAAAACCTGAGGGTAACCCAGGGGTTAATTTATTTTCTTTATTCATTTTTTTGGTACCCGGGCTGAGAATCGAACTCAAACTTAAAGTTCCACAAACTTTCGTGCTAACCGTTACACCACCCAGGCATACTCCTTGTTTATATTATTTTTATGTGGATTTAAAATTATATTATAAATAAATAGCCTATAGGCTATGGAAACAAACTCTGTGGGTACTTTTTTGAGTCTTTCTATATTTAATATTTAAAATCATTGCCGATCTTTTAGACAATTAATAATAATATTCAAGACTTAAATTTAGTTTAACTATTCTATAAATTTAGTTCAACTAGTCTATTTTTTTTAAATTAACAGCAGAGGGGCCTTTCGGACCATCCTCAAGTTCAAACTCTAGCTTATCACCTTCATTTAAAAAACGCATTCCTGCAGATTTTACAGCTGATGCATGAACAAAAGCATCTTTTTCTTTGTCTTCTCTTTCTATGAAGCCAAAACCTTTTTTACCATTAAACCATTTAACTGTGCCTTTTAGTACGCTCATTTTTTCTTATCCTTTTTTTTTATATAAAAAAATTATTTTATTTCTTTATTATTTTCAATAGTAATTTGAGTATTCTTATATAATGAAAGTGTGGTGCCTCGAGCATGATTCGCACATGCGACACAAGCCTTTTCAGGGCTCTGCTCTACTCCTGAGCTACCGAGGCATCTATTTACCCTCTAAAAGTAATTCTTCCTTTAGTTAAGTCATATGGGGTCATCTCCACCTGAACCTTATCTCCTTGAAGAACTCTAATTCTATTCTTTCGCAATTTGCCAGCTGCATGTGCAGTTACAATATGACCATTTTCTAGTTTTACTCTGAACATTGCATTAGGTAAAAGATCTTCTACAATTCCTGAGAAAGACAGCATTTCTTGTTTTGACAAATTTATTTTCTCCTAATTCTTTTTTCTACCGATCTAGCGTGTCCTACTAAATTTTCGTAGTTTGCAAGTGTTATAACTGATGGACCAAGGGTTTCAATCCCTTTTTTTGATAGGTTTATATAAGAAATCCTTTTATAAAATTCATTGACACTAACACCACTTGAATATCTAGCTGAAGAATTAGTTGGTAATATATGATTAGAGCCAACATTATAGTCAGTCATAGCCATTACGGCATACTTCCCTAAACAAATAGATCCTGAGTTTTTAATTTTTCCAATTATTTTTTTATAATTTTTAATATTAAGCTCTAAATGTTCTGGTGCAATTTTATTTACAGTTTCAACAATTTTTTTATCAGATTTCATATAAATTAAAATTCCATTGTTAATCAAACTATTTTTTGCAGTTTTTGTTCTCGGTAAACCTTTTAATTGTTTATTAATTTCTTCATTAACTTTTTTGATAATTAATTTATCTTTTGAAATTAAAATACATTGAGCAAGATTATCGTGTTCCGCTTGTCCTATAAGGTCACTTGCAATCCATTCTGGATTTGAAAACTTATCACACACAATTGTAACTTCTGAAGGTCCAGCGATCATACCTTCAATTCCAACTTCTCCAAAGACTTCCTTTTTAGCAGCCACCACGTAAGAATTTCCTGGGCCAACAATTTTATCAACTTTTTTAATTTTTTTAGTACCATACGCAACTGCTGCAATCGCTGAAGGTCCGCCCATTGAATAGATCTCTCTAATTTTACATTTTTTTGCAGCGTATAATACTGCTGGGTTTTGCTTACCTTTTTGACCCGGATTAATCATCACCAATCTTTTAACACCAGCAACAATTGCTGGAATTGCATTCATTAAAACACTTGATGGGTATGAGGCAGTTGAACCTGGCACATAAATTGCAACAGATTCAATTGGAATATACTTATATTCCAATTTATTTTTCAGTTTATCTGTATAAGAAATATCTTTAAATTTTTGCAAGGAGTGAAATTTATAAATTCGATTATAAGCAAGGTCGATCGCTTTTTTAACTTTTGGATCTAAGGACTTTATTGCTTTAATTATTTTTTGATGATTTGGAATAATAATGTTATTTTTATTAAATCTTTTTTCATATTTTAAAACAGCTTTATCACCATTTTTTTTAATATCTTTAATTATTCTAGAAACTGAAACTGAATCAAGCTGAACTTTACCTTTTCGTTTAGACAACAGTTTAGCTAAAACTAAGTCAAAGTTTTTAATCTTACTATCTAGTATCTTAATCATTAATCTATTTTATTTTGATCATCTAGAGTTACTTCAATTATTTCTGTCGATAAAGTTATATACGCATTATTAGTAAAAATTAAGCTTATCTCATAATTGTCATTATTTTTTAGATAATCTATAGTTACCAATTCAAGTTTTTGCTCAACATGCTCCTGTTTGATGTTTTTTGACTTTACTCCATCTACAAAATCAAATTTACAAATACTATTTATTTTTTTTCCCTCATTTTCTGTTTCAATCTTAGTTCGTTTTAAAGATAATAAAAAAACCTTATTTTTTTGAAGATATTTAATATCACCAACTTTTATCTCAGCTCCAGCACAACATGCTGAAATCATTTGCAACCCCTCATTATCGTTAGCTATAATTTTTGATAAATATTTTTTTTTCACTAATTAACTCTTCTAATTTTAGCACCAACTTTTTTTAATTTCTTTTCTATATTTTCATACCCTCTATCAAGGTGATATATTCTGTTAATTATAGACCTCCCATTAGATGCAAGCGCTGCAAGTATTAAGGAGACAGATGCTCTTAAATCTGTTGCCATCAATTCTGCAGCTTCAAATTTAATATTTCCATTAATTGAAGCTTTGTTTCCATTAATAGAAATTTTTGCTCCCATTCTATTTAACTCTGCTACGTGCATAAATCTATTTTCAAAAATTTCTTCTCTAATGTAAGACTTCTTGTTAGCTTTACACAGTAAGACCATAATTTGAGCCTGCAAATCTGTTGGAAATCCTGGGTAAGGTGATGTTTTTACATTTATACTTTTAATCTTTTTACTTCCTTGAATTAATATTTCATTTTTTTTTTTAACAATTTTTGCTCCCATTTTTTTAAGAATATTAATTTCTGTACTAATAATCTTTGGATCTATTCCTATAATCTTTAAATTTCCTTCGGTTAAAGCAGCAGCAATTAAGTAAGTGCCTGCTTCTATTCTGTCTGGCATCACATGATATTTTATTTCACTAAGATAATTTACCCCATTAATTTCAATTCTTCTTTTTGTTAACCATTTAATATCACATCCTAACTTAATTAAAAAATTAACTAAGTCTTTAATTTCAGGTTCTATTGCACAGTTTGATAATATTGTTTTTCCTTTAGCTAAACACGATGCAATAATTAAATTTTCTGTAGCACCAACTGAAATTTTTGGAAAATTAATACTTGCTCCAACTAAACCCTTAGGAGCATCTGCATAAACATACCCTTGGATAATCTTATATTTTACTCCAAGTTTTGATAATGCTTGCAAATGTATATCAACTGGTCTAGTGCCAATGGCACAACCTCCTGGTAAAGATACTTTTGCTTTACCAAATTTTGCAAGCAATGGGCCTAGAACTAATATTCCCGCTCTCATAGTTTTAACAAGGTTATAAGCTGCAAAAGTTTTTATTTGTTTATTGTTATTAACAGTTAATATTTTTTTATTTTCGTCTATAGAAGAACCTAAAGATTTCAACAGGGTTATCATTGTTTCAATATCTTTTACTTTAGGTAAATTTGTTAGAGATATTTTTTTATTTGATAGTAAAGTGGCAGCTAAAATTGGGAGAGACGCGTTTTTAGAACCTGAAATTCTAATTTGTCCCTTGAGCTTTGCTGCTCCAAAGACTTCCAGTTTTTTCATGATTATACTTTTGGTAAAGTTACACCTGTTTGACCCATATACTTACCTTTACGGTCCGCATATGAGGTTTTTGGTGCTTGATCTCCTTTTAAAAATAAAAATTGAGCAACCCCCTCGTTCGCATATATTTTTGCTGGTAGTGGAGTAGTATTAGAAAATTCAAGAGTAACTGTGCCAAAAAACTCCGACTCAATGGGTGTTACGTTAACTATAATTCCAGTTCTTGCATATGTACTTTTACCAACAACAATACACATAATGTCTCTTGGAATTTTAAAAATTTCTATTGTAGTGCCTAAGGCAAAAGAATTAGGAGGGATAATAATATATTCAGAACTTTTTTTTGTAACAAAATTATCTGAAGTGAACTTTTTGGGATCAACGATTGAAGAATTTACATTATGAAATATTTTAAATTCATCAGCTACTCTCGCATCATAACCAAATGAACTTAAACCATAAGAAATTTTACCATCTCTAATTTGCTTATCTACAAAAGGAGAAATCATGGCCTCTTCAAGCGCAAGTTTTCTAATAGATTTATCGGAAAGTACTGACATTATTTACTTTTCTTCTTGTTTTTTTTTTGAAAAATTTTTCTTTTTTTAAGATTTTTTTTAAGCGCTAAACTTAATCTTTCATTTTTTTTTTTAACACTCATTATTTATCTGGATTAGTTAAAAAATCTAAAGTGATAGGCTTTGATGCATCTAAAGTTTTCTCTTGTTCTTTTTGTATCTTTGGGCCTTCTTTAGCTTCACGTTTTGCTTTTTTTTCTGCAAGCTTTTTTTCTCTCTTAGCTTGTTTTTCCATCAGCTTATTGCCTTTAGTAGATTTATAATCGTAATGAATTCCCATAAAATATCCTTTGATACATATAAATCATTATATGAAAAAAATTAAGGCAATATTTTGAAAAAAATGATTTATTGTAGAAATACTTCAATAAATACCAAAATAGCCCCTATAGTTAAATGGTATAACGTGTCCATGGTAAGGATAAATTTTAAGTTCGATTCTTGATAGGGGCACCAAACTATTTTTTATAGAATATTTTTTTCGCTATAACTGTAATTACTAATAAGATTATAAATGCGAATAATGGAATATATATATCTGGTGAATATATTAAATCTATAATTTTTGGAGCTTCTAAATTTTGTTCTATAATATTTTCAAGACCACTTCCAATAGAAACAACTAAAAATAATTGTGGTGTTAGTCCTATTAATGTTGCCCAAAAAAAATTACTTACCCTAACATTAAAAATACAAGGTAAAACATTTGAGAGTGAAAAAGGAATTCCACCTATAAATCTATAAGCTATAAGATAAATAAATTCTGATTTTTTAAATTTTATTTCTAAATTTTTAAATCTTTTTAAAAACTTTTCTTTGATCACTTCTTTAAAAAAATAATTGCCCAACATATATAATATTGTAGCACCAATGGTCATTCCAATTACTAAAATAAATGTTCCAAACCACTTACCAAAAATGAACCCTGATAAAAGTGCAACTGGCAAACCAAATCCAGCTAATACAACCCAAATAATTGTAGATATTAAAAATATTGAACATATTAAAAACAAATTATTCTGCTTTAATCCAGAAAAATAATCTCTATTATTTTTGATAAATTCGTAACTTGTTAATTCTTCAAGGGTGAATTTTGAAAAAAAAAAGTATAAAAATGAAGAAACAACTAGAAGATAAAATAAACCTAAAGTTATCTTAACTTTTTTTGATTTTTTCATAATTTATTAGCGCTATTATAAAATCTTCTATTTGCTATTTATACATATAATTACTATAAAGGGCCAAATTTAATAAAATTAAATCAGGCTTATGAAAAGAACGTATCAACCATCAAATATTAAAAGAGCTAGAAAACATGGCTTTAGATCCAAAATGAAAACTAAAGGTGGAATTAAGCTCTTAGCTAGAAGAAGAGCAAAAGGTAGAAAATCTTTAACCGTATCTGTTTAATAAATGAAAAGCAAAATTGTTGCTCTTTCTAAAAACGAAGATTTTAAAAATTTACTCAACAAGAAAAAAGTCTCAAATAAATATATCACTTTATTTTTTGGATCAATTAAAGATAAAAATAATAAAAAACTAAATATTAGCTTCGTCACTAAAAAAAAGCAGATTAAAAGTGCAGTTAAAAGAAACAAAGTTAAGAGAAGACTAAGAAATATTATGAACGATTTAGTTAAAAAGATGTCAATAAACTTTAATTTATCTTACCTTGTAATAGCGAAAACAACTATGCTAAACAATGAATATCAGGTAATAAAAGAAACTTTATTTCAAGATTTTAAAAGAATTAAATAATGAAAATTATAGCAAATATTCTAATTAGCTTAATCAAATTTTATAAAATGGTTATAAGTCCTTACATGGCTCCATCATGTAGATATTCACCTACTTGTAGCGACTACACAATTGACTGTCTAAAAACTTATGGGCTAATCAAAGGTATTTTTAAAGCAACAAAAAGAATCTTGTCTTGTCACCCTTTTTCTAAAAGAGACAGTTTTGATCCAGTGGTTAAAGAACTAAAGGTTAAAAGATAATGGATAGTAAAAATGTAATAGCTGCTATTTCATTAAGTGCTGCTGTTATAATTCTTTATAGTCTTTTTTTTCAACCGGACCCTGAAGCAATAAAACAAAATTTAGCAGAACCAAAAAAAATTGAAACTAATACTGATACACCCAGTCTAGATAAAAATGAAAAAATTACAAAACTTTCAAGACAAGATGCATTAAAAGAAGATGAAAGGGTTAAATTTGAAAATAACAGTATAATTGGATCTATTTCTCTAAAAGGAGCAACAATAGATGATTTAACTTTTAAAAATTACAATTCTGAACTTAAAGGTAATGAAAAAGTAATTTTACTAAGTCCAAGACATGTTGATGAAGGATATATAATTGAAAGTGGTTTTGTAACAACTAATAAAAATATAGACGTACCTGATGCATCTACAGTTTGGAAAATTTCAGGAAATAGAAAATTAACTGTTAATAACCCAATAAAATTATCATGGAGCAATACTCAGGGTATTACATTTGAAAAACATTTGACTTTGGATGATAAATTTCTGTTTACTGTAACAGAAAAGATAATTAATAAATCAGATAAATCATATAATTTTTACTCATACGGACAAATAATTAGAAATAAAATTCCTAAAATTTCAGGTTTTTATATACTTCATGAAGGATTTTTATCTGTACTTGATGATGAATTAGTTGAAGAAGATTATGATGATATTCAAGAAAAGAAATTTACACGAACAGCACAAGAGGGATTTGTGGGTATTTCAGATAAATATTGGATTACATCAGTTATTCCAAAAAAAGGTATGGAATTTAAAACAACTTTTGATTATAAAAATAAATTTCGCGCTAATTACATATCTACTCAAGGTACAGAAGTTGGTCCAAATAGTTCTATTGAGGAAGAGATCCAAATTATAACTGCTGCAAAGAGAGTAAACATAATAGATGGTTATGCAGAAAACTTAAAAATAAATAAATTTGATCTAGTTATTGATTGGGGCTTTATGTACTTCATAACAAAACCATTATTTTTTGCTCTAGACTATTTTTTTAAATTGCTTGGCAACTATGGCTTGGCAATTATTGCTGTTACAATTTGTATTAGATTGGCCTTTTTTCCTCTTGCTAATTTTAGCTTCAAGAGTATGGGTAAAATGAAACTTTTAGCACCAGAAATGGCAAGATTAAAAGAACTTCATAAAGATGATAAAATGAAACTACAACAGGCAATGATGGCTCTTTATAAAAAAGAAAAAGTTAACCCTATGAGTGGATGCTTACCTATATTAGTGCAAATTCCAGTTTTCTTTGCATTTTATAAAATTCTTTTTGTAACTTTAGAAATGCGTCATATGCCTTTCTATGGTTGGATAAAAGATTTAAGTGATAGAGATCCCACTTCAGTATTTAATCTTTTTGGATTAATTCCATGGGATCCACCATCATTCTTATTAATAGGTGCTTGGCCAATCATCATGGGTATCACAATGTATATCCAACAAAAATTAAATCCAACTCCTCCAGATCCAATACAAGCCAAAATATTCATGTTTTTTCCATTATTTCTGACTGTAATACTTGCTCCTTTTGCTGCTGGTCTCGTTATTTACTGGTCATTCAATAATATATTCACAATGATACAGCAGTATATTGTACAAAGAAAAATGACTGTTAAAACAACTTAAATGTCATTGTTAAAAGAAGAAGATTTAATAAATATCTTACCTAAAAATGGTCCAACAGTTGAAGAAACTATCAAATATTTAGAAAAATATACTCAAGATTTTATTATAATTAAAATGGGGGGCTCTGTTCTCTCTAATAAAAATTTATTTAATAATCTAATTCAAGACATTGTTATTTTAAGAAAATTAGGTTTATCTGTCTTTTTAATTCATGGAGGTGGATCTAAAATTTCAAAAAAATTAAATGATCTAAATATTCAAAGTAATTTTATTGATGGTTTAAGAGTTACTGATGATAAGATTATAGATATTGTAGAAGATGTATTGGTTGAATTTAATAAGGAAATTGTTGATGCTTTAAAAAATCAGTCTTGTAGTGCTAAAGGAATTTCTTCAAAAGAAAATAATTTAATAATTGTTAAGCCTGAAAACGATATATTGGGCTTTGTGGGTAAACCTACAAAGATTCACGTCAATACTATAAACGAAATTATAAAAGCTAATGAAGTACCAGTTATTGCATCATTAGGATTGGATGAAAAAAATCAAACCTTTAATATAAATGCAGACAGCGTTGCTGGCGCAATTGCAAAAAAAATTTAAGGCTAGAAGATTGTTGATGCTAAGTGATGTTGAAGGAGTATTAAACAGAGATAAAAAACTAATTTCTGAAATTAATTCAGAAGAGGCTAAACAAATGATTAAAGATGGAGTTATATCAGGAGGAATGATACCTAAAATCAATAATTGCATAGATGTTGCAAAAAATGGTGTCAAAGCCGTATGCATCATTGATGGCAGAAAAAGCCATTCAATACTTTTTGAACTACTTTCTGATAAAGGTTCTGGGACTTTAATAAGAGAATGAAAAATTTAATAAATATTAAATATTGGATTTTTGACCTAGATAACACACTCTATTCTGGACAAACAAAAGTATTTTCTGAGGTAGATAAAAAGATGAGTGCATTCATATCAAGAAAGATGAGTGTAGATTTAATTAAGGCTAAAGAAATCCAGAAAAAATATTTTTATGAATATGGAACAACATTATCGGGATTAATGAAGCAAGATGACATTGATCCTCATGAATTTCTAGAATTTGTACACGATATAGATATTAGCTGGCTGCCAAAAGATATAAAGTTAAAAGAAGAGTTAATAAAAATTAAAGAAAAGAAATATATATTTACCAATGGATCTCACGCACACGTAAAGAATGTAACAAAACAATTGGGTATTGATGGTTTATTTGATGGAGCTTTTGATATAGTAGATGCTAACTTTGTTCCAAAACCTCATGCTGATCCTTACAAAAAAATAATAAAAAAATTTAATATAGATCCATCAAAATCAATATTAATTGAAGATATTGCTCATAATTTAGAACAAGCAAAAAAAATAGGAATGAAAACATGTTGGCTTGAAAATGAGGAAGCTTTTGCAAAAAAAGATGCTAATAAACCCTATATTGATTATAAGATTAAGAGCTTGCCTTCTTTTCTTCAAGAAATTAATATATTAAAAGCAGCATAAACCAATCTAATAATAAAAAAATATGACAAAATTTAAAAAAATAATTAATGATGCTTGGGATAATAAAGATCAAGTAAATCAAAATTCGGATAAAAACTTAAAGGATGCAATTAGCCTAATTCTTGAAGACCTGGATAGTGGAAAAGCAAGAGTAGCTGAAAAAATAAATGGTGAGTGGATTACTCATCAACATATTAAAAAGGCTATCATGTTAAGTTTTAGAATTCATGGTATGGAAACATTAACCGGACCTTATAGTGCTTGGCATGACAAGGCCCATTTACTAAAAGGTAAAACAGCAGGATGGACAAAAGATGACTTTGAAAAAGCTGGTTTTAGAATGGTACCCAACTCTCCAGTTAGAAAGGGATCTTTCATAGGAAAAAATGCTGTCTTAATGCCATGCTATGTAAATATTGGAGCTTATATTGATGAAGGTACTATGATGGATACTTTCAGTCGTGCTGGCAGCTGTTGTCAGATAGGAAAAAACTGTCATATATCTGCTGGCTCTGGAATTGGAGGTGTTTTAGAACCTGCTCAAGCACTACCCACAATCATTGAGGACAATGTATTTGTTGGAGCAATGTCTGAAGTAGTGGAGGGAGTAATAGTCGGAGAGGGCTCTGTATTAAGCATGGGAATGTATATTGGTCAATCAACCAAGATTGTTAATAGAAAAACAGGTAAAATTATATATGGTAAAATACCACCTTATTCAGTTGTAGTACCTGGGTCTTTACCAGATAAAAATAACCCTTCAGCACCTTCTTTATATTGTGCTGTAATTATTAAACAAGTTGATGAAAAAACTAGATCAAAAACTTCTGTTAATGATTTATTGAGAGATTAAAATGCTAATTTACAATGAAATTACACTCGCAAAGCAGCTAATAAAATTTCCAAGCATTACACCAATTGATGCTGGGGTAATGAAATTTTTAGCAAAAAAACTTACTGCTATTGGGTTCAATTGTAAAATTTTAGAGTTTAAAGACAAAAACTCTCAACCAGTAAAAAATTTATACGCAAGACTTGGTAAATCTCAACCAAACTTTATGTTTGCAGGCCATTTAGATGTCGTACCTCCCGGAAACCTAAAGGATTGGACTGTTAAACCTTTCAGACCTGCTATTAAAAAAAATCATCTCATCGGAAGAGGAGCAAATGACATGAAAAGTGCAATTGCAAGCTGGGTTGTTGCTGTAAATAATTTTATATCAAATAATAAAAAAATTAATGGCTCTATTAGTTTACTAATTACTGGTGACGAAGAAGGTGTTGCGATCAATGGAACTAAAAAAGTTGTTGATTTCTTAAAAAACAAAAAAGAAAAAGTAGATTTTTGTTTAGTTGGTGAACCAACTAATCCTAATAAACTTGGTGAAATGATTAAAATTGGAAGAAGAGGCAGTATTACTGGAGAGTTAACAGTGATTGGATCTCAAGGTCATGTTGCATACCCTCACCGTGCAAATAATCCATCTACTACAATAATCAAAATTCTAAATGAAATAAAAAAAATAAAATTTGATAAAGGAACAAAAGATTTCCAACCTACAAATTTAGAAGTGACTAAAATTAATATCGATAATACTGCAGATAATATTATTCCAGGTATTGCAAAAGCTACGTTTAATATAAGGTTTAATAATAAATATTCATCTTCAAGCTTAAAAAATAAATTAAATAAAACTTTTAAAAAAATTACTAAAAAAGATAAGTCTAATTTTAAAATAGAATACCGAATATCAGGAGAATCTTTTTTAACTAAACCTAATAAAACTACTTACATGATTCAAAATGTTATTAAAAAGATTACCAAAATTAAACCTCAATTATCTACAACTGGAGGAACTTCAGATGCAAGATTCATTAGAAAGATTGCTCCATGTTTAGAGTTTGGTCTAGTAGGAAAAACAATGCACAAAGTAGATGAGGCAGTTTCTATTTCAGATTTAAAAAAATTAACAAAAATATATACTGAGATTCTTAATAATTATTTTTAATGAAAACTGGTTTAATAACCTCTGATACTTATCAAAATCATAATACTGGTGATGGACATCCAGAAAAAATTGATAGAGTTACAGCAATTATAGATAATTTCAAAAAATTAAATAATAAAGATCTAATTTGGAAAAAACCTTCAATATTTGATAAAACACTTTTGGAGATAACTCATAATTCTGAATACATAAATTTTGTACAAGGATCTTTTCCAAAGAAAGGCTTATCTTTTTTAGATGGAGATACAATTGTCTCCCCAGGTAGTAAAGAAGCTACATCAGATGCTGTCGGATCAATAATTACAGCAATAGATGGAGTTCAAAATAATGAATTTAAAAATGCTTTTTGTGCCGTCAGACCCCCAGGGCACCATGCAGAAAAAAATAAAGCTATGGGATTTTGTATTTATAATAATGTAGCTGTTGGAGCTAATTATTTAATAGATGAGTATAGATTTAAAAAAATTGCTATAATAGATTTTGATGTTCACCACGGAAATGGAACCCAAGATATTTTTTATGATAATGAAAAAGTTTTATATATTTCAACTCATCAATTTCCTTATTATCCAGGGTCAGGTACTGAGCGAGAGAAAGGTAAGTATAATAACATATTAAATATTCCACTACCAGCAGGTACTTCATCACAAGAATATTTAAATGCTTATGAGTTTGTGCTAAAAAAAATAGAAGAGTTTAAACCTGAGTTTATATTACTTTCTGCAGGTTTTGATGCCCATAAAGACGATCCTTTAGCTCAATTTCAACTTGAGAGTAAAGACTTTTATGAAATTACAAAAAGAACTTTAGAGTTATCCAAATTACACTGTAATGGAAAAGTTGTTTCAATTTTAGAAGGTGGCTATGATCTTAATGCACTTAAAGAGAGTACAGCAATGCATGTCAACGCTTTATTAGAATTTAATTGATAATTATTTAATAAGCATTAAATAGCTTCCTATGAAACCATACAGAATTAAAAAATCAAATATAGATAAAAGAGGTCGTGGTCTTTATGCAATTAGAGATATTAAAGAAGGTGATAGAATAATTAATTA
Organism: Pelagibacterales bacterium SAG-MED20; assembly: GCA_014653975.1. Lineage (GTDB taxonomy): Bacteria > Pseudomonadota > Alphaproteobacteria > Pelagibacterales > Pelagibacteraceae > Pelagibacter. The sequence continues at coordinate 147,489 of JACWDR010000001.1, forward strand.
TGTTGGAAAAATTATTACTAAAAAGCAAACTGAGGAATCTAAAAAATTTGATAATGCAAAACCAATTTATCTTTTCAACTTAAACAAAAAATACGATCTTGATGGTGATGTATCATGGAATACCGCTCGTTTAATTAATCACTCTTGCTCTAACAACTGTGATTATAACGGAACAGGATTAAAATTATGGGTAGTTGCTATAAAAGATATCAAAAAAGGTGAAGAGCTTACCTGTGACTATGGGTTTGGTTACGATGAAGACTATAAACAATTTCCATGTAAATGTGGTTCTAAAAACTGTTGTGGCTATATTGTTCGAGCTGAGTCAAGATGGAGAATTAATAAAAAATTTAGTATTGGTCGACAACAATCTAATAAATAACTTTTTCTAAAAATAATCCTTCAGCTGGTGCAGGGGGAGCACAAAGTGCTCTTTTTTTAGATTTAAAAACAAAGTCAAATTTTTTCAAATCCCATTTTTTTTCAGCTAAATATTTTAGACAACCAACCATTGACCTAACTTGTTGTTGTAAAAATGATTGAGATTTAAATTGTATTTCAATTCTTCCTTTATTTGATTTTATTTTAATTGATTTCATAGTTCGAATTGGACTTTTAGCATTACAACTTGAAGATCTGAATGTAGAAAAATCTTTTGTTCCCAAAAGTTTTTTTGCACCTTTTTTCATTAACAAGATATCTAACTCTTTAATTATATGCCAACATCGGCCCTTTTCTATAGAAGGTTTACTCAATCGATTGAAAATTACATAAGTATAAATCCTTTGTTTTGCAGAAAATCTTGCATGAAAATTATTGTTTTTTTTTTTAATTTTTATAATTGAAATATTCATGTTATTTACAAAGTAATTTGCTGATTTTAGAAATTTATCTAAATTTTGAATTTCTTGTTTGCATTCAAAATGTGCTGATTGTTCAATAGCATGAACTCCTGAATCTGTTCTCCCAGATCCAATCAATACTATTTTTTCTCTTAAAAGATTAGATAGACTTCTTTGAATTAATTTTTGAATTGATCTTCCTTTTGATTGAATTTGCCAACCAACAAAATTAGTTCCGACATATTCAATTAAAATTTGATATTTATACATTATTCAAGTTTGACCCTTTTTGAATCTTAGATCCAAGCATAAATTCACTAATGTTTTGTGGTCTTTTTCCTTGTCTTTGAATTTCTAAAACTTTTATTGATTTATTATTTCCACAACCAATCTTTAAATAATCATCCAATACCTCTCCAATTTTACCACTACCAGGTGCTAAAGCTGCTTTTAAAATTTTATATCTTTCACCATTATAAGTAAAAAAAGCACCAGGACTTGGATATAATCCATTTATTTTACCAATAATATTTTCTGCAGTTTCGCTCCATTCTATCTGACCTTCCATTTTTTCAATTTTTGCTGCATAGCTTGCTTCATCATGATTCTGTTCTTTAAACTCTATTTCATCATCTAAAATTCCATCAATATTGTCTAATATTTTTTCTGCAGCTAATGTAGATAGTTTTTCAGATACTGTTTCTGCATTATCATCAGGCATAACCTCTATTTTATAAGAATTACAAACTGGTCCTGTATCCAAATTTTCTCCTAATCTCATGATGCTAATTCCTGTTTCTTTTTCTAAATTCATGATTGATCTTTGAATGGGTGCAGCGCCCCTCCATTTTGGAAGTAGAGAAGCGTGAATATTAATAAACCCTTTTTTAACTAAATGTAAATATTCCTTTGGAATAATTTTTCCATAAGCAACAACAATTGCAATATCTGCATTTAACTCTTTTAAATAGTTATACTCCTCCTTATTTTTGTTTAATGAAACGGGTGTTCTGTGTTCTATTTTAAGGGTTTCTGAAATTCCTTGAATAGGTGATTTATTAATTTTTTGTCCTCTTTGTGATTTTTGTGGAGGTTGTGTATAAACTACAGATATTGGATATCCATTTTGATATAATGATTTTAATATTGGCACAGCAAAAAATGGTGTGCCCATAAAAACAATTTTTTTTAACATTTATTAAACAACAATTCTACTAGACTTATTTTTAGAAAGTTTTTTTAGAATCATAGATTTCTTTAATTTAGACAAGTAGTCAATAAACAAAATTCCTTCAAGATGATCCATTTCATGCTGGATACAAGTTGCTAATAATCCATCAGCTTTTAATGATTGTTTTTTTCCATTGTAATCTAAATATTCAACTTCACATTTATTCGGTCTTTCTATTTCAGCAAACTGATTTGGAACTGACAAACATCCTTCTTCATATGTTGCTTTTTCAGAGTTTTTATTTTTTATGATGGGATTTACAAAATACATCGGTTCTTTTTTATTTTCATCTTTACTAATATCCATAACTATAATTCTTTTTGGAACCCCAACTTGAATTGCTGCAAGGCCAATCCCAGGAGCTGCATACATAGTATCAAGCATATCGTCCATTAGTTTCCGTTCCTCATCACTAACCTTTTCAACTGGGCTTGATACTTGCCTCAACAGTTTATTTGGTTCTGTTAAAATTTTTTTGACTGCCATAATAAATTTTATTTTATTATAAATTTTAAACTTTTAAAGGAAGAACTTTAAGAAGAATCTTGTTTCTTATTGGATCAATATCGAGTTGGTTAAGTGTACTAATAATAAAATACATTGTATCTTCATCAATATCTTTAAGATTATCTTGTCCTATTACCTCAACAATTCTTAACATTGCTCCAGCCATATCTCCGTTATTAATGAAAACCTGAATATCGGAAGGCATCTCAGATTCGTTTATTTCATAGAGACTTTTATATTTTTCAGAAACTTTAACTCCATCAGATTTAAGTGTTTCAACTAAAATAACATCTTTTTTTGAAAAAAAATATTTCTTATCTTTTTTTACTTTTTTTAATAAATCATTTAAATCTTTAGAAATATTTTTTATAGAATTATTTTCTTTAAAATAATTAATTAATTTGGATTGATGTAAAATTTTATTATTTATTTTAATATTAGTCGATTCAACTTTTTCATCTTCATTATATTTTTCATAAAATGTTGTATAATTTGATGGAACTTCCTCAGGGTCAATTTCACCTAAAAATTTTTTTAATTCTTGATTAAAAGCATTTTCTATCCCATCATTTTTAAATGAATTTTTTAAAGCATTCATTAGCTGAAGTTTGAATTCAATTTCTGTTGTGATTAAAATACCTTGATAAATTAAAGCTCTTGTTTCGATAACTGGTAACACTTTTGAAGAGTCTTTAATATTAAGCAATTGGTTAATATTAAATTGAAATCTTTTATAAAGTTCAAAAAGTTCTTTTTCGCTATAATTTTTTTCATGGGTTGCTTTTTCTATAGTGGCAATTTTATCTATATCTGTAAGTTCAATATCTTGAATCTTATCTAGCAAATTTGATGTTGATAGATATTTCCAAATTTGCTTCGAAGTAGAATTTTTTGGTAAAAATTTGAACTCTGGATTTGTTCTGTGTGACAGATGAAAGTCTAAAATTGTTTTTTCAGATATAGTTGTTTCTGGACCATCTATATAACCCATTAAGAAATTAATTTTATTTTCATAAAAAACATCTTTAAAGCCTAATTCTTTTTTTAAATCTAGTAGCAACTGTGCGTCTTCTCTTTTATTATTATTGATTAAACAATAAATTTTAAACTTAGACAAATAATCATCCTCAATATTTTCATCTATTTTAGAAAGTATTTCACATGACTTTTCGACTTCTGACCTAGAAAGATAATAATTAACTAGATATTCTAAAAGTTTTGGGCTTTCATTAACTACTTGATTGTTTAATACGTATTTTTCTATCAGTTGAAGTTTTGCATTTTTAATAAGCCAGTTAGATTTTATCTCTAAGAATTGTTCTTTTGAAATATTTATTTCTGGATAATAAGCATTTGTTAAAAGTACAATCTCTAAAATTGCTGAAGCATCTTCAGACAAATCCATTTTATTTATTCTTTTAAAAATATTTAAAATTTGATCACCATTAGACTTAGACCACATATTAATATTCAGACCATTTTGAGCAGGGTCATAAAGACCTTTAATTTCAATTTCTTTTGATATTAGTGTCTGATCTTGCTCTATATCTAATTGATCAGTTTTTTGAGATTGCATTTCATAAATGATGTTTTGTTGAGTGCCTTTTTTTTCTAGGCCCTCATCTGTTTCATTGTTCTCTATAATATTTTTTTCTTCAATATTCCAAATATCAGCTGGTTCTTGAGAGTGAGTAGAAGATCCAAAAAATAAAAGTATTAGTAATATTGATAAATAATTTTTATTTAACAATTTTAAGCTTTTCATTTGGAATAATTTTTTTTATTTCTTTATTTGGACTTGGAAAATCGATTCTACTTAACAATACGACTACACCAACAATGATAGCTAAAACTGCTACCACTTTAATTAAAATACTTAAATTTTTTCCCCGGTTACCGATGCTTGTATTTTTGGATAATTGCATATAATCTCTATTAATTTCAAATTAAGACATATTTGTGTTTTTTCAATAAAGAAAATTTATGAATTTAAAAAAAAACCTCGTTTTTTTAGGCATGATGGGGTCTGGAAAATCCTCTATAGGCAAATTAGTTTCGAAAAAACTAAATATTAAATTTATTGATATAGATAATATAATTGAAGACATGATGAATATGAGTATTTCAAATATATTTAAAGAAAAAGGAGAAGATTATTTTAGAAACCTAGAAGAGAAAGTTACACTTAAAAATTTAAAAATGAATGATACTGTTATTGCTTTAGGTGGTGGCAGTTTTATTAATGAAAAAATTAGAAAAGAAATTTTAACTAATCACTTATCTTTTTGGCTTTTTTGGGATGATACCATCCTAATTAAAAGAATTAAAGGTAGTAAGAAAAGGCCATTGGCTGTTAAATCAAAAGATCATGAAATAAAACAGTTAATTAAAAAACGTTCAAAAATATACCAAAAAGCAAGATTTAAAATAAACTGTAATAAACTTACAAAAACTGAAATAGTAAAAAATATTATCAATATTTATGAAAGCAATTAAATTACAAGTTACAACCGCAACTCAAGACTATCCAATTATTATTGGAAAAAATATTTTTAATAAACTAAATAGACTTTTAAGAGAAAACTCTATTAGTTTTAATCAATGTTTAGTCGTTCTAGATACTAATATTCCTAAAAAAATAACAAATGAAATTTTGAATTTTCTACCTAAAAAAAAAATAATTAAACATTATTTTAATGCTAGTGAAATAAATAAAAAACAAAAAAGTGTTGATAGAATTCTGTCAATACTTTTAAGTAAAAATTTTAATAGGAATGATTGTTTGATTTCTATCGGAGGGGGCATAACTGGAGACGTATCTGGCTTTGCTGCTAGTATTTTTAAGAGAGGTATAAAGTGGGTTAATATTCCCTCTACTCTTCTAGCTCAAGTGGACTCATCAATTGGAGGAAAAACTGGAGTAAATAATATGTATGGTAAAAATCTCATTGGAACATTTTATCAACCAAACTTAGTCTTATCAGATATTAATTTTTTAAAATCACTCCCTAAACGAGAAATCATATGTGGATATGGAGAAATTTTAAAACATTCTTTAATTTCAGATAAAAGATTTTTTTTATTTTTAGATAAAGTTGGATCTAAGATTTTAGAATTGAAAAGCCCCTTTATAGAAAAAGCGATTTATAAAAGCTGCATGATTAAAAAAAAAGTTGTTGAGTCTGATGAAAAAGAAACTAGCTTAAGAAAGATTTTAAACTTCGGTCACACATTTGCTCATGCATACGAAGCTACACTTGGATATTCAAAAAGACTAAATCATGGTGAAGCTGTTATATTAGGTTTAAAAACAGCGACAAAATTTAGCCAATTAAATAAAATTTTAAGCATTAAAGAGTATAAATTAATTGAAAATCATTTAATTAAGTTAAAACTTCCTAGAAATATAAATAAGTTTTTCAAAAAGAATGATTTAAAAAAAATTTTATTATTTATGAAAAAGGATAAGAAAAATAATACAAAAAAAATAAACTTGGTATTGCTTAAAAGAATTGGATATCCGATATACAAATTACAATTTAACGAAAAAATAATTAATTCTTTTTTAAAAAAAGAATTAGACAAGTAATATTTGAATCGAGTGAATGTACTCTTTTAATTCAACATCTAAAATATCATAAACTTTTTTTGTTGATTGTATTCTGTTTAATTTAGATAATTCTAGAGATTTAATCGTTAATTTTAAATGAAATTTACCTTCTTGATGGCCTTTATGACTTTTATGCAAAAAACTCTTGTCTTCAATTATTATATCCTGGATAATAATTTTTGCATTAAGCTTATTTTTAACAATTGCAATTAATTCATTTATATTCATAAATATTGTTTTATTATTATATAACATGAAAAATATTTGTGATTGGAATAATTGTTTTGAAATTGGTGAATATAGAGCACCAGTTGAAAAAGATAATAGTAAAAACTTTAGATTGCTTTGTTTGTCTCATGTTAAAGAATTTAACAAAAATTGGAACTATTTTTCAGGTATGAATGATGAACAAGTGTTCAACTTCTTAAAATCAGACATGACATGGCACAAACCTACTCAAAGTTTTAGCTCTTCTGATAACTTTTTTAAAGTTCTATGGAACAACACGCTAAAAGATGAATTTGATAAAGTTAAGCACAAGAGTGAATACAATCATATGAGGCAATTTAAATTTGACCATCACGATATTAAAGCTTTTGGGATTTTAGGTGTTTCAGTAGGACTAAAATGGGAAAAAATACAAAATAAGTTCAAAACTCTTGTCAAAAAATTTCACCCTGATATTAATTTGGGTAATAAACAATACGAAGAAAAACTTAAATTAATCACTTTAGCTTACACTCAGCTAAAAAAAACATATAGGGAAAAAATTGACACCTAATTTAAATATACAACCCGACATTAAGATCTCATTAAATCAAACTTTTGGAATTGACTCTACTATGGAAGTGGACGCATTTTCAAAAAAAAACGAGTATGTTCCTGAAATAGATAAAAATTATAAATTTGATAGAGATACAACTCTTGCAATTATATCTGGCTTTGCATTCAATAAAAGAGTTTTAGTTCAAGGTTACCATGGAACTGGTAAATCCACTCATATAGAGCAGGTTGCAGCGCGATTAAATTGGCCATGTATAAGAGTAAACTTAGACAGTCACATAAGTAGAATTGATCTTATTGGAAAAGATGCAATTATTCTAAAAGATGGAAAGCAAATTACAGAATTCAAAGAAGGTATTTTACCTTGGTCTATTCAAAACCCAATAGCTCTTGTCTTTGATGAATACGATGCAGGTAGACCAGATGTGATGTTTGTAATTCAACGTATATTAGAAGCTGAAGGAAATTTTACACTTTTAGATAAAAATAAAGTTATAAAACAGAATAAATATTTTAGATTATTTGCGACTTCTAATACAGTGGGGTTAGGAGATACAACAGGACTATATCACGGTACTCAGCAAATTAATCAGGGTCAAATGGATAGATGGAACATTGTTACTTCTTTAAATTACCTAAGTCTAGATAAAGAAATGGAAATTATTCTAGCAAAAAATAAAAATCTAAACAGTACCAAGGGAAAAGAAAAAGTTGCGAGTATGATTAAAGTTGCCTCATTAACTAGAAAAGGTTTTATAGCAGGAGACATATCTACAGTTATGAGTCCAAGAACTGTATTACATTGGGCTGAAAATACTGATATTTTTAAAGATACCGGTTATGCTTTCAGGGTTACATTCTTGAACAAGTGCGACGACATTGAAAAAAATATTATAGCTGAGTATTATCAAAGATGTTTTGGAGAAGAATTGCCGGAGTCTATGATTAATGTTCAGATTTAAATGAGTAATAAAGAAAATAATTTTAAAGAACAATTTAAGCAAGCACTAATTTCTACAGAAAAAGTAATTTCTGATGACTATAAAACAGATATTAAAAAGCCTGAAAAAGATCAAGATATTAAAAAAATAGATTTTTTTGATATAAAAAATTTATCAAATAGACATGATTTTATCAAGTTACGAGCAGAAGCAGACTCTAGGGCACTAAATAAAAAATTTTCAGATAAGGAAATATTTAATAAAAATTTACCGATAAATCCTTCTTGTAAGTCTTTATACAATATTGCTGAAAAAATTAGGTATGAAGTTTTGGGTTGTAAAATGCTTAAAGGTGTCGAAAAAAATTTAAGTGAAAACTATGATCAAAAAATAAATACACACCAGAAAGATCAATTAAAAAATAAAGAAGATGTTTCTGTAATTGATGCTTTTGAATTATACATGTTAAAAAAATTTTTTGATCTAAAACTTAACAAAGTTACCTCAAAAATGCTAAGTTTTTGGGAAAAAGATTTTGATACTTCCATTGAAAAACATATAAATTTTTTAAAGGAAAACCTTGAAAATCAAAATGACTATAGTTCAAAATTTTCTGAGATTTTTGCAAATATGGATATTTTAAATTCTGATGACAAAGATAATAAAAAAGAAAATAATAAAAAAGAAAGTGAACAAGAGAATAAACCTGAGGGTAATTACGAAAATCAATCTGACAATGAAGAGGAAAGTAAACAAGACCTTAACCAAAAAAGTCTAGACGCTGGCATTGATCTAAGCGATCAAAATATGGATGAACAATTAGAAGGTACTGATTCTTTAGAAGAAAGTGTGGAAAATATTTTACAAAAAACAAACACTCAAAATATAGATCAAGAATATAAAATATTTACAACAAAGTTTGATGAAGTTTCAAAGGCTGAAAACCTAGAGGATATTAAAGAAACACAGAAATTAAGAAAAAATTTAGACCAACAACTTATCGGATTTCAAGATTTAATAACTAAACTTGCTAATAAACTTCAAAGGCAACTCCTTGCAAAACAAAATAGAGCTTGGGAGTTTGACCTTGAAGAAGGCTTGTTAGATAGCTCTAAATTAACTAGAGTTATTATGGATCCATATAACTCCTTATCTTTTATGAAGGAAAAAGACCTAGATTTTAAGGATACAATAGTAACACTATTAATAGATAATTCAGGATCTATGAGGGGTAGACCGATAACTATAGCAGCACTTTGTGCTGACATACTATCTAGAACTTTGGAAAGATGCTCAGTAAAAGTTGAAGTTTTAGGGTTTACTACAAAAAACTGGAAAGGTGGAAAAAGTAGAGAAGAATGGGCCAGAAATGAAAAACCAAAAAACCCTGGAAGACTTAACGACTTAAGACATATCATTTATAAAGGAGCAGACACACCATGGAGACAATCAAAAAATAATATTGGCTTGATGCTTAAGGAAGGATTATTAAAAGAAAATATTGATGGTGAAGCAATATCTTGGGCCTTCAGCAGAATTAAAAAGAGGAAAGAAGAGAGAAAAATTCTAATGGTAATTTCTGATGGGGCTCCTGTAGATGACTCAACGTTATCTGTTAATTCAGGTGATTTTTTAGAAAAACATCTAAAAAAAATAGTGAAATTTATAGAGAATAAAAGTGATGTAGAAATTTTAGCTATAGGAATTGGTCACGATGTTTCTAGATATTATAATAAAGCTATTAAAATAACAGATGTTAATGAATTAGGTGACGTAATGATTTCTCAACTTAGTGGTCTATTTGAAAATAAAGGTAAATTGCATTAAAGTTTTAATAAATCTTTATTTTTCCACTTAATATTTACTTCTGCACCGCCTCTAGTCTTTGAATTTCTACAAAGAATTGTAGCATAATTTTTTTCTAATAAAGTTTTTCCTATAAAAATTCCAAGGCCTAGCCCAGATTTAGATTTTGTGGAGGGCCGGAATGATTTTATATATGGTTCTCCAATTTTACTTAAAACTTCTTTTGGATAACCCTCACCATCATCCTCAATTATAACTTCTGTAAAATCACTATCACTTTTAATATTTATAAAAACTTTACTTTTAGAAAATTTATTTGCGTTACCAATAAAATTTCTCAGTCCATAAACAATCTCAATAGATTTAGTAATATTTAAGGAATTAGAATTTTGATCACAATTTAAAATGAACTCCTTCTTACTTATCTCTTGAAATGATTTTATAATTTCGATTATATATTCATTCATAGTTAAATCCCTATCAATAAATTCGTCCTCAATAGTTGGATTTAACGTTAATTTTTTTAGTATGTCACTACACCTTTCTATTTGACTTACTAGTAACTCAACATCTTTTTTGACTTCAGGGTCATCTTTAAATTGACTCAATAGATCTGAAGATATAATTTTTATTGTTGAAAAAGGAGTTCCTAATGAATGAGCTGCAGCAGCAGCTTGGCCTCCAAGTGATAAAAGTTCATGTTCTTTTGACATTATTTCTTCCATTTTATTTAATGCTTCTTTTTTTATTCTAGATTCTTTTCCAAATGTCAGAGCAAAATAATTTAAAAAAATTAAAGCTACAATTAAAGCAATAGGAATAGAATAATAATAATAAGGGCTTACATGAAAATGCTCATTAAGAGGATATGGCAAAGGATTTTTAAAAAATGTAAGAAAAATAATAGTTAATGAAGTTATTGTAACTAATAACAAATTGCTTCTAAATCCTAAGTTAGATGATGAAAAAATAGTTGGTACAATTAGAAATATACAAAAAGGGTTACTTATTCCACCAGTTAAATATAATAAACAACTTAGCGCTAATATGTCTATTAATAAAAAAAAGAATGCATTTTTATCTAACAGTTGAGTTTTTTGACTAACATAGATTAAATATAAATTACTAATTACAGCTATAAAAATTATTAAATTTGCATAAATAAAATTAAATTTAAAATTGAATATAAAATAAACTAAGTTAATAGTTGCTAATTGACCAATAATAGCAATCCATCTTAAATTTATGTATGTCGATTTTTTGAGAGAAAAATATTTTGAAGTTTCAAAAAACTTCATTATTAGATGTCTAAATTTTGGACATTAATTGCATTTGAAACAATAAAATCTTTTCTTAAAGCTACGTCACTACCCATTAGAGTATGAATAAGATTTTGATCTTTTTTTAGGTCTTTTGAGTATTGAACTTGTAATAAATTTCTTGTTTCAGGATCTAATGTGGTGCTCCATAATTCTTCCGGGTTCATTTCTCCTAAACCCTTAAATCTCTGTATGCTCATTTTAGATTTTTCTTCATCAAATACTCTGTTATATTCTTTACTTCCTTTTTTTGTTTTCTTTAATTCTTTGCTATTATTTAGAATATAGTCCTCTAGTTCTTTTTCATCTTTTATATAAATGCCTTTTGTACCTTTATTAATCTTAAATAAAGGTGGTTGCGCAAGGTACACATGCCCATTTTCTATTAATTTATTAAATGGTTTGTTATTAAAAAAAGTAAGTAATAAGGCTCTAATATGGGAACCATCCACATCGGCATCCGTCATAATAATAATCTTCCCGTATCTTAGGTCCTTTAAATCTATATCCTGAACTTTAGGGTCCAGACCAAGGGCATTAATTAAAGTCACTATTTCATTAGAAGAAATCATTTTTGATAATGCTTTTGTTCTATGTTCGTTGCTATCATTGTTACCATTCTTTTTAAATGTAACTTCTTCAACATAAGTATTCAGGATTTTACCTCTTAGTGGCAAGACTGCCTGGTTTGCTCTGTTTCTTCCTTGTTTAGCAGAACCTCCAGCTGAATCTCCTTCAACTATAAATAATTCTGTACCATCTTGTTTACCTATTTGACAGTCAGCCAATTTTCCAGGTAAACCACTTAATTCTAATGCACCCTTACGTCTTACATTTTCTCTAGCTTTTCTAGCAACATCTCTTGCAAGAGCTGCTTGCATTACTTTTGCCAAAATAATTTTGGCAGTAGTTGGATTTTGATCAAACCATATTGACAATTTTTCATTAATTATATTTTCTACTATCATTCTTACTTCTGATGAAACTAATTTATCTTTTGTTTGAGAAGAGAATTTTGGATCAGGTATTTTTGCTGATAGTACACAAGTTAGACCCTCTTTAATATCATCTCCTGAGATTGTTAATTTGTTTTTCTTTAACAAATTATGTTCTGAAGCATATTTATTTATAACTCTGGTTAAAGCACTTCTAAAACCTAGTAAGTGAGTTCCACCATCTTTTTGATAAATATTATTTGTATAGGGATAAATATCTTCACTATAGCTTGAATTCCATTTTAAAGAACATTCAATTTCAATATTATTTTTTTTTGCCTTCTATATAAATTGGCTTTTTAAATAGATCATTTCCAGTTTTATTTAAGAGTTTTTCTTTTTTTTCATCTAAAAAGTCAACAAATTCTAAAACTCCACCATCAAATTTAAACTCTATTATTTTTTCTTTTTTTTGATTTAAATCATTAATTGTTATCTTTATACCTTTATTTAAAAATGCAAGTTCACGCATTCTTTTAACAATTATGCTTGGTGTAAATTTTATTGATGAAAAAATTTCTTTTGAAGGTAAAAAAGTTATTTGTGTTCCTGTCTCTTTTGATTTTCCAATAACCTTTAGTGGTGCTTTTGCATCTCCATCTTTAAATTCGATGAAATATTTTTTTCCATCTCTGTCTATTTCTAGCTTTAATTTTTCCGATAAAGCATTTACAACAGAAACTCCAACACCATGTAAGCCACCTGATACCTTATATGAGTCGTGATCAAACTTACCTCCAGCATGAAGTTGTGTCATAATAACTTCAGCTGCAGATTTTTTTTCACCCTTATGCATGTCAACTGGTATTCCTCTACCATCATCTCTTACAGTAATAGTTCCATCAGAATTAATTTTTATGTCTATATTATTGCAATATCCTGCTAATGCTTCATCAATAGAATTATCAACTACTTCATATACCATGTGGTGTAAACCAGTGCCATCGTCCGTATCTCCAATATACATTCCAGGTCTTTTTCTAACTGCTTCAAGACCTTTTAATACTTTAATGGAGTCTGCTTGATATATAGAATTATTTTTCATAATTTTATTATTGGGAATTAAATAATTATAACATTTTTATAAAAAAAGAGGAAAATTAATTGTATTAATACAATTAAAATTATTAAATAAGCTCCAATTTCTATAGTTTTTCTTAGTTAATTTTGATTATAAATTATTTAAATTTTAAGTATAAAAAGTTAACTTTATTTTTTTTTAATTATAGCAATTTCATTCATATTTCCCTTAAAAGTTTTAATATAATCAAAAGTTTTTAGAAAATAGTTTTTAGATTTTTCATCAATGTATGGAGAGTTAAAATCTTTATTTTTAACAATATTCCCCAGTATTGTCTTAAGATCAGGAAACTCTTGATTTAACCTCATGTCTTCCCTCGTCTCAGGAAAATCTAACTCTTCAACAATAAAATACCCACCAGACTCAACTGTTGGAAAAAGCAAAAATAATGAAATAATTTGATCTTTTAACATATGGCTTGCGTCTTCAATTATAATTTTAAATGAAATATTTAAATCAACTATTTTTTTTTTAATCGATTGATTTGAACTTGAGTCTACATAAAGAGTTTTTATTCTTTTAGATCTATATTTAAACATATCAGGATTTATATCTGCTCCATAAATATTTGCCTTTTTAAAATAAAAGAATAAAGCGGCAGATGCATTTCCATAAAATGAACCAATTTCCATTATATTAATTTCCTCATTTTTTATATTAAAAAAAATTTCATTATAAAATTTAGAATACCCGTGTGCTGTGATTATATTTGAGTTTTTTTTTGAGGGTTGAGTATATTGATTAGTAAAATTTTCTCCTTTATCACTATTAAAATATTCAAATAAATAATTTATGTCTTTATCAAATAAAAAACTATTTTTAATAGAAAATTTATCTAAATTAGTTTTTTTTTCAAAATAAAAAAAATTTATAAAATACTTAATTGGTATAATTATTAATAAAAAAAATTTTCTTGATAAGGATGCTTTTTTTACTCTATGTCTATAAAAAAGATTATAAAATGTTTTAAGTTTCATAAATTGTGCCTTTATTTGTTTATATCAAAAAATGTCCAATACCACTGAATACATTTTGTTTTTTTTTTAAACCAAAAAGATGCATATCTTTCTGCTAGATATGCATAAAGTCTTTTTTGATCATAACCTTTTAATTTTTGTAAACCAAAAATTTTTTCACATTTAAAAAGCCAATCGAACAAATCTTTAAACCATTTTTGTAAAAAAAACTTTTTTGATATATACATAATATTTGGATTAAATTTATTATTATCATTAATGTATTTTCTAAATTCTTCTTTATCGTCATTATTTAAAAGATCTATTGCTTCATCTAAAACTCCATAACCATGGTGCATATCAAAATGCAATTTAATATTTTGTTTTTTAGAGTTATAGAATATTGAAGGATCTTTAATAAGATTTTTCCATCCTCTTTTTAAAATTTTCATTTTTTTTGGTTTATTTACATTTATTGGTTTACATATAACGCTTTCGAATTTATTCCATTTTTTTGAAGGTTTTGTTAATATATTGTCTTGGAGATCTTGATATGATTTTATTTTAACTTTTTTTTTAAGCCAAAATCTTCTTTTTTGACAAAAACCTATCCAAATTTTATCGTCATACCTTGATAACTTATTTTTCCAAAACCAATAGTGAAATGTTAATTCAGAGTAATTTTCTTCTTTTTTTTGAATATTTTTTTTATTTTTAATATTTATATATTTCTTTGAAAAATTTTTTTTACCTACACCAACTAAATCTAAATCTAAGTTTTCTAATAAACGAGATTCTATGTCACTCACACAAAACATTTTAATTTTTGACATACTTATTTTAAGACTTATTTATATTTTTCTTATTATTCAAATTTTTTATCTCACTAATTGTGACAGAGAAAATTTGTAGAACCTGTAAATTTTATCTTTGATGATATCATGTACAGTACACATGCTTTGTAAGCATGTGTACTACTAAATAAAAATAATTTTTTATTTAAAATTTAATTTGAAAAATGGGACCATGCCCACCATGCTGCTGCCAATATTACCACTACTTCCATTTTATTCTCCTTGTTTGATTCGTAAATAATATAACATTACTTCGTTCCTTTTTTAACAACAAATTATGGCGGAGAGAGTGGGATTCGAACCCACGGTACCTTTGACAGTACACACACTTTCCAAGCGTGCGCCTTAAACCACTCGGCCATCTCTCCTTTTAAAATTTGAAATTAACATATTTATCGTCTTATAAAACTAATTCTATATGGTAATTTGCTTATTTAAATCTAGATTAGTTCATCACAGTTATAAAAATTGATTTTGTTATCAAATTTAATATGCATAATTAAGTCTAAATTTCTAAATATTATTAGTTAAAATTTAATATGAAAAATATTATTATAACTGGGTCAAACGGTTTTATAGGGTCAAACCTTGTCAATTCATTGAGCAAACAAAATAAATTAATTTTACTAATAAGAGTTAAAAAAAAACCAAAAAAAAATAAATATTTACTTAAAAAAAATATTTCATATAGATATTTTAGAAATAATGTAGAATTAGAAAATGTTCTAAAAAAAATTAAAGGTTTGTTTCTTATTCATTGTGCAACACATTATGTAAAAAAACATCAATCAAGTGATATTACTAAAATTGTAAATTCAAATATTGAATTTGGAACAATACTTCTTGATAACCTCAATATTATGGGTGTTAAAAACTTTATTAATTTCTCTACAGTATGGGAGGACTTTAATGGAATTAAAGATAATCCAAATAATCTATACGCGGCATCTAAAAAAGCATTCGAAAAAATAGTAAACTACTATCAAATTAAAAATTCAAAAATTAATTTTTATAATCTGATTATTTCAGATACTTATGGAATAAATGACAAAAGAAAAAAACTAATAAGTGTCCTCAAAAAAAATATTGCTACTAAAAAAGAAACAAAAATTGTCTCAAAAAATCTTCATGTTAACTTACTCAATATAAATGATATTATTAATGGTATTTCTATTTTACTAAAAAATAAAACAAAACCTGGAAAGTATAGCCTGATTAATAAAAAAGGATTTAGAACTGTAGAACTGATTAAAAAAATACAAAAAAAAACAGACTTCAAAATTAAAATAAAATGGCTTTCCTCAAAAGTGATTAAAGAAAAAATATTTAAGTATAATTCTTTACCTGGTTGGAAAGAGAAATCTAGTAACTTAAATAGTTTAGTTAAATTTATTTTAGATGATTATTAAATTTTAGTTAGGTTATTTTTAAACAATGAAAATTCGAAAATACTTACAAAATCTGTTTAAAAAAACTTTTCAAAACTTATTTTTTTTCTTTTATGGAAAAGTGGAAATTTATGACGAACAAAAAGAAACTAAGTTTAAAAAACATAAAGTTTCTACAATTAAACTTAATGGTAATACATTTTCTTTGAACAACTATATTTATGAAATAGATGGAGGTAGAATTTATACTGATACAGTTGAAAATGTTGCGATAATTAAAGATAACACCCTTTTACCGATGGTTTCTTATCAACAGGCCGATGGGGAATTAATAGATGGTAAACTAAATAAGGCTATAAAAATAGGAACCCCCAGATTAATAAAAAAAATTGATGGTACGATGCTTTCACTTGTTCAAGGTGTAAGTGGAGAAAATTATTTTCACTTTTTGTTTGATATTTTAACAAAGTTAAAAATTTGTGATCAAAAAGTACCACTAAAAGAAATCGATTATTTTTATGTTCCAGGAAATATCAAATGGCAAAAAAAAATATTTTCTTTTTTTGATATAGATGAAAATCAATTAATTGATAGCAAGATTTATAGACATGTAAAAGCTAAAAGACTTATTTCCTTAAATCACCCATGGTATCACAAAGGACACGTACAAAATGAAGTAGCAAATTTACCTGAATGGATTGTGTTTTGGTTAAGAGAAAAATTTTTAACTATGGCACAAAAATTTGATAGTAATAGTAAAATTTTTATTGATAGGTCAGAGTCTAAGTTTAATCACTGCCAATTTCAAAACAATGATGAAATAATTAAATTCTTAAATTCTAAGGGATATACTTCTTATAAAGTTGGTCAATTAGATTTTCTGGAACAAGTCTACTTATTTAGTAATGCTGAAACTATAGTTGGTCCACATGGCGCAGCTTTCTCAAATATTATATTTTGTAAACCCAAAACAAACATAATTGAAGTTTTACCAGATACACATAATAGTAAAAAATGTGAAAGATTAAGTAATATTTTAAACTTAAATTATAATAAAATTCTCACTCCTAAAGTAATTGAAACTGAAAGCAAATTTGGAGATATAAATTTTGAAATAAAAAAACTTGAATCTATAATTGAAAAAACAACTTAAGAACAAATAAATTCTTTAAATTTATTAATATTTTGAATTAAATAATTGGGGTAGCTATTATTTATTTTAACAATTTCATATTCATGCCCTCTTTCAAAAAGATCAACCCTGTTTATCATTTTTTCTTTAATTATATTAATAGATGAAAATTTTTCAGAACTAAATTCATTATGTGCAAAAGTTTTTAATTTTTTCGATATTTCTTCAGGACTTGATAAGGAATTAAAGTGCCATCCACCATTTTCTATAATTTGAATACTTTTTTCTTTATAAAATTTCCAAAAAGGGGCACTTAAATTTTTGAGTTTAATTTGTTGCCTCATATAATCAATGGATTTTAAATTTTTTTTTTTACAAATTCTAGTTCCTTCCCATGGGCTTTCATATTTATTAAAAAGATTAAATTTATAGCAATACATACTTTGTAAAAATATTCCGTACTTTTTTTTTAATAAAATATTTTTTAATAATTCTGGTCTAGGAATTTCATCTGGGTCAGAAAACATAATATAGTCATTTGCTTCTGCTTGCGATAGATTGCTTATAATATAGTCTCTTTGTTGAGCCTGATTTTTCCATATCTCATTTTTATTTTTAAAAGGTTTTTCATGAACTATGTATATTAGTTTTTCTTTAAATTTAGGATTTGTTAATTTAAAATTTAGTTTTTTTTTATTGCCTCGATGATCATATTGAGATTCACATACAACAAAGTAGTCTACTGCTTTATCTAAAATTTCAAATCTAATATTAGTTATAAAATTTTCTTGAAAAAATGTAACACAGTCATAAATTTTATTTTCCATAAGTTATTCTTTATTGATTTTAAGAACTCCTATAAATGCTTCTTGTGGAATTTCTACTTTACCAAATTGTTTCCCTCTTGCCTTTCCTTTTTTTTGCTTATCTAATAATTTTCTTTTTCTGTCTCTTGCTCCACCACCATGAATTTTTGTTAAAACATCTTTTTTAAAGCCTTTAATTGTCTCTCGAGCAATGATTTTTCCACCAATAGCTGCTTGAACAGGTATCATAAAATTATGTCTTGGTATTAAATCTTTGAGTTTCTCACACACTTCTCTTCCAACAGTTTGTGCAAAATCTTTGTGTACCATCATCGATAATGCATCTACTGGTTCCGCATTCACCAAAATTCCAAGTTTTACCAAATCACCCTCTCTATGATCTATTATTTCATAATCAAAACTAGCATAACCACTTGTCATAGATTTTAATCTATCATTAAAATCAAAAACAACTTCATTCAATGGAATTTCATAATTCAAAACTGCTCTGTTTCCTGAATAACTTAAGTTGGTTTGCACTCCTCTTTTATCTTGGCAAACTTTTATAATTGCACCAAGATATTGATCTGGTGTGATAATTGTTGCCTTAATCCAGGGTTCTTCAATATACTTTATCAATGTTTGTTCAGGTAAACTTGAGGGATTTTGTAATTCAATCACTTCACCTTTGTTTAAATGAACTTTATAAACAACTCCGGGTGTAGTTGTTAATAAATTAATATCAAATTCTCTTTCTAGTCTTTCGGTAATAATTTCTAGATGCAGTAAACCTAAAAATCCACACCTAAAGCCAAGTCCAAGTGCTGATGAAGATTCAGCCTCAAATGAGAAACTAGCATCATTTAATTGTAATTTACCCAGACCATCTTTTAATTTTTGGTATTCAGAACTATCTACTGGAAACAAACCACAAAATACTACTGGCTTACTTGGTTTAAAACCTGGTAGAGCTTGTTGTAGCGGATTGTTTGAATCACAAATAGTATCTCCAACTTTTGTCTCTGATAAAACTTTTATTCCTGTTGTTATAAAACCTATTTCTCCTGCATTAAGCTCTTTGATGTCTGTTGCTTTTGGCGTAAATACCCCAACTTTTTCAATAACATAATCTTGATTGGTAGACATCATTTTTATTTTCATATTCTTGGAAATTTTTCCATCAATAACTCTGACTAAAATGACTACTCCTAAGTAAGTATCGTACCAACTATCAACTAATAAACATTTTAAATCTGAAACTTTTTTTCCCTCTGGTGCTGGTAGTGATACAATAATTTGCTCTAAAATATCCTCAATACCTTCACCTGTTTTTCCTGAACATGGAATAGCATTTTGTGTATCTATACCTATTACATCTTCAATTTGTTTTTTTGTTTTTTCTAAGTCTGAAGCTGGTAAATCAACTTTATTTAAAACAGGTACAATTTCATGATTAATATCTAAAGCTTGATAAACGTTTGCTAATGTTTGTGCTTCGACACCTTGAGTACTATCTACTATCAAAATAGAACCCTCACATGCATATAGAGATCGACTAACCTCATAACTAAAATCTACATGTCCAGGTGTATCAATAATATTTAGAATATACTCTTTTCCATCTTTTGCTCTATAGTTAAGTTTTACTGTTTGAGCTTTAATAGTTATACCTCTTTCTCGCTCAATATCCATAGAGTCTAAAACTTGAGCTTTCATTTCTCTTTCAGTAAGCCCTCCGCAACTATGAATAATTCTATCTGCTATAGTAGATTTACCGTGATCTATATGCGCAATAATGGCAAAATTTCTGATATTATCAATAGTGCCCATATTTAAGATCTTATTTTTGCACCAGTCTTATCTTCTACAGTAGAAATTATAAGTTGATTAATTCTATCTAGATCTTCATCTTTTAAAGTTTTTTCTGAAGACTGAATTGTAACATTTAAAGCAATTGATTTTTTACCATCTAAAATTTTGTCACCTTCATAGACATCAAATACTTTTACTGCTCTAATTAAATCTTGATCGACTTTATAGATTGTTTCTATTAGTTTCTGGACTTGAAAATTTTTATCTATAACAAACGCAAAATCTCTTTCTGATTTTTGATAATCAGAATATTTATATTGAGCTTTTTGATCATTTAGTGTTTTTTTATTTTGCTTAATATTATCTAAAAATATTTCAAAACCAGCTAGAGACTCTGTTTTTATATCTATTTTTTTTAAAATATTTGGATGAATTTCACCAAAATATGCAACTACTTGATCTGTGCTTTTGTTGAGAAATAATCTTCCTGATTTACCAGGATGATAATAACTAGGAGTTTTGTTATCTATATATAGTTTATTTTGATTAAATCCCGCCTCTACTAAACTTCTTACAACATCTCGTTTAACATCAAAAACATCAACCAATCTATCGTTTTCTAACCAATTTAATCTAGAAACCTTACCAGCACGTAAACCACAAACTACTGTTTCTTGTTGACCGGGTTGTGATCCTAAAAATACTGGTCCTATCTCAAATAATGAAATATCCTTAAATCCTCTATCTAAATTTTTACTTAGATAAATAATTAAGTTAGAAAAAATAGAACTTCTCAAAACATTAAGATCTGAGCTGATAGGGTTTACAATATTAACTTGCTTATTGTTCTTTAAAAATAGCTGGTTAATTTTAGAGTCTGTGAAAGACCAGGTTATAGCCTCTAAAAAACCCTTGGATGCCATAGACCTTTGTAGAAAATGAAATAATCTTTGTTTATTATTTAATGTAGATTTTTTTCTAATTTTTTCTGGCTCTATAATTTTAATTTTATCATAGCCATGGATTCTTACTAGCTCCTCAACAATATCTATTTCTTGTTCTATATCCGGTCTCCAAGAAGGTATTTCTAAAGTTAGTATTTTTTTTTCTTTTTTTATTTTAAATCCAAGATCAAGTAAAATTTTGATTATTTTTTTTTGTTCAATATTAAAACCAGTTATTTTTCTAAATGAAGATATTTCAAATTTTACTATTTTTTTTTTAATATTTTCTATTTTTTGAATGTCGAATTTGCTTACTTCACCACCACAAATTTTCTTAATTAGTTCAGCCGCTTTCTGAAGACCCTGTTCTATTGATAAAGGGTCTATTCCTCTCTCAAATCTAAATTTTGCATCTGTGTCTATATTTAATACTTTTGAAGTTTTTCTAATTGATCTTGGATTAAAATAAGCTGCTTCAATTAATACATTTTTAGTTTCTAATTCAGTTCCAGACTTGGTTCCTCCAATAATTCCTCCTAGACCTAATACACCTGAACTATCAGAAATTACACACATATCATTTTCAAGTGTATATTCTTTATTATCTAGTGCTTTAAATTTTTCACCTTTTCTTGAGTTTCTAACTACAATCCCTTTATCAATTTTATCAGCATCATAAACATGTAGTGGCCTATTCAAATCAAACATCACATAATTAGTAATATCAACTATTGCTGAGATAGGTTTTTGACCTAATGAAATAATTTTTTCTTTTAACCATTTAGGGCTTTCTATATTTTTTACACCTGTGATTAAACATGTACCAAATATATTGCATCCTTGTTCTTTTTCTTTAGTAATTTTTATACTAATTTTTTGTTTAATTTTTTGAATTAGCTTTTCTTTTTTTATCTCTTTTAACTTACCACACCCTGCAGCAGCCAAGTCTCTTGCAATACCATTAACACCTAAGCAGTCTGCTCTGTTTGGCGTGATTGAAATATCAATTACTTTTAAAGTACTTTTTGAAAAATAAGTTTTACCAATTTTAGTATTATATTTTTTATTTGAAAGTTCAGTAATACCATCACTTTCATCTGATAAATTTAATTCTGACTCTGAACAAAGCATTCCATATGATGTTACACCTCTAATTTTACTAATTGCTAGCTTCATTTGATTTTTCGGAATGACCGCACCTGGCGGTGCATAGATAGTTAACATGCCTTCTTTAGCATTTGGTGCACCACACACAACTTTAACTGGCTCCTTTTTTCCAATATCGACATCACAAACTTTCAACCTATCTGCATCAGGGTGTTTTTCTGTTTTTATTATTTTAGCAATTAAAAAATCATCTAGATTACTTGATTGAGCTTCAACATTCTCAACTTCAAGTCCTATATCTGTTAATTTGTCTATAATTTGATTTTCATTAAACTTAGTATCAAGATGATCTTTAAGCCAATTAGTGGTTATCTTCATCTACTCAAACCTCTATAATTTGTTGGTACATCTAAAGGGTCAAATCCAAAATGGTTTAACCATCTATAGTCACAATCAAAAAATGCTCTTAAATCATTAATTCCATATTTTAACATTGCCAATCTATCTATTCCAATTCCAAAAGCATACCCTTGGTATTTTTTTTGGTCTATTTTTACATTTTTTAGAACATTTGGATGAACCATTCCACATCCTAAAATTTCTAACCATTTATCACCTTCACCAATTATAATTTTTCCATCTTTTATTTCATATCCAATATCAACCTCAGCAGAAGGTTCTGTGAATGGAAAGTGGCTTGGTCTGAATCTCATTTTTATTTTATTAACTTCAAAAAATTCTTTAATAAAATAACTTAAACACCCCTTTAAGTGCCCCATATTAATATTTTTATCAATATGTAATCCTTCAACTTGATGAAACATTGGAGCATGAGTTTGATCACTGTCAGATCTATAAGTTCTTCCTGGAGCAATAATTTTAAAAGGAGGTTTTTCCTTAAGCATTGTTCTAATTTGAACTGGTGAAGTGTGTGTTCTTAATAACAGCTCTTTTTTATTGTCTAAATAAAAAGTATCGTGCATGTCACGGGCAGGGTGATTATCTGGAGTATTTAATGCCGTAAAATTATTATACTCATTTTCTATATCTGGACCTTCTTCTACACTAAAACCGATTTCAGAAAATATCGATGATATTTCATCAATTACTTGAGAAACTGGATGAATCTTTCCTTGTTCAAATGGTCTTTCGGGTAATGTTATGTCTATTTTTTCTTTTTGTAATTTTTGGTTTATTTCTTCTATTTCAATTTCTTGAATTTTTTTTATTATTAAATTTTGAAGATCATCCTTTATGGTATTCAAATCAGCAGCAAAAAATTTCCTCTCCTTTTCAGCAAGCGAACCTAATTTTTTAAACTGCGATGAAATAAGTCCATTTTTTCCAAACAGATCACTTTTAATTTCATTGATTTGATTTAAGTCTAAATTTTCTCTTAGTTTTAGAATAAATTCATCTTTTATTTTTTTAATATCGGACATATTAACAGATTATTTCTTCACTAGAGAAAAACAATAGTGAAGATTAATTTAATGCTGATTGAGCTTTTTGAACTATTGTTTTAAAGGCTTCTGGGCTATCGTATGCTATTTCAGCTAATATTTTTCTATCTAGTTTAATTCCGCATTTAGATAAACCATTGATAAATTTTGAATACGTTAAACCTTCAGATCTTACTCCAGCATTAATTCTTTGTATCCATAAAGATTTGAATTCTCTTTTTTTAGTTCTTCGATCTCTGTAAGCATATTGCATGGCTTTTTCCATAGCCTGTTTTGCAACTCTTATTGTGCTTTTTCTTCTGCCCCATTGACCTTTAACAGCTTTTAAAACTTTTTTATGTTTAGCATGACTTGTTACACCTCTTTTTACTCTTGCCATATTATCCTCTTAAACTGTAAGGCATATATGATTTAACTATTTTGCCATCTTGCTTTGACATGGTAGTTGTGCCTCTTAATTTTCTAATTTGTGAATTTGTTCTTTTAATCATGCCATGTCTCTTCCCTGCCTGAGCCATCATAACCTTGCCTGTAGCTGAGACTTTAAATCGTTTTTTTGCTGAACTTTTAGTTTTTAATTTTGGCATAATCTGCGGTCTTATACAAATATTAGGATAGATTTTCAACCTCTATTAACCCCTATAAAGGCTGAATAACCATAATCATTTGCTTGCCATCAAACTTAGGGTGTAATTCTACTTTACCAATATCTTGCATATCAACTTTTATTTTGTCCATTAATTCTCTTCCTAAATGAGAGTGTTGAAGTTCTCTTCCTTTGAATCTAATTGTAAATTTTACTTTATCACCTTTTCCAATAAATTTTTTGGCATTTTTTACTTTAAAATCATAATCATGTGTTTCAGTAACTGGTCTCATTTTAATTTCTTTTAATAAAACTATTTTTTGTTTCTTCCTAGCAACATTTGCTTTTTTTTGAGCATCGTATTTAAATTTACCAATATCAATAATTTTGCAAACAGGTGGTTTTGCATTTGGGGCTATTTCGATTAAATCCAAACCTTGTTCTTTCGCCATTGATATAGCTTCATTGGTATTTATTATTCCTATATTTTCACCACCACTCCCAATTACTTGAACCTCGGGTGCAGAAATTCTGTTATTAGATCTTGGACCTTTATCTTTAGTTCTTCTTTGAAAATAATTTTGTTTAAAATCTGCCACTTAATTTGAGGGTGCTTTATTTAAAGCTGAAAAAGTTTTTAAGAATAGTTTTAATTCCATATTTTCTTGTTTGTTAGTATCCAACTTTCTAATCGTTACTGAGTTAGTGTCAACTTCTTTTTTACCACAAATCAGTAAAAGAGGGATTTTTGATAAAGAATGTTCTCTTATTTTATAATTTAAATTATGTTTTTTTAAATCTACCTCTGAACTAATACCTGCATTATTAATCTTTTTATTTACTTCTTTTGCATATGCATCGAAGTCGTCAGAAATAGGAATTACAACTGCTTGTAAAGGGGCTAGCCAAAATGGAAATTTACCTGCATAATTTTCAATAAGTATTCCCATAAATCTCTCTAATGATCCAGATAATGCCCTATGAAGCATTACTGGAACTTTTTTGTCTCCATCTTTATCAACGTATGTTGCGTCTAATCTACCAGGTAAATTAAGGTCTACCTGTAGTGTTCCACATTGCCAATCTCTTCCAATGGCATCTAGTAAAACAAATTCAATTTTTGGGCCATAGAATGCCCCTTCGCCTTTGTTAATTGTATATTCAAGTTTAGATGCTTTAACAGCATCCAATAAAGCTTTTTCTGCTTTATCCCAAACTTTATCTTCTCCTACTCTAACCTCTGGTCTGTCTGCATATTTTAAAATTACATTTTCAAAACCAAGGTCTTTATAAATATCTAAAATTAAATTAGTTACAATAATGCATTCATCTGTAATTTGGTCCTCTGTACAAAAAATATGAGCATCGTCCTGAGTAAAAGCTCTAACTCTTAAAAGTCCGTGCAAAGCACCAGAGGGCTCATATCTGTGTACCTTTCCAAATTCTGAAATTCTCAAAGGAAGATCTCTATAACTTTTTAAACCTTGATTGAATACTTGAACATGGCCTGGACAATTCATCGGTTTAATTGCAAATATTTTTTCATCAGGAGTTTCTGATGTATACATATGCTCTCCATATTTTCCCCAGTGTCCAGACTTTTCCCAAAGAGCTCTATCTAAAACTTCAGGAGTATTCACTTCTTTGTATCCTCCTTCTTCTTGTCTATTTCTAATATAAGCAACTAATTTTTGAAAAAGTTTCCACCCTTTTTGATGCCAAAAAACAGAACCGGGGCTTTCTTCTCTAAAATGAAATAAATCCATTTCTTTTCCAAGTTTTCTATGATCTCTTTTTTCAGCTTCTTCAATCCTTCTTAGATAATCATTTAAGTCCTTTTGAGAAGCCCAGCTAGTTCCATAAATTCTTTGCAACATTTCATTATTTGAGTCTCCCCTCCAGTATGCTCCTGATACTTTTGTTAATTTAAAATGTTTACCAATTTTTCCTGTTGAAGATAAATGAGGGCCTCTACATAAATCATTCCATTCCCCATGAAAATATATAGAAACATCTTCTCCCTGGGGAATACTTTCTATAATTTCGGCTTTATAAATTTCTCCCTTATTTTTGAAATGAGAAATTGCTTTATCTCTCTTCCAAACTTCTCTTGTGGTTGGAACATCTCTATCAACAATTTCTTTCATCTTATTTTCAATTTTATTTAAATCTTCTTCTGTAAAAGGCTCTTTTCTTGAAAAATCATAATAAAAGCCGTTCTCGATAATTGGGCCAATAGTAACCTGAGTTCCTGGAAAAAGTTCTTGCACTGCCATCGCAGTTATATGAGCTGTGTCATGACGAATAGTTTCTAGTCCTTCTTTATCTTTAGATGTAAAAATTTTAATAGAACAATCTTTATCTATTACATGATTTAAATCTTTGAGCTCGTCATTAATGCTAATAATTGTAGCTTGCTTTGATAAAGATTTACTAATCTTTTCAGCAACTTCTAAACCTGTAACTTTGTTAGAAAACTCAATATTTTTTCCATCTGGTAATGTAATTATTGGCATTTAATTTAATAACTTTTTGTACTCTGAATAAGTAGAAAAACACATTTTTTCAACATTAAATTTTTTAATAACATTTTTTCTACCTTCAATACCCATAGATTTCAACGTTGTTTCCTCTGAATTTAAAACTTCTAGGATCTTTTTACTTAAAGATTCGGGGTTTCCAGCCTCAAATAAGAATCCAGTTTTATTGTTTGATATTGTTTCGTTAGATCCTCCAATATTACTAGCTATTATTGGTTTTTCCATTGATTGTGCCTCAACAGCAACTCTACCAAATGCCTCTGGTTCTTTAGAGGCTGAAACTATTAAGTCAGAAACTTTATAAGCTAAAGGCATATTTTTACAATTTTCTATAAATTTTAGCTGATTAGTTAGTCTATACTGTTCAGCTAACCTTTTTAATTTCTTAGTATATATATCTCTTCCTTGATCGCTCCCTAATATGATAGCAAAAAATGCTTGATAGCCTAACTCTTTATTAACAAGATTAATTGCTTCAATAAAAATATCTTGACCCTTCCAACTAGTTAACCTTCCTGGCATTAAAACTATTTTTTTCTCTCTTGTAACTTGCCAATCTAAAAGTAATTGATTTTCTTCACTCTCTAATGTTGTTGATGGATCAAAATAATCAACATTAATACCTCTAAAAATAACTAAAAATTTTTTTTTTAAATTCATATATTTTGAATAATTAGTATTTATGTGTGAAAAAATAAAATTAGATCCAGCAATTACTAAATGGGACCTAACCATTACTGAATTATAAAATTTCTTAACCAAATTTTTAAAATTATATGTGCCATGAAATGTCGTAACAAATTTTCTTCTTGTAATTTTTGTTGCTATTAGACATGACCAAGCTGGAGCACGACTTCTTGCATGAACAATAGAAATATTATTAAACAAAATAATAAAAACTAATGCTATTGAATTAAAAAACATAAGAATTGGATTTTTACTATGAACAGGTAGGCGTATTAATTTAACTTTTTTTTTATCAATAAATTTTAATAATTCACCCCCACTAGTCACTATATATGAAGCACAATTATTTTCTGGTAAATAATGAGCAAGATCATAACAACCAGTCTCTGCACCGCCAAACCCTAGTTTAGGAATGACTTGTAAAACTTTTAATTTTGAAGACATTTGATAGAACTATATATTAAGAATTAATCCTAATA
This sequence comes from Pelagibacterales bacterium SAG-MED20, assembly GCA_014653975.1. Lineage (GTDB taxonomy): Bacteria > Pseudomonadota > Alphaproteobacteria > Pelagibacterales > Pelagibacteraceae > Pelagibacter. The sequence goes on from JACWDR010000001.1 coordinate 175,358, forward strand.
AACTGATATGAATAAATTTAAATACCTAAAAATCTCAAATAATAAGAAAATTAGATATTTAAGTAATAATTTTCATGACAAGCTTTATATAGTTTTTTTGCATGGTTTTATGTCAGATATCGAAGGAGAAAAACCTACAGCTATTTATAAATTTGCAAAAAAAAACAAACTAGGTTTTCTTGCTCTAGAATATTCTGGACATGGTAAGTCATCAGGAAAATTTGCAAGTGGAAATATTAGTAAATGGTCAAAAGATGTTGAAATTTCTATTAAAAAGATTGTTAAAAAAAATAATTTTATTTTAATTGGCTCAAGTATGGGGGCATGGCTAGGTCTTAATCAATTTAGAATTTTTAAAAAACAAATTAAAGGTTTTTTAGGAATTGGCTCTGCTCCAGAATTTTTAGAAAATTTAATATGGAAAAAATTTACAAAAAAAATGAAAGTCGAAATGATTAAAAAAGGAATATATCATTTAAAGCATGGTAATTATGAGTATCCAATTTCTTATCAATTAATAAAAGATGGTCGAAAAAATAAAGTTTTAAATAAAAAAATTACATTAAAAATTAAAGTTACCATGATTCATGGTAATAAAGATGAAGTTGTGCCTCAAGTATATTCCAAAAAGGTTCTTAAAATATTCAGTAAGGCAAAAAAAAAATTAATAATAATTAAAAATGGTAATCATAGTCTTTCAAATAAACTTGGTCTTAAAAAAATAATTATTGAGCTAAATAAAATTATCTCTAATGTAATTTAATCCCTCAACGTAAGTAGGATACTTTAGACTGTAATTAAAATAATCTTTTAACTTTTTATTGCTTACCTTTTTTGAGTCCTTATAAAAATTTTTGAGAATGTTGCTCTCTATTTCATCGACTTTAATTTTTTTAAGATTCTTAATATTTAGTATTTTAGCTCCATACAATGTTACTTCCTCTGAAGATGATGGTTTATCATCAGATAAATTAAATATTTCTCCAGATTTAAATTTGAACAACGACTCAAATAGTATATTTGAAATATCTTCAAGATGGATTCTAGAAAAATAATGGTTTTTTTTATTTATCAGTTTTACATTTCCTAATTTGAGCCTTGTTAATATATTATTTTCATTAGAATAAATTCCAGACAATCTAAATATTTGAACTGGTAAATCTTTTTTATCTTTAAATGAAAGCCAAAAATTTTCAGCCTTTAATCTATTGGTACCATTGTAAGATGTTGGTTTTGTTTCACTATTTTCATCTACCCATTCACCATTGTGATCACCATAGACACTAGTTGCTGACAAATATGTAATCCATTTGACCTTTGAATTTTTCATAAATTCTGAAAAGTTTTTTAACACTAAATCTTCACCATCTTGTGGTGGAATTGAAACTAAGATATATTCGGCTTCTCTTAGTTTCATTATTAAATTTTCATCGTATTTTTTAGTATTAAATTCATAATTTGAATAATTAATTCCATCAAAAATTTTTACAGAGGTTTCATTTCTAGTAGTTGTAGATAAATTAATATTATAATTTTCTAATTTAATTTTGCTTATGAAATTTTTTGCTACTTGGCCAAAACCAAAACAAAAGATATTAATATTTTTCACTTTAGCTAACTTCTTTAATAATAGGTTTTAAATTTATCGGATTATCTAATTTATCAATCATTTCTTTCGGACAAACTTGCACAAAATTAAGTATCTCTTTATCAAAATTTTCTAATATCTTTTTTGATAAGTTGGAATTTGTTTCTAAAAAATGTTCTTCAATCAATTTTTTTAGATTAGTAATCCAGTAGTCTGTTTCTGGTGATTGCCATATTACACTTTCAGGATTAACTTTTTTTTCAAATTCGTTATTAGTATCATATACAAATGCCATTCCACCTGTCATTCCTGCTCCAAAGTTATCGCCCACATCTCCTAAGATTACCACTATACCTCCAGTCATATATTCACATGCATTAGAATCGCAACCCTCAATAACTGTTGTTGCTCCAGAATTTCTTACTCCAAATCTTTCTCCTGCTTGACCTGCTGCAAAAAGTTTTCCTGAAGTTGCTCCATATAAAACTGTATTTCCAATTATTGTATTTTGACTTGAATCTAGGTTGCTCTCATCTGTAAGTTTAATAGATATAGTTGCTCCAGATAATCCTTTTCCAACATAATCATTTGCATCGCCTTTAAGAATAAGCTTTAACCCTTTTGTAGCAAATGCTCCAAAAGACTGGCCAGCAGAGCCTTTAAATTTTAATGTTATAAAATCATCTTCTAATTTTTCATTTCCATATTTTTTATATAGATAATGTGATATTCTAGTACCGACAGTTCTATTAGTATTTTTAATAATAAACTCTTTTTCAATTATTTTTACTTTGCCGATTTGACTCTCAATTTGAGGTATTATTTCTTGATCTAAAGTATCGGGAACAACATTAATCTTTTGCTCTTCACAGTATCTTAAGTTTTCTCCAGGATCTGCTTGAACAAAAAGGGGGTTTAAATCTAAGTCATCTAAATTTGGTGAAGCTTTACTTACTTGTCTTAATAAGTCAGTTCTCCCAATTATATCATTTAAAGATTTAAAACCAATCTCTGCTAAAATTTCTCTTACTTCTTGAGCAATAAATGTAAACAAATTTACTACTTTATCAGGGGTTCCACTAAATTTTTTTCTTAATTCGTCATCTTGAGTGCAAACTCCAACTGGACAAGTATTAGAGTGGCATTGTCTTACCATTATGCAGCCCATTGCTACTAAAGCTGTAGTTGCTACTCCATATTCTTCTGCTCCCATCATTGCAGCTATAATAACATCTCTTCCAGTTTTAATTCCTCCATCTGTTCTTAAAGTAACAGTATGTCTCAAATTATTTAAGGTCAAAACCTGATTAGCTTCAGTTAAGCCCATTTCCCAAGGAATACCAACATATTTAACACTTGTTTGTGGAGTAGCTCCTGTTCCGCCATTATGTCCAGATATTAAAATTATATCTGCTTTCGCTTTTGCTACACCAGCAGCAATCGTTCCAATTCCTGATGAAGCAACTAATTTTACTCCTACTCTAGCTTTTGGGTTTATTTGTTTAAGGTCATATATGAGTTGTGCTAAATCTTCGATAGAATATATGTCATGATGTGGTGGAGGTGATATCAATGTTACACCTGGTGTTGAGTGTCTTAATTTTGCAATTTCTTTTGTAACTTTAAATCCAGGTAGCTGACCACCTTCACCAGGCTTTGCTCCTTGAGCAATCTTAATTTCAATTTCATTACAATTATTTAGATAGTTAATTGTAACGCCAAATCTTGCTGACGCAATTTGTTTTACTCTAGAATTTGCACTATCTCCATTATCCATTTTACTAAATCTTTTTTCATCTTCTCCTCCCTCTCCACTGCAAGAAGCACCTTTAATTCTATTCATGCCTATTGCTAAGGTTTCATGGGCCTCTTTTGAAAGAGCACCATGTGACATGCTTCCACTACCAAATCTTTTTAAAATATTTTCTATTGGCTCTACTTTAGAAACATCTATTGGTGAGTTTAGATTTCTTTCTCTAAATCCAATAAGATCTCTTAAGTGTATTGGTGGTAAGCTATAAATACCTTTAACGTATTTTTTATATCCATCAAAAGAATTTGATCCAACAGAGCTTTGTAGTAAGTGCATTAATTTTCCTTGATACTGGTGGGTTTCTCCATTTTTTCTATATCTATAAAGCCCTCCAATAGGTAGTACTGTGTTATTATCTTCAAAAGCTTGTTTATGAATTGTTCTTAATTTATTCTCTATTCCACTTAATCCTATTCCAGATATTTTAGATAAAACTCCAGGAAAATATTCAGAAGCAACCGTTCTACTTAAACCAACAGTTTCAAAATTACATCCACCTCTATACGAACTTAAAACTGATATCCCCATCTTTGACATTATTTTTAACAAACCATAGTTTACCGATTGAATAAATCTTTCTACACACTCATCGTAACCAAACTTACCAAATAATTTTTTTTCAAATCTTTGATATAAACTATCTAGTGCTAAATATGGATTAACTGTTGTAGCTCCAACCCCTATAAGAGTTGCAAACGAATGAGTGTCCAGCGCTTCACCTGTTTGAGCATTGATAGATGCATATCCTCTTAATTTATTTTTAATAAGATGTGTATTTACTGCCCCAACACTTAAAAGCATTGGAATTGCAAACCTCTGGTCTGATACATTTTTATCACTTAGAATTAATTGAGTAATACCCTGTCTAACTGCTATTTCTGTCTCTTGTTGAATTTTGTTTATTGCCTGCTCAAGATTATCTTCTTTATCAAAAGTACAATCAATTGTGATTGAATCTTTTCCAAAAAAGTTAGTAAATTTTTCCAATTGTGAGTTTGATAAAATAGGGCTATTCAAAACATATATGTTTTCTTGGGTTAAATTTGTAAAATCTAAAATATTTCCAAGATTTCCAAATCTTGTCTTTAAACTCATAACTTTATTTTCTCTTAATGAGTCGATAGGAGGATTGGTAACTTGACTAAAATTTTGTCTAAAAAAATGATAAAGAGGCCTATATTTATCAGATAATACAGCAAGAGGTGTATCATCACCCATTGAACCAATAGCTTCTTTAGCATCCTCTGTCATCGGATGAAGAATAAGTTCTAAATCTTCTAAACTGTAACCAAAAGAGTGTTGTCTTTTTCTTAGTTCATCTCCAAAAAAATGGGTTTTTCATTTTTGATGATAAGTTTTTTATCTAGTTCTACAATTTGACTGTTAAAATGTTTATATTCTTTTGCTAAAAAATCTTTAATTTGGTTATTAGTAAATACTTTACCTTTTTCTATTCTAACTCCAATTATTTCACCTGGTCCCAATCTTCCTTTAGTAATTATTTTTTTTTCATCTAGTTCTATCATTCCAGTTTCTGATCCAGCACAAATAATTTTATCTTTAGTAATTGTATACCTCATTGGACGAAGACCGTTTCTGTCTGTGGCTGCTATGACCCACTCATTGTCTGTGCCTGCAATCGCAGCTGGACCATCCCAGGGTTCCATTGTGCTATTCAAGAAATTAAATAACTGCTGATGGTCTTTGGAAAGTGTCTTACTCTTTTTAGACCATGCATCAGGAATTAACATTAGCTTTGCAAGTGGTGCTGGTTGACCAGAAATATTTAAAAGTTCAAACACGTTATCTAAAGCAGCAGAATCTGATGCACCAGGCTGTATTACTGGTTTTAAATTTTCCATATCATTAAATAATGGACTTTCCATTTCTTGTTCATGAACTTTCATCCAATTATAATTTCCTTTAAAAGTGTTTATTTCTCCATTATGTGCAACAGCTCTAAATGGTTGAGCAAGGTCCCAACTAGGTGCTGTATTTGTAGAAAATCTTTGATGAAATATTACATACCTTGAAATAAATTTTTCATCTTTTAAATCTAAGTAAAAATCAGCAATTGACTCAGCTAGAAACATACCTTTATAAATTATTGATCTAGAACTAAGAGAAGAAATATAAAGCCCCTCTATTTGATTTTTGATTGCTTTATTTTCAATTTTTCTTCTTGATTCATAAAGTTTTCTTTCTAAATCTTTGCCTCTTAAGGTTTTATCGTTATGTTTAAATAAGACCTGAGTAATTTCAGGTCTTGTAAGATTTGCTTTTTCACCTAAAACTTTCGGATTAACGGGAACTTGTCTCCAACCATAAATTGAAAAATTACTTTTAGTCAGCTCACTTTCTACTAGTGTTCTTGAATTTTCTTGTGCTTCATAATTATTTCTTGGTAAAAAAATCATACCCACACAAATTTCCGAACCATCATGCTTATGGCCAGTAATTTCTATTTTTTCAGCAAAGAAATCGTAGGGAATTTCTAAATGAATACCAGCTCCATCTCCTGTTTTACCGTCTGCATCAACAGCACCTCTATGAAAAACTGCTTTTAAAGCATTAATCCCATACTCAACTACTTTTCTTGATTTTTTGCCCTCTGTTGATGCTATTAAGCCTACTCCACAAGCATCATGTTCCATACTTTTGGAATAAACATGACCTTCTTCCAAAATTTTACGATTTTTAAAATAATTTTTCATTAAGCAACTTTTATTGACTCACGTGCTTTATTTTCTAAAAAAAATTTAATCGACTCTGCAACATCTCTTCCATCTTTAATAGCCCAAACTACTAAAGAGGCGCCTCTAACTATATCGCCAGCAGCAAATACTCCAGGCAAATTACTTTCCATTGTATCAAAATCTACTTTTAAAGTGCCCCACTTTGTTACCTGCAAGTTATTTGAATTAAATAGTTTCGGTAAATTTTCAGGATCAAACCCTAGTGCCTTTATAACTATGTCTGCTTTAATATTAAATTGCGAATTTTCTTGTATCTCTGGCTTTTTTCTACCACTTTCATCTGGTTCCCCCAGTTTAATTCTATCTACAATTAGACTTTCAACTTTATTTTTCCCTATAAATTCTTTAGGGCTAGATAGCCAAACAAATTCAACACCTTCTTCTTCAGCATTTGCAACTTCACGAGCTGACCCTGGCATATTTTCTTTATCCCTTCTGTATAAACACTTTACAGATTTTGCATTTTGTCTTACTGAAGTTCTAACACAATCCATTGCTGTATCCCCACCACCTATTACTACAATATCTTTTCCTTCAGCATTCAAAGTTCCATTATCAAATAACTCAACATCATCTCCTAAACCTTTTTTATTAGATGCTGTTAAAAATTCCATTGCTGGAAATATATTTGCTAAGTCTTTTCCAGGTAGATTTATCTCTCTAGCTTTATACACTCCTGTAGCTATTAAAATCGCATCATGTTTTTCTCTAAGTTGATCTAAAGTAGCATCTTTTCCTACTTCAAAATTTTGGACAAATTTTATTCCATTTTTTTCTAACATATCTGTTCTTCTCTCTACTACAAATTTTTCTAATTTAAAGTTAGGGATTCCATAAATTAGCAATCCACCCGATCTATCATAACGATCATAAATTGTAATTTGATAGCCTAATTTGCGCAACTGTTCACCTGCAGCTAAACCTGCTGGTCCTGCACCTATAATTCCTACGCTCTGATTTTTTTCTTTTTTAACATTGATTGGTTTAACCCATCCCTCTTTCCAAGCTGTGTCAGTTATATACTTTTCAACAGACCCAATCGTAACTGTTCCATGCCCAGATTGCTCAATAACGCAATTTCCTTCACACAATCTATCTTGTGGACATATTCTTCCACAAACCTCAGGCATATTATTTGTACTTTGTGCTAGCTCATAAGCTTCTTTTAATCTTCCCTCAGCAGTCAATTTCAACCAGTCAGGAATATTATTATTTAAAGGGCAATGAACTTGGCAAAATGGGACTCCACATTGTGAACATCTGCTGGATTGTTCGCCGGCTTTTTCTTTTATAAAATCTTTATAGATTTCATTAAAATCCTCTTTTCTATTAGATATATCTCTTTTAGGTGGGTTTTGTTGACCTATTTTAACAAATTTAAGCATTTTATCTGACATATTCTACCTTATTTTTATTGATCATATATTAAGGTTTTTAGTAATTAAAGATAAACTAGGTCAATAATTATGACCTTTATTTTATAGAAAGTGTTAATAACCAACCTTTTTTCCTTTAATGCATACCTGTTATGTTGTCATGGAATTGTTTTATTTGAGGTTTATTTAAGTTACCTAAGGTAATGCTTACAAATATAATAGAAGTTTTCATTCTGTCTCTTATTCAAGGAGTTTCTGAGTTTTTACCAATAAGCTCTTCAGCGCACTTAGTCGTTGTGTCTACATTATACGAGTTTAGATCAAATTCTCTTTTAATAGATGTTAGCTTACATTTAGGTTCTTTATTAGCAATTATATTTTTTTTTAGAAAAGCATTAATTGATCTCAAATACAATAAAAGGCTTTTATCCTTAATGATTCTTGGTTCTATTCCAATTGTTGTAGTTGGTTACTTTCTTTATAAAACTGAATTAATTTATGTGTTAAGAGATATTAAAATAATTGCTTGGACCACTTTGATATTTGGAATTATCTTATATTTTGCTGATAAAAGTAGATTTGACAAAAAAATATCTTCAAACCTAAATTTAAAAACAATCGTATATATCGGTTTATTCCAAGTACTTGCTTTAATACCTGGAGTAAGTAGGGCTGGTATCACAATTACAGTTGCAAGGATTTTAAGATTCAATAGATTTGACTCAAGTAAAATTTCTTTTTTATTAGCAATACCTGCTTTAGCTGGTGCAAGTGCATTAGGTTTAAAAGATATTATTAATCAAAGTTTGGAATTCAACCACCTTGTATTTATAGCAATAGCTTTATCTTTTTTATTTTCATATTTCACTATTAAATTTTTTTTAGAATATATAAATAAATTTTCTTTAAGTATTTTTGTTATTTATAGAATTATAATTGCAATTGTTTTATTTACCATAATATATAACTAGTTTTTTTTGAATATTGGCACTAATTGAGAAAATAAAACACCAAATAAAATAAATACACATCCAAATAAATTATTTATATCTAATACTTGACTTAATAAAATCCAAGCTGCAATAGTTGCAAAAACTCCCTCTAAAGAAAAAATTATTGCAGATGGGGCAGGGGAAATATTTTTTTGAGCATAAATTTGTAAAACAAAAGCAAAACCTCCTGATAAAACTCCAGCATATAAGATTTGGATTTTTTCTTTAAGGATATTAGACCAAATAAATTCTTCAAATATCAATCCAATAACTAATGATAAAGAAGCAACAATTAAAGTTTGAATTGCACCAATTGTTAATGGGATATTATAATTTTCTATAATCTTGCCAGTAAAGATAATGTGTGTACTCCAAAAAAAGGCTCCCATTATCACCAGTGAATCTCCGATTCTAACAGTTGCACTATAAAAATTAGTTAATAGATATCCTCCCATCACACAAAGAAAAACTGATGGCCAAATACTCCAATGAATTGGTTTTTTATACATAAAAAAAATTATAAATGGGACCATTGGTACATAAAAAATAGTAAAAAAGGCTGCGTTTGCAACATCTGTAAATTGCAAAGCAACTTGCTGTAACGCTGATCCTAAAAATAATGACAAGCCAATTAAAATAGCCAAGTTAATAAATGTTTTTTTACCTTTCTTTATGGATTTAGAAAAATTTTTTCTTTCAAAAAAATAAGCAAGTGGTGCCACAGCTAAGAAACCTACAAAAAACCTTACTGCATTAAATGTAAATGGACCTATATCATCCATGCCAGTGTCCTGGGCTATAAATGTAGTTCCCCAAATAAAAGTACATAATAAAGCACTTAACAATGAAAATGTTTTAGTCATAAGAATTTTATATAGCTAATTTATAGGCAAAATTTTTGCCAAGGTTTTCTTTTAGATCATTATTAAATTTAGCAGCCTCAGCACCATCAATTATTCTATGATCATAAGATAAAGAAAGTGGAAGCATTATTCTTGTTTGAAACTTTCCATTAATAAAGATTTGTTTTTTTTGGGATTTTCCTATTCCTAAAATCGCAACTTCTGGGTAATTTATTATAGGTGTAAAAAATGAACCCCCTATTCCTCCCAAACTAGTAATTGTCATCGATCCTCCAAAAAATTCCTTTTTATTTATTTTTAAATTTTTAGATTGTTCACTAACTACTTTTAATTCTTTACTAATTTTATTGATATTTTTGATGTTTACATTTCTTATCTTGGGAACCATCAGACCATGAGGTGTATCTACAGCAATTCCAATATGGTAATATTTTTTGAAAGTAATTTTTCCATTTTCAATATCATCTATTGACGAATTAAAACTTGGAAATTTTTTTAAAGATAAAACTAAAGCTTTAATTATGAATGCAAGTGGAGTTAATTTTTTTTTTTCTCCAGTATACATATCCGTAAGAGAATTTCTAAATTCTTCCATTTCTGTAATATCTGCTTCATCATGATTTGTTACATGTGGTATTGTTGTCCAAGAGTTAAGCAAGTAATTTGATGCTATTTTTTTAACTCTAGGAATATCTTTGATTTCAATCTCTCCAAAATCTGAATGCGAAAATTCACTTGAGATTTTTTTTGGTTCAGTTGCTTTTTTTTCTAAATTAATATTAATTTTAGAAGATATAAACTTTTTTATATCTTCTTCTATAACTCTTCCCTCTCTTTCACTTCCAGAAATTTCATTAATATCCACACCTAGTTCTCGGGCAAATTTACGAGTTTTAGGGCTAGCGGAAGATAATTTTGAAATATTAATTTCTTTAAAATTTTTTTCTGCTGTTTCTATAGTAACTTTTTCTTTTTGCGAGTTATCTTTTTTTTGTTTATCATAAATTTTGGGCTGATCTTTAACTTCTTCTTTAATTTCAATACTATCTTCTAAAATTAATATTAAATCACCTTCTGAAACTTTATCTCCAACCTTAGTCATTATTGATTTAACTTTTCCCTCATAAACAGAGGGTATTTCAACACTTGATTTATCACTTTCTATTGTGATGAGTGGGTCATTTTTAAAAACTGATTGACCATCTGAGACTAATACCTCTATTACCTCAACATCTTTGAACTCGCCTATATTAGGAACTTTAATCTCTTTATCTGACATCTTATAGTTTTGTAGGCATTGGTTTATCACTATCAATATTATATTTTTTGATAGCATCTTTTGCATATTTTGAAGCTATTAACTGTTCTTTTGCCAAGACACTTAATCCGTAAGCAACTATATGTTCTTTATCCACTTCAAAGAAACTTCTAAGATTTTTTCTTGTATCACTTCTTCCAAATCCATCTGTCCCTAAAGAATAAAAACTTTTATTTGTATAAGGTCTAATTTGGTCAGAATTCATTCTCATATAATCAGAAGCCGCCATGATCGGCCCTTCAGTTTTTCCTAAACACTTTTCAATAAACGAAACTTTTTGTTCTTTATCAGGATTCAATAGGTTGTACCTTTCAACTTCCATTCCATCTTTTCTCAATTCGTTAAAACTAGTAACGCTCCAAATTTCACTATCTATTTGATATTCATCTTGAAGAATTTCAGCAGCAGCCATCATTTCTCTTAATATTGTACCAGAACCTAAAAGCTGAATTTTTGTTTTTTTGTATTTGTTTAGTTCTTTAATTTTGTACATCCCTTTAAGAATTCCCTCTTCACAATTTTTATCTTTTGGCATCTCTGGGTGTGAATAGTTTTCATTCATTGTTGTTATATAATAAAAAATATTTTCATTCTTTTCATGCATTCTTCTAAGACCTTCTCTAAAAATAGTTGCAAGTTCATAATGAAATGTTGGATCATATGAAACACAATTTGGTATTGTTGAGGCTATTAAATGACTATGTCCATCTTGATGTTGCAAACCTTCCCCAGCTAAAGTTGTTCTTCCTGCTGTGGCTCCAATTAAAAAACCTCTAGCTTGGCTATCTCCAGCTGCCCATGCGAAATCACCTATTCTTTGAAAACCAAACATAGAATAGAAAATATAGATCGGTATCATTTCAATATCATGATTTGTGTAAGAAGTTGCGGCTGCTATCCAGGATGACATTGCTCCTGCTTCATTAATTCCTTCTTCTAATACTTGTCCACTTTTTTCTTCTCTATAAGAACTTAATTGTGCTGAGTCTTCAGGTTCATATTTTTGTCCTTCGTGCGCATATATTCCTATCTTTTGAAAAAATCCTTCCATTCCAAAAGTTCTAGCTTCGTCAGGAATAATTGGGACCAATCTAGGGGAGGCATTTTTATCTCTTAATAAATTTGTAAGCATCCTTACTAACGCCATGGTTGTTGACATTTCTTTTTTACCAGTTGAAACTTTCATAAAGTCAAAAATATTTTTGGCTGGTGCTTTAATTGGTTTTGAGTAAGTTGTTCTTTCAGGTAAGAAACCTCCTAGACTCATTCTTCTTTCTTTTAAATATTTAATTTCAAGAGACTTTTCGTCTGGTTTAAAATATTCAATATTTTTTACTTGTTGATCAGTCAAAGGAACATCAAAACGATCTCTATAATATAATAAATCGTCTACATCTAATTTTTTTGTTTGGTGAGTAGTATTAACACTTTCACCTGTTTTACCCATTCCATAACCCTTAATGGTCTTAGCTAAAATAACTGTTGGACTTCCTTGATTTTTTGTTGCCTGGTCGTATGCTGCATAGACTTTATGAGGGTCATGGCCTCCTCTATTTAATCTCCAAATATCCTTATCTGATAAGCTAGAGACCAACTCTTGTGTCTCTGGGTATTTTCCAAAAAACTTTTCTCTTACATAGGCACCATCTCTAGCTTTCATTGCTTGATATTCGCCATCAACAGTTTCATTCATGATCTTAACCAGATGACCTGTTTTATCATTTGCAATCAATGAGTCCCAATAAGAACCCCAAATTACTTTAATCACATTCCAACCAGCACCTCTAAAGCTTCCTTCTAATTCTTGAATAACTTTACCATTACCTCTTACGGGTCCATCCAGTCTTTGGAGGTTACAATTAACAACAAATATTAGATTATCTAAATTTTCTCTAGCAGCAAGTCCAATTGCACCTAAAGACTCAGGTTCATCCATTTCACCATCACCAAGAAATACCCAAACTTTTCTTCCTTCATCTTTAATTAATCCTCGATTAATTAAATATTTCATATACCTTGCCTGATAAATTGCGAGCATAGGCCCTAGTCCCATTGATACAGTTGGAAATTGCCAAAAATTTGGCATTAACCATGGATGAGGATACGAAGAAAGACCACCTAGCTTGACCTCTTGCCTAAAGCTATCCAATTGTTTTTCATTCAATCTTCCTTCTAAAAATGCTCTCGCATACATTCCAGGTGCACTATGACCTTGAAAATAAATTAAATCCCCACCAAACTTATTGTTTTTAGATCTCCAAAAATGATTCATACCTACATCATAAAGTGTTGCCGCAGAAGCAAATGTACCAATGTGTCCACCTAATTCTGGAAATTTTTTGTTAGCTCTTACAACCATGGCAGCAGCATTCCATCTAATTAAAGATCTAATCCTCCTTTCAATGTTTTGATCACCATTAGATTTTACTTCTGCTTCTGGAGGGATTGTATTTATATAAGGAGTGTTTTGTGTGTAGGGAATATTTGCTCCCTCTAGGTAAGCTTTATTTATTAATTCTTTAATCAAAAAATGAGCTCTTTGATTGCCATCTTTTTCAACAACAGCAGACAAAGATTCTAACCAATCTTGGGTTTCTAGTGGATCAATATCATTTTCATTTTTAACTTCAATTATTGTTTGTTTTTTTTCTGCAATAGTTTCATTTTTTGTAGCTTCTTTTTTTTTTTCAACTTTCATAGTTGCTTCTGCTTGCTTAATAATACTTTCTGTATCTTTAGGAACCATCATTTCAGTTTTATTTTGTTTTGAAGACTCCACACTTAGTATTAGGTCTCCTTTAGAAACCTTATCGCCAATTTTAACATTTACTGACTCTATTTTTCCAGAGACTGTTGATGGGATTTCAATGCTAGATTTATCACTTTCTATAGTAATAACAGGGTCATTTATGTTTATTTGATCACCTTGATTTATTAAAAGTTCAATAACCTCTACTTTTTCAAATTCACCGATATCTGGAACAAGTAATTTTTCACTCATTATTTATGACGTTTTATATACCTAAAAATAGCTACATTTAATACATTATTAACACATTTAAAGCCTTTTTTGGACAACCTTATGTGTCACTTGTGGATAATGTTTACAATTATATTTAAAAAAATCATTAAGTTAAAAAATAAACAAGATTTGGATGCTAAATTTTGGATACAAAAAGCATTACTTATAAAAAATTTTAGAAACACTTCTCTTTAATTTTTTTCAACACAAATAGCTATGCCCATGCCGCCACCAATACATAACGTGGCACAACCTCTGGCTTTGTTCTGTCTAAGCATTTCATGTATTAATGTTACTAAAATTCTAGTTCCCGATGCACCAATAGGATGCCCTAATGCTATTGCACCACCATTAAAATTTACTTTTTCTTCTTGAATTTTAAGATCTCTAATTACTGCAATACTTTGAGCCGCAAACGCCTCATTTATTTCAAACAAGTCAACACTTTCAATTTTCCAATTTGCCACTTTTAACGCCATATTAACAGCAGGTATTGGACCAAGACCCATCATAGATGGTTCAACACCACATGTTGCCCAAGATACTATTTTAGCTAACGGTTTTATTGATCTGCGTTCAGCCTCCTCTCTAGACATCAATACGATTGCAGCTGCTCCATCATTTATTCCAGATGAATTTCCTGCAGTAACTGTTCCGTTATCCCTAAAAACAGTTTTTAATTTTTTTAAATCTTCTAATTTTAAATTACTTCTAGGATGTTCATCTTTTTCAAAAACAAATTTTTTTTTATCTGAAGTGACTTGTAGTTTAATTAACTCTTCTTTGAATTTATTTTCATTTATAGCCTTTTGGGTTTTTTCTTGTGAATTTAATGCAAAAAGATCCTGTTGATTTCTAGAAATTTTATATTTATCTGCAACATTTTCTGCTGTAACTCCCATATGGTAACCATTAAATGCGTCTATTAATCCATCATGAACCATGGTATCAACCAATTTATCTTTTAATAATCTTTTATCTTCTCTATAAAATATTGCATGCGGCGCTCTCGACATGTTTTCTTGACCACCTGCAACTATAATTTTATTTTCATTTAAGCTTATAGATTGATATCCTGAGATGACAGATCTTAATCCAGAACCACAAACTTGATTAACGATATATGCTGGTTTTGAGACTGGAATTCCAGCATCGATAGATGCTTGTCTCGCTGGATTTTGACCAGATCCAGAAGTAAGAACATGTCCCATGATAATCTCATCAATATCATCATTTTTTAATTGTGATTTATTGATAACCTCTTTGATAGCTATAGAGCCTAATTTATAAGCATCCAAACCTTTCAAAGATCCTTTATATGCGCCTATAGGTGTCCTTAATGCAGCAGTTATAACTACATCATTTGTTTTTTTGCTCATTACTAACATAGCATAATATTTTATAAGTTAATTTACATCAAAAACTTTGGTATATTGAGCAAATTATTTAATTAAGGACCGCTGGCCAAATTGGATAAGGCGCTCGGCTACGAACCGGGAGATTCCAGATTCGAGTTCTGGGCGGTCCACCAAAAAAAGGGAAAAATATGTTTGAATGGCTAACTAAATCATCTTTGCAAAAATCTGTTATATATTTTTTTGGTATTGTCTTTATAGTTTTATTAATCTTAACTTTTGTATTATAAAAAATACAATTATGTCTAATAAATTTGAACAAATAAGTCTTAAACCAGGTTTTATGAAACACAATGGTGGGATTTTATTTAGGAATATATCTGAAACAGAGTTTGAATTTAAAACAACAATTAATAAAAACCACTTAAACGCTGCTGGCATAACTCATGGCGGTTATTTATCAGCTTTAATTGATGCTGGAGCAGGGACTGCAGCTCATAGAGCAGCTGGAAATGCACTATGCGTAACTATTTCATTAGATCTAAAATTTATTGGGGCTTCTAAAGTGGGAGATGAAGTAACCGGCTTCACAAAAATTCTTAAAAAAACAAATACTTTAGTATTTTTATTTTGTGAGTTGAAATGTAATGATATTATTATAACTTCTGCTTCAGGAGTATGGAAAATTTTAAAAACAAAACCACCTGAACGTAATTCTGGTGATTAGTTATTCTTTTCTTCTTGAATTTAAATAACCAAATATTATTAGTAATAAAATTGCTATCGGATAAATAACTCTTTTATTTGGCCTATCTGAATTCTCAATCTTAAATTCACTTATATGGTCACCTATTTCAAACCCACTTTTTTTAGCTTTTCCATTCCATTGTAAAGTATCTACAACTATTTTATCATTTTCTTTTGTTAAATTAATTCCATATTCTTCCAGACTAAATTCAGCTTCAAAACTATTTTTATTGATTACAAATAATTTATATCTCTCACCATAAGGACTTGGCCGAGTAACTTTAAATCGTACTTCTTTATTAGGATCTAATCTATTTAAATGAATCTTATTAATATCTTGATAATTATATTTTGGGTAAAATTTATTTAGGACAAATTCAGGTGACAGTAAAGAAATAGAAATTAATAAAAAAATTATTATTTCATACCATCTTAATCTATTGATAAACCAACCTTGAGTTGCCGATGTAAAAACTAAAATTCCTACTAAAGATGTAACAATTACAACTAATGCATGCCAAATATTCTCCACACCTATTAATAATAGTTCGTGATTAAACAAAAAAACAATTGGAAGTATCCCAGTTCTCAGACTATACCAAAAAGCCTGTAAACCAGTTCTAAGAGGATCACCTCCCGATATAGCTGCTGCTGCATATGAAGCTAGACCAACAGGAGGTGTTACATCAGCCATTAAACCAAAATAAAAAACAAATAAATGAACCGCTATAAGTGGAAAAATAAATCCAGATGCATTTCCAACATCTACTAAAACTGTTGCCATTAGGGACGCTACAACGACATAGTTTGCTGTTGTTGGTAATCCCATTCCTAACAATAAGCATAAAATTATTGTTAAGAATAATAAGATAGAAACATTGTCTTTAGCTATAGATTCAATAACTATAATTAAGTTTGTACTTAGCCCTGTAGAACCAACTGCTCCTACAATTATCCCTGCTGTTGCAATTGCTATTCCTACACCAACCATATTTAAAGCGCCTTTTTCAAACCCAGTTATAGTTTGATTAAACCAAGCTTTTACTGCTTCTTTTAAATTAGGGTTTTTAATTGATATGTTAATTAAGTTTACAAAAATCAATGCAATGGTTGCATAAAATATAGAATAGGAAGCTGTAAATCTTAGATATACAAGCATGTATATCAAAACAAAAATAGGTATTAAAAAGTGAAGACCTGATAAAAATGTTCTTTTTAGATTCGGAACATCTGCATCATCCATACCTTTTAGGTTAAGCTTCAAAGCTTCAAGATGTGAAATATAAAAAAGTGCTACATAAGAAATAATTGCTGGTAGAAATGCATGTTTAACAATCTCAAAATAAGTAACTCCAATAAAGCTTGCCATAACAAAGGCCGCTGCGCCCATGACTGGTGGCATTAATTGTCCATTTACCGAAGATGATACCTCTATTGCTCCAGCTTTTTCTTTTGAAAAACCAGTTTTTTTCATAATTGGAATTGTAAAAGTTCCAGTTGTAACAGTATTTGCAATTGAAGATCCTGATATTAGACCTGTCATTCCAGAACCCAAAATTGCTGCTTTAGCCGGTCCTCCTCTCATTTTTCCAACCATAGCAAAAGCTAAATCTAAAAAATATTTACCACCACCAGCAGTTTCTAAAAGTGCGCCAAATAAAACAAACAAAAAAATAAAGTCTACAGAAACACCTATAGGAATTCCAAATATAGCTTCTTGATCAAGCCACTGAAAACCTACTAACCTATTTAATGAAAGTCCACCGTGTGAAATTATTTCTGGTGCGTATCTTCCAAAATATGAAAATAATAAAAAACAAATAGCAATAATGACTAAAGGTAACCCAATTGCTCTTCTTGTTGCCTCAAGTAATATTAAAATTCCACAACTTCCTATAATTAATTCTACTGGCAAATTAAAATTTTCACTTAATGAAATATTTAAAAGGACACCCCCTCTATCAACAAGTTGGTCGTAAAAAAAATAAATATAGAAACAAGAAAAAGCACCTACAAGGCTAATAAAAATATCAAATATAGAAATTTTTTTTCCTTTAAAAGTCGGATAAATCAAAAAAGCTAAAGTCAAAGCAAATCCTAAATGAATTGCTCTAGCAGGAAGTCCCTTAAACATTCCAATGTTAAAAATAAAAGGAAAGGGTGATGCATACCAAAGCTGAAATAAAGACCAAATAATTGCAATCGCTGCAACTACTTTTAAATGTAGGCCAGTAAGATTTCTAGTTGGTGATAAATCTTCACTGATCTTACTTTCAATTTTTTTATTAATACTTTGACTCATTCTTAAAAGTTACTCTATTATAAAAAAAAGGCCCAATAAATATATCAGGCCTTTTTTATTTAGTCTAAGTTATTGAATTACATCAACCCAGCTTCTTTATAGTATCTCTTAGCACCTTCGTGTAATGGCGCTGATAAGCCATCAGCAATCATATCTTCTTTTTTAAGTGAAGAGAAAGCAGGATGTTGTTTTTTGAAATCATCAAAGTTTTCAAATACTGCTTTTACTACTAAATAAACTAGATCAGCTTCAACTGCGTTACTAGTTACAACAGTTGCTTTGACACCAAAAGTAGTGGCATCTTTTTTCTGACCTGTATAAGTTCCCTTAGGTATTACAGCTTTTGCATAATAATCAGCACCACTAATTAATGCTTGAACCTCAGGGCCAGTTAAATTGATAGGAGATGCTTTAGCTGCGCAAGTTGCTGCTTGCTCCATTGCACCATTTGGAAATCCCACCGAATAACCAAAAGCATCAATTTTACCGTCACACAAAGCTTTTACTTGCTCAGATGAAGTTAATTCCGTAGTTGATTTAAAGAAACTGTTATCAACTCCTTTTGCTTTCATAAGCTCTTCCATAGTTCCTCTTTGGCCAGAACCAGGGTTACCAATGTTCACAACCTTTCCTTTTAAGCCAGAAAAATCTTTAATCTTTGCTTTTTTTCTTGCCCAAATTTGAAAAGGCTCATTATGTACTGAAAAAACAGCTCTTAAACCTTTATACTGTTTTCCTTCCCATTTACTTGAGCCATTGACAGCATGATATTGCCAGTCAGACTGAGCTACACCAAATTGAAATTCGCCAGCAGCGATTTGACCAATATTATAGTTTGATCCACCAGTTGAAGGTGCAGTACATCTATAAGCTTTGTCTATACCCTTTTTTCTTCCATGTTCTTTAGCAATTGCTGATTTATGTAGCATTTTGCAAATTGCGTTACCAGTTTGGAAATATACTCCAGTTGGTCCGCCTGTTCCTATCGTAAAGAACTCCGCAGATTTTGCAACACTCATAAAAGATAAAGATGCTACAAATATTAGTAGAGCACTTGATAGAGATGTTATTATTTTTTTCATTTTCTCTCCTCTAAGTCGTTATTTTTATTAATTAAATTAAACAGTAATTAAGGAGTTATGTATAGCGAGTATTTATGTTGATGTTGACCATTTTTTTAACTTGTCCACACCTTCAACGATCTTGGGTGCAAACTTTAAAATTAAACTCTTATCAATTTCTTGTTTATTCTTGATCTGCATCATAAATTTTTGCCCATCAAAATCAGTAAAACTTAATCTTGCTAGCATCTTTTTTTTATCAAATCCAAAATCTGATCCTGGTAATAATGCTACTCCCGTTTCTTTTAAAATATTGTCACACATTTCTGCAGATGTATTAAATTTTTTGTTCAAAAATTCTGGCATAAGGTAAAATCCTCCTTGAGGTTTATTTATTAAAACTTTGTTTGATTTTAAGTTTTCATAAACATAATTGCCTACTGCTTTAAGAATATTTTTAGAACGATCTATATATTCACTATGATCACTTTTATAAGCAGTAATTGCAGCATATTGAATTGGGGCACTGACAGCTGAAAAAGTTTCACTAGCTAGCACATTAATTGAGTCTCTTAAAATATTTAAAGAGTCTGGAATTATAAAATAACCTAATCTCCAACCACCAGCTCCACACCATTTGCTTAAGCCTGTACTAATGATTGTTTTTTCAGGACAAAAACTAGAAATAGATTTGAATCCCTTCTCAAAGCTCAACTCAGAATAAATTTCGTCTGATAAAATAATAAGGTTATGTTTTTTTGTAATCTCACTAATTTCTTCTAAATTTTTACAAACTTGTCCTGATGGATTATTTGGTGAATTCAAAAATAATAGGTAGTTTTTATTTTTATCTTTTAAAATAATTTCTTCAATTTCTGTTCCTGTGGGAAACCAATTGTTTTCTCTTTTTGTTTGTATCGCTTGAATTTTGTTTCTTCCAATAATTGCTTGCGGAGCATAAGAAACCCAACTTGGTACTGGCAATATTATTTCTCCATCAAACAAAACATGTAATAAAAACATAAGTTCTTTTGAACCTGGGCCAATAATTACATTTTTAGATTTATAACTATAACCTTTTTTAATTGATGCAAATTTTGCAACAGTTTCTCTAAGTTCCTTAAGTCCTTGTATTGGTAGATATTTATTTTGATAAGCATTATCTTTTAATGCTTCAACAATATCATTTGGTATTTGGAATGGCGATTGGCCAAAACCAAATCTAAATATCTTTTTGCCTTTATCTTCTAGCTCTGCAGAAATTTCATTAATTTTCAAAGTAGAAGATTGTTCTAAACCTTTAATTATATTTTTTAACATTTAATAATTTAATTCTTTCAAATTTTTATACTGCTCTAAAATCTGTGAGTTTGCTAGAGCTTCTTTATTTTTAATTATATTTCCCTCTATTGTATTTTTTACAGCTAATTCAACTATTTTTCCATTTTTAGTTCTTGGTATATCATCAACTACGATAATTTTAGATGGAACATGTTTTGGAGATGCATTTTTTCTAATTTGAATTTTAATTTTTTTAAATAAATTTTCATTGAATTTATTTTTTGATTTTAAAACTATAAACAAAACAATTCTAATATCATTATCCCATGCTTGGCCAACAACAATGGATTCTTTAACTTCTTTAAATTTTTCTACTTCAGAATATATTTCAGCAGTTCCCAGTCTTACACCTCCAGGGTTAAGGGTCGTGTCTGATCTGCCATGAATAACAAAACCACCACTTTTTTTTATTTCTGCATAATCACCATGGTGCCATATATTTGAAAAATTATTAAAATATGCACTTTTAAATTTAATGTCATTTTTATCTTTCCAAAATTTTAAAGGCATAGACGGAAAAGGATTCTTACAAACTAATTCTCCTTTTTTATTTTTTAAAGGTTTTCCTTTCTGATTAAAAATATCAACATCTAGACCTAATCCTTTATTTTGTATTTCTCCTAAAATTACTGGTTGGTATAAATTTCCTAAAACAAAACAGGAAACAATGTCTGTGCCTCCTGATATAGAAGACAGATGAACATTTTTTTTTATATTCTCATAGACATATTTAAACCCATCATTTGATAGTGGAGATCCTGTAGAACAAATTGTTCTTAGCTTTGGCAAACTATATTTATATTTTAAACTAGGTCTAGATTTGCGAAGAGTGTCAATATATTTTGCACTGATACCAAACAATGTAATTTTTTCTTTTTGAGCAATTTTTAACAACAAGTCTTCTTTTTTGTACATAGGTGAACCATCAAATAAAACAATAGATGCCTTGGACGCTAAGGCACTTATCAACCAGTTCCACATCATCCATCCACAAGTGGTAAAATAAAAAACGTTGTCTCCACTTTTGATATCACAATGAAGTTGATGTTCTTTTTTATGTTGAAGCAAAACTCCTCCACTCCTATGACATATACATTTTGGTTTTCCAGTAGTTCCACTTGAATACAAAATTATAAGCTCTTGTTCAAAATCAAACTTTGGAAACAGAGACTTTTGTGTCTCTATTTTGATTAATTCACTCCATTTAAATACCTTTACTTTTTTATATTTATATCTACTAAACGTTTTTTTTTCTCCTGGGTAATTCACAACAACAACATGTTTAATAGAAGGTATTGCTTTTAAAATTTGAGGAACTCTTACTAAAACATTTATTGTTTTTCCATTATAAAAATATTTATCTATTACAAATAAAACCTTAGGATTAATTTGTGAAAAACGTTCTATTACACCTTTAATACCAAAATCTGGTGAACAGGATGACCATATTGCTCCTAGAGTAGAAGATGATAAAAATGCTTCAACTGCCTCTATAGAATTAGGCAAATAAGCCGCAACTCTATCTTTTTTTTTAATCTTAATACTTTTTAAAAATTTAGATACTTTGTTTACGTTATCATTTAATTCTCGCCAGCTTCTTTCTTCCCTAAAACCGTTCTCACTTATAAATGTTATGGCTTTGTCCTGATTGTTCTTCGAAAGAAGATTTTCAGCAAAGTTTAATTTTGAGTTTGGTAAAAATAAATTTTTGTAAAAAATTTTTGATTTTTTTGTTTTTATTTTACCCTTATGTCCTCTTGTCTCAGAAAAATCCCAAATAGAGCTCCAAAAATCTCCTGGATTATTAATGCTCCATTTTAAAATATTTTCAAACTTTTGATTAAATTTTTTATTGAATTTCCCAGAAATAAACTCTTCATATTTATATAAAATAGAATTTTTTTTCTTTCTTAAAGAGGCTTCCCATAATTTTTTAGACATAATTTAGCTTTAAATTATTAATACAGAATTATTGAAATTATGATAACTTAATAAAAGTTATAAAAGATAAATGAGAACTTTTAACTGTACGATTCGGTCATGTTTTAACCCATTTTTGTTCTTTATCAGTAACAATATGTTGTGGGGGAATAATTAAAGGTACCATTTATAGAAATGCTTAAAAACAAAATCACTGCAGTTCTTGGTCCTACAAATACAGGAAAAACTTTCCTTGCGATTGAAACTATGCTCTCGTTTGATTCTGGAATGATAGGTTTTCCTTTGAGACTGCTTGCAAGAGAAGTTTACGATAAAATTATAAAAAAAATAAGTTTAGAAAAGGTTGCATTAATCACAGGAGAAGAAAAAATAATACCTGCTAATGCTAAATATTTTCTTTGTACTGTAGAGTCTATGCCTATCAATAAACATTTAGATTTTGTTGGAATAGATGAAATACAAATGTGTGCTGATCATGAAAGAGGTCATATCTTTACTGATAGATTATTAAATCTTCGTGGAGATAAACTAACAATGTTTATGGGGTCAAGTACTATAAAAAGTATAATTAATAAACTAGATGAGGATACTGAGTTTATAAATAGAGATAGACTCTCTAAACTTTCCTACGTTGGTCATAAAAAAATTTCTAGAATAAATAGAAAAACAGCAATAATTGCTTTTTCTACTGAAGAAGTTTATGCAATTGCTGAATTGGTAAGAAGACAGAAAGGTGGTGCAGCAATTGTTATGGGGTCACTAAGTCCCAAAACAAGAAATGCACAAGTTGAATTATATCAATCTGGCGATGTTGATTTTTTAGTAGCAACAGATGCGATTGGAATGGGAATAAATATGGATTTAGAAAATATCTTTTTTTCAAATCTAAAAAAATTTGATGGAAAAAAATTAAGACGACTTAACCTATCTGAAATAGGTCAAATTGCAGGGAGAGCTGGAAGATATTTAAATGATGGAAGCTTTGGAATAACAGGTGATTGTAAAGAGATTAATGCTGAAGATGTTGAATTAATTGAAAATCATAAATTTGAAGAAATTAAATTATTATTTTGGAGAAACTCCAATTTAAATTTTAATAATGCTTTAAGTTTAATAAAATCACTTGAAGAAAAACCTAATAAAGAATGGTTAAGAAAAATACATGAATGTGAAGATGAAAAAGTTTTAAAATATTTTTTAAAAGATATGGAAAGCCACAATATTAAAGATAAAAAAGAAACATTAAAACTGCTTTGGGAATGTTGTCAAATACCAGATTTTGTGAAAAAAAACCTATGGCAACCATATTGAGGTAGTTAGTAAGGTTTTTAGTTTTTTAAATGCAAATGATGGTAAAATTACTGACGATTACATGCGATTGCAATTGATGAAATTAGATAAATTAGAGGGAAATGTTGATTCTTTATCAAATAGAATTGCAAATGTAAGAACTTGGTCATATGTTTCAAATAAAATTAATTGGGTTGAAAATCAAAGTTATTGGATTGAAAAAACTAAATTATTAGAAGATAAGCTATCAGATAGATTGCATGAAGAGCTCACAAAAACATTTATTGATAAGAGAGCGAGCATTCTGGCAAGAGGACTAAAACAAGATATGGATTTTAAAACTGAAATAATGGAAGATGACAAAGTAATAATAGACAAACAGTTTATAGGTAATTTAAAAGGCTTAAGGTTTGAGATGGATTTAAAAGTTGGTGCTCTCGAAACTGACATCAAATCATTAAAAAAAGCAGCGAGACAAACTGTAGGTCCAGAACTTAAAAAGAGAGTTCAATTAATTATTGATACTGGTTTAATAGAAATAAAAAATGATTTCAAAATTTATTGGAAAAATTTTCCTATTGCTAAATTAGAAGCTGGCAAGGATTATTTAAATCCTGAACTATTTTTAATAGTAGATGATATATTAGAGAATAATGACAAACAGAGATTATCTGACTTTGTTGAAAAGTGGATTAAAGAAAAAATTAACACTATATTAAATAGTTTGATCAACTTAAAAGATTTAAAGGAAAGCAACTCATCAATTAAAGCACTGGCTTATCAGCTTTATGAAAATAATGGTGTTATCAAAAGAGAGAATGTAGTCGATTATTTAAAGAACCTCGCACAAGAAGAAAGAAAAATCTTAAGAGATCTGGGTGTAAAATTTGGAAGATATCATGTTTTTTTATTTAAATTATTAAAGCCAGAAGCAGTTTCATTAAGAATATTATTGTGGAAAAATTATCATCAGAAATACTTTGACTTAACACCACCTACCTTTGGTCTTAATTTTTTAGATAATAAAGACCAAAAAAATAAAAATTTTATGCTTCTTTGTGGTTTTGAAAACTTTGATAATCTGTTTGTTAGAATAGATATTTTAGAGAGATTATTTGTACTGATTATCAATTCAAATCCTGATAAAGATAAGGAAATTAAACTAATCCCAGAAATGTTAAATTTACTTGGTTGTAACAAAGAAAATTTTAAAAAATTAATTGAAAAAATGAATTATAAAACTTTTGAAAAGGAAAATAACACTTATTTTAAGTATCAACCTAAAAGAAAAGTTAAAAAAATTTTAAAAAAGATAGACCCTACAAACAACCCTTTTAAAGTTTTAAAAAATTTAAATTTCACTTAATGATTAATTTTTTTAAAGATAGAGATAAAGTCAAAAATGAAAATAGTAATGAAGAATCTTTTATGAAAATTGCTTCTTTACTGATACATGCAGCAAAAATAGATGAAAATTATACAGAAGTTGAAAAAGAGATAATTGAAAAGACTATGATTAAGCTTGGAGCAAATACTTCAAATATAGATAAAATAATGTCAGATGCGACAATTATTGAGAAAAATTCAAATCAAATATTAAATTTTACTAAAGAAATTAAAACTATGCCTGAAGTTGATAAAATTAAAATCATTGAATCTCTTTGGAAAATTATTTATTCAAATAATAATGCTGATATATACGAAACAAATTTAATGAGAAGATTAGCTGGATTATTATACGTAGATTCTAATACGATAGGAAATTTAAAAGAAAAAATAAAAAAAGAGTTAATTAAATGACTTATCTAGTTAATGAAAAATGTATTAAATGTAAACATACTACTTGTGTTGAGGTTTGCCCAGTTGATTGTTTTTATGAAGGAAAAAATATGCTTGTAATTAAACCTGATGAGTGTATAGATTGTGGCGTTTGTGAGCCTGAGTGTCCTGTCGATGCCATAGTTGCTGATACTGAAAGTGGAAGTGAGAAATGGTTAGAAATGAATACAAAATACTCAGAAATCTGGCCAAACATAAGTGAAAAAAAAGATCCTCCAGAAGATCATAAGAAATACACAAATGAAGAAAATAAGCACGACAAATATTTTAAAGAAAATCTTTAAGAAAAATCCATTGAAAAAGACAAAAAAAAGTACTGTAAAAAAAGTATCTAAAGTTTTCAAAAAAAACAAAAGTAAAGCTCAAGCGAAGACTAAAGTAGTTTCAAAAAAATTACCTATAAAAAAACCAAAAATTTCAAAAAAGATTAAGATCATAAAATCAAAGATTAAAAAAAATTTAAAAACTGCAAATAAACTATCAAACAAAAGTTCTGCATCTGA
This sequence comes from Pelagibacterales bacterium SAG-MED20, assembly GCA_014653975.1. Lineage (GTDB taxonomy): Bacteria > Pseudomonadota > Alphaproteobacteria > Pelagibacterales > Pelagibacteraceae > Pelagibacter. The sequence continues at coordinate 201,465 of JACWDR010000001.1, forward strand.
AAAAATAGAAACAAAAACTGATAATTTAAGAATTTCTAAAAATAATGAAATAAAGCCAGAAATTAAAAAAGTAAAAAAACAAGAATCAGAAAAAAAAGAATACAAGGTTAAAGACTATGTTGTTTATCCAAAACATGGTGTAGGTCAAATTACAGAATTTAAAAAAATAAATATTGGGGGAATAGAAGTTGAAACATATGTACTCAAATTTGAAAAAGATAAAGCTAACGGAATGGTTCCAGTAAATAAACAGTCTCATCTTAGAGCTCTAGCAACTATTAATCAGGTGAACAAATGTATATCCATTTTAAAAAGCAAACCAAAAGTTAAAAGATCAATGTGGAGTAGAAGAGCTCAAGAATATGAGGCAAAAATTTCTTCTGGTAAAATTTATGATCTTGCTGAAGTTGTTAGAGATTTAAATAAAGGTGATGACTTGATGGTTGACCAATCTTATAGTGAGAGACAACTTTTTGAAAAAGCATATGAAAGAATCTTATCAGAATTTCAGATAGTAATGGGTGTGTCATTAGAAGATACACAAAAAAAACTAGATAAAGCATTAAAAAGAAATTTAGTGGGACAACAGGCACAAACGAAACCTATTACCCCTACCACCACCACAAAACTTGCAGAACCAGAAGTTTCTGACGCTGATCAAGTTACTGAAACTGAAGATTAAATAACGCGCAAAAAAAAACGCCTCTCACACAAATCGTTATGAGAAGCGTTTTTTGAAAAGATTAAGATACTATCTTTTTCTTCTTTTCGCTTTTTTAGCTTTTTTAGCTTTTTTCTTAGTTTTCTTTTTAGCTTTTTTAGCTTTTCTTCTTGTAGCCATCTTTAGCTCCCTGTTTAAGTTAAACGAATCAAAATGATTCGCTATTAACTTATTTTTATTTTTTTATGCACTTGATGTCAATTATTTAATTAAAGTTAAATTTTTTGAATATTTTTTTTATATAAAAATTTTGTTATTAAATTATTATAAGTAAAAAAGTTAGAGTTTATGCGACTAATAAACTATTTCAAAAATATTAATTAAAAAAGTTTTTCTAGTTCTAATTTATAATTTTTTATAATTTTATATCTTTTTAATTTTAAAGTTGGTGTCATCATACCATTTTCAATTGTAAATTGATCCTTACTAACAATAAATTTTTTTATTTTTTCTATTTTAGAAAGATTTTTGTTTATTTTGCTTATTTCGTCTTGAATTTTTTCGTTTGTAACGTCTTTATGTTCAGAACTTAAAACTATTATGCTAACTAAGTATGGTTTATTATCTCCATAGACTAAGCTTTGTTCAATAAAATTAGATTTATTTAAATCATTTTCAATTTTAATCGGTGAAATATTATCTCCTCCTGGAGTAATAATAATATCTTTTTTTCTATCTGTTATTTTTAAAAACTCTCCATCAAACTCTCCAATGTCACCTGTCGATAACCAACCATTTTTTAGAACTTTATTTGTTTCATTTTCATTTTTCCAATAACCTAACATTACATTTTCACCTTGAACCAGTATTTCTCCATCTTCAGCTATTTTAACTAAATTTCCTTTAAATGGTTTTCCCACAGTTTCGACTCTCAGATCATCTATCGAATTACAGCTCACTACTGGAGAAGCTTCTGTTAAACCATATCCTTGAAGTGTTGGTAAACCAATAGCATTTAAAAAAGATCCCACTTCTTGGTCTAGGGCTCCGCCCCCTGAAACAAATGCTTTTAAATTTCCTCCAAATTGACCCTTAATTTTTTTTCTAACCAATTTTGTACAGATAAAATTAATTACTTTTTCAATAAGTGAAAATTTTTGTTTGTTCAATTTTTTTTTACCTAGATTAATTGTTTTTTTTATTAAAAAACTTTTTAAACCAGTGGCTTTACTAAAAGATGCATTTATTTTTTGATACAAATTTTGATAAAATCTTGGAACTGCTGTCATTATCTCAGGCCCACATTCATTCATATTTTTAATCAACTTTTCAATGCTTTCAGCATAAAAAACTTTTGCACCAACTGCTATCTGGACAAACTGGACTGTATGTTCATACGAGTGAGATAGGGGAAGCCATGTTAAAAATTTAGGATGATTTGAGATCATTGGTTTTAATAACTCACATGATCCCTCACAATTATTTAATATACCACCATGACTTAACATTACACCTTTTGGATTACCTTGAGTACCTGAGGTATAAATTATGCATGCAATATCTTTTCTTTCAATTTTTAAGTTTGAAAAGTTATTAATTTCATATTCATCTTCTTGAAAAATTTCATCAATATCTAAATTAATATATTTTTCAAAATCTAAATCAAATTCAGCATTAAGGTTACATACAGGATCAAAAATTATAACTTTTTTGATAAAATCTTTTTTTGGAATTATATTTTTTATCTTCTTATATTGAACACTATCAGAAACAAAAATAATTGAAGGAGTGCAGTCATTTATAATATATTCATAGTCTCTTTCTGTATAAGTTGTATAAGCTGGGACAGTAATACCTTTTGACATCATAATAGATAGATCAGCTATCATCCATTCTGGTCTATTTTCAGAAATTAACAAACATCTGTCACCTTTTTTAATATATCTATTAATTTTTTTTGATAGCTTAATTATATTTAAGTAGACATCTTCCCAAGAATATTTTTTACTTTTATTTTTTAAAGAATATAAAAAAATATCTTCACTATTTTGCTTTTTATATTGATTATAAAATAATTCTAATAAATTGTTTATCATCATAAAATTTTGGTGGGCGAAGAGAGAATCGAACTCTCACTTCTTGCAAAACACGATTTTGAGTCGTGCGCGTCTACCAGTTCCGCCATTCGCCCATAGTTTTCATTATTATAACTATAAAATTAAATAGTATAAGAACTTAATTTGTATTAAAACCGAAAAAATGCTCAAAAAATTATATCAAAAATCTTTAAAACTTGCTGCGCACAAGAGCTCAAAATTTTTTTTAGGGATAGTATCTTTTATTGAAAGTTCTTTTTTTCCTATCCCACCTGACGTCATGATTGTTCCAATGGTAATTGCAAAAAAACATGACTACATTAAAATTTTCTTAATTGCTACATTGTCCTCTACATTAGGTGGAATTTTAGGTTATTTTATTGGTTTATCATTTTTTGATTTTGGAATGAATATTGTGGAGTTTTATGGTTATGAAGACAAAGTTATAAACCTAAAAAATAAATTAACTGACGGTACTGGTTTTTATATTTGGTTTGGTGCATTATTTCTTGCTGGCTTTACACCTTTACCATTCAAGGTTTTTACCATAACAAGCGGCATGATTGGTTTTAATTTATTTATATTTTCTTTTATTTGTTTAATTTCTAGAGGTTTACGGTTTTTTATTGTTTCTTATTTATCTTTTAGATTTGGCAACACTTTTAATAAATTTATGGAAACAGGGGCTGCAAAGTGGTTCTCTCTTCTAGGGATTTTGATTGTAGCTATTTTCAGTTTAATATATTTTATAATTAAATAATATGAATGAATTAAAGTATAAATTAACTCTTTATTTAATTTTATTGTTTAGTGCTTTTTCGCTTCTCACTGCTTATTTTATTCAATATGTATTAGGACATCAGCCTTGTAACTTATGTTTAATTGAAAGAATTCCTTATGCACTAACGATAATACTTATTTCAATATGTTTTTATTTCAAAAAATTTGAAAAATTTTTTTTACTTACTCTAAGTATTATTTTTTTATTTTTATCATTAATTTCGTTTTATCATTTTGGAATTGAACAAGGTTTTATTAAAGAGTCTCTAGTTTGTGATTTAAATAATCAAAGTACAACTCTCAACAAAGAAGAGCTATTAAAAGAACTAAAGAAAAAAACGGTAAGTTGTAAAGATGTTACTTTTGAATTATTTGGTCTATCGCTTGCTACAATTAATACCTTAATTTCTTTTATATTAAGTGTAATATTGTTTAAAATTTATTTTAATTATGAAAAAAACTAATCCAGTAAAAGTTGAAGAATTTATACGAGTTGATCATGCTGGCGAACGAGGTGCCATTAAGATATATGAAGGTCAATTACTTGCCCTAAACACTTTTATTAAAAATGATGAGTTAAGAAAAACTATAGAAGAAATGAAAAAACATGAAAAAGAACATTGTGATTACTTTGAAAACGAAATTAAAAAAAGAAATATTAAACCTACAAAATTTTTACCTTTATGGGATTTGTTAGGTGTTGGATTAGGATTTGGGTCAACTATTATGGGAAAAAAAGCAGCCATGCTTTGTACAGCATCAGTTGAAGAAGTTATTCAAGAACATTATGCTAATCAAATCAAACAACTCGAATCTGATGAAAAAAAACTAAAAGAAAAAATTATTAAGTTTAGAGAAGACGAATTACAACATAAAGATATTGCTTATAATAAAGGTGCAACCAAAAAAGGTCCTTATTCTATTTTAGATAAGATTATTAAAACTGGTTCGAAAATAGCTATTAATATTTCAGAAAAAATATAATTAAGCTTCTAATTCAACATCCCAATATAGGTAATCCATCCAGCTTTTATGAAGAAAGTTTGGTGGAAAGTTTTTACCATTTTTATGTAGGTCTTCTGTAGAAGGCCGAAAAGGTAATTGATTAAGTGTCATGCCTGAATACTTCAAAAGTCGACCTCCTTTTTGCACATTGCAACCTGAGCAAGCTGTTACAACATTATCCCAATTTGTTTGCCCTCCTTTAGATCTTGGCAATAAATGATCAAACGTCAATTCATCACCGCTCCCACAATATTGACATGAAAATCTATCTCTTAAAAAAACATTAAATCTAGTAAAACTAGGGTTAGACTGAGGTTTAATAAAACTTTTCAAAGCAATTACACTAGGAAGTTTCATATTAAAAGAAGGACTTCTAATTACTCTATCATAATTGCTAACTATAGTTACCCTGTCTAAAAAAACTGATTTTACAGAATCTTGCCAGCTCCATAAAGATAAAGGATAATAGCTTAAAGGCCTATAATCAGCATTTAAAACTAAAGCTGGGCACTTTTCCAAAGAAATATTTTGATCAGTAAAATTCATTTATATAAAACTTTAGCTGAAATGAATTATTTTATCAATGAGTAGAAATCATCTTTTTTCTTAGAGATTCACTAAATTCAAAATTATTCTTTATATAATTTAATGCTTCACTTGAAGCTTTAACTGGAATATTGTGATCACAATCTTTTATTATTTTTGCCTCAACTTCTACATTATTCCTAATCAGAAAATCTTTAGCTTCTAATATAAAAGTTGATGGAACAACTGTATCTAAATCACCATGAATTAAAAGCATTTTTGTTGAGGAAGTTTTTCTTTTAGCCAGATCTTCTTGATTAATTATTTTACCAGAAAAACCAACAACACAATTAAAATTTTCATTATTTACTAAACCTAAATTTATAGACATCATACAACCTTGGCTAAAGCCAGACAAACAAATTTGAGAATTTTTAAGATCATATTTGGTTTTTACTTCATCAATAAATTGTTGAAGCTTTTTTTCAGCTTTTTTTGACTGTTCTAAAATATATTTAGAGTCATCCTTTGTTAAATCAAACCATTGATATCCTTTTGGGTTAATTGGACATTCTTCATGACCATTTGGACATAAAAAAATGGTATTTGGTAAAAACCTTTTCCAGTTTAAAGTTAACATGCTTATGTCCTTACCATCACCACCATATCCATGAAGTAAAATAACTGCATTATTAATAGAAATACCAGTTTTTGGTTTTATTATTGTTGTTGAAAGGCAAAATGTCATAGATGTTTTATTATGTTTTTTTATTTTTTAAAACATCCTACAATACAATTATGATTTCTGAAACTTTTGTTAAAATTTTAGCGATAGCACTTTTAATAATAGTTGCAGTTGTGTTAATTCTTGGTATCGGAACTCTCTTCAAAGGTGGTCGAACAAGTAAAAAATATTCAAATAAATTGATGCAACTAAGAGTACTCTTTCAATTTATAGCAATAGTTGTTCTAGTTTCGTTTGCGTATTTTTTTAAAGACTAATTATAAATTTTTAACCAATTAATGAATTCCTCATTATTAAAATCTATTGTTCCTATTATACGAGCAAACTCATTGCCTTCTTTATCAAATAAAATAGTTGTTGGAACACCTCTTAATTTAAATTTTTTTGCTAATTTTACAGACTCATCAAAATAAACATCTAAATTCCTAATGGCCAATTCTTTAAAAAATATTTCTGATTTTGATAAACTTTCTTGTCCAATATTTATAGGAAAAACCTTCAGATTATCCAACCTAGTATCTGACTGTAAATCATCTAATGAAGGCATCTCTTCTTTACATGGAGCACACCAAGTGGCCCAAAAATTTAATACAAGCAGTTTTCCTCTATAATCAATTAAATCAACATCTTTTAGGTTTTTATCTTTAAAAATTACCTCTTCATATGTTTTTGAATTATTAATTAAAACCAAATTTTTGATGTTAGGCTTTTCTATTGCATAACTTAAGTTGGTAATTATCAAAAAAATAAATATTATTAAAAATTTCATACTAAATATGTATAATTGATTATCATGGTAAAAAATAAAAACAATAAGACAATATGGAGTAGTAGAATAAAGAATAAAACTTCTTCTTTATTTCAAAAAGTTGGAAATTCATTAAATATTGATAAAAAACTTTTTAAGGAAGATATTGCTGGATCTATTGTACATGTTGAGATGTTGTTTAGACAAAAAATTATTTCTTTTAAAATAAAAAATAAAATTATTTATGGTTTAAATAAAATTGAAAAAGAGATCATTAAAAATGAATTTGAATATAATATAGAGTATGAAGACATTCATATGAATATTGAAAAAAGACTATTCCAAATAATAGGTGATGAAGCAGGGTATGTACATGCTGCTAGATCTAGGAATGATCAAGTAATTACAGATTTTAAAATGTGGACTACATCAGCAACAAAAGAAATTAATAAAAATTTAGATAATATTATAAAAACAATTCTTAAAATTTCTGAAAAAAATATTGAAACAATTATGCCAGGATTTACTCATTTAAAAAATGCCCAGGCAGTATCGTTTGCTCATTATTTAATGACATATGTTGAAATGTTTACAAGAGATAAAAAAAGGTTCTTTAATAACTTAGACAGTTTATCTGAATGTCCTCTTGGTGTTGCTGCACTAACAGGGACTCCATTTAATATTGATAGAAATTTTACAGCTAAAAAACTTGGATTTAAAAAACCTACCAACAATTCAATAGACACTGTTTCTGATCGAGATTTTGTTTTAGATTTTTTGTATAGTGTTTCAGTTTGTTCTATGCATATCTCAAGAATAGCCGAAGAACTTATCCTATGGAACTCAGATGGTTTTAATCTCATCACTCTATCAGATAAAGTTGTTACAGGGTCCTCAATTATGCCTCAAAAGAAGAACCCAGATTTATTAGAATTTTTAAGAAGTAAAACTGGTACTACGTATGGAAATTTATTTTCAATGCTAACTATACTTAAAGGACTTCCAATATCTTACTTCAAAGATCTTCAGGATGACAAAGAAATACTTTTCAAATCTAATGAAATTCTTATAAATTGCATCATAATTCTTAACGAAGTTTTAGTTAACCTAAAACCAAATAAACAAAAAATGTTGGACCTTGCTGACTCTGGTTATATTACAGCTACTGATTTAGCAGATTATCTTGTTAAAAATCATTCAATACCTTTTAGAAAAGCTTACCAGATTACTGCTTCAATTGTTAACTTTGCTGAAAAAAAAAAGAAAAAATTAAATGAGCTAAAGATAGAAGAACTAAAAAAAATTGAACCAAAACTTACTATTGATGTATTAAAGGTCTTTAATTTAAAAAACTCAGTAAACTCAAAAAAATCTTATGGTGGAACGTCTTTTGATAATATAAAAAAAATGATAATTAAATATAAAAAAACTTAAAATGATAAAAAAAATAATTTTGATTTGTGTATTCTGTTCATTGATATTATCGTGTGGAAAAAAAGGAGACCCCGAATATAAAGCTAGTAAAAATAATATCTTTTTACATAATATTTAATGAAATATATAAATCAGAAACTAACAATAGAAAAGGTTAAAGCTCAAAATCTAGCTAAAAAATTTGGGACTCCTATTTATTGCTACTCTTACAAAAAACTTAGAGAGAATGTAAATGCCTTTAAAAAAAACTTTAAATCATTTTCACCACTAATATGTTTTGCTGTTAAATCTAATACCAATGTAAATTTAATTAAAGAAATTAGAAAATTAGGTTTAGGAGCAGATGTCGTATCCAAAGGCGAGCTAATGTTAGCTATTAAGGCTGGAATAAATCCAAAAAAAATTGTTTTTTCAGGAGTTGGTAAAACATCATCAGAAATAAGTTATGCTATTGACAAAAAAATATTACTAATAAACGCCGAGTCTAAAAGTGAAATTATTGAAATTGAAAGAATATCAAAGTCTAAAAAAAAAAAAGTAGATATAGGCATTAGATTAAATCCTAATACAGATGCTAAAACATTAAGTCAAATCTCTACTGGTAAAAAGGAAAATAAGTTTGGTGTGGATGAAAAAATATTTTTTGAAATAATTGATTACTTAAAAGACTCAAAAAATATTAATCTTAAATGTTTGAGTGTTCATATAGGTAGTCAAATTTTGGATCATAAACCTTATGAAAAAATGTTAAAAGTAGTTGATAGAATCATAAAGAAAAGCAGCCATAAATTCGAATTTATTGATCTAGGTGGTGGAATGGGAATATCATATGGAAACAATAATAAAAAACTTAATTACAAAAAATATAATATTGCTATAAAAAAATTTTTAATAAATCATAATTCAAAAATTATTTTTGAACCAGGTAGATCAATAGTAGGAAATGTGGGCTCACTAATCTCAAAAATAATTTATATAAAAGAAAGTAACAAAAAAAACTTTATCATAATAGATGCAGCTATGAATGACTTAATGCGACCAGCTTTATATGGTGCCAACCACAAAACTTTACCGGTAATAAAAACACAACAAATTTTAAAAAAAACTCATGAGTTTGTTGGTCCTATTTGTGAAAGTACAGATAAATTTACGACATTAAAGCAGTTTCAAAAACTCAAGGAAAAAGATCTTATTATAATGTGTGATGTTGGGGCGTATGGAATGTCGTTAAGTTCAAATTATAATATGAGACCTAGACCAGCTGAAGTGTTAATTAAAGGATCTAAAATTAATGTTATTAAAAAAAGACAAAAACTCAAAGATTTAATCTAGTTTTTGATTTAAATGATAAGAAATTTTTTATTTTCTCTTTTCTTTTTTTTAGGAATTATTTTAATTTCTATTATATTTATCCCTGCATTTATTTTACCCCAAAAGATAACTTTATTTGGAGGAAAAATTATGGGTTATTGGTCAGCATTATGTTTGCGATTTTTTTTGTCGACAAGAATAATTGTTAAAGGAAAAGAAAATATAATTCAAAATAAAAAATTTTTTATTTCAGCATCTCATCAGTCAATGTTTGAGACTTTTTTTTTACAAACAATTTTTGATTCTCCAGTTTTTATTTTAAAAAAAGAATTACTTAAAATACCTATATTTGGTTGGTATCTTAAAAAAATTGGCTCAATTTCAATTAAAAGAAATAAAGTTTCAAAAGAGAATCTTAGTTTTTTTGATGACATTTCAAAGTTAATTAATTCATCTGACAGGCCTTTAATAATTTTTCCCCAGGGCTCAAGAATGTTACCAGAAGATAGAACACCATTTAAAAAAGGTGCTAGTAGAATTTATGAAGAATTAAAAATATCTTGTCAGCCAATTGCAATTAATTCTGGATATACTTGGCCAAAAAAAGGTTTAAAAAAAACTAATACCCATCTAATTATTTCAATCTTAAAACCTATAGAGGCTGGACTTGATAAAGAGGTTTTTTTAAAAAGATTGCAAAACGATATTTTTTCTGAATTAGATAGATTAAATTAACCCTTCATAGGCATCACTACAAAAATACTATCAAAATCACCTGGATCTTTTATTAAGGCTGGAGAACCTGTATCATTAAAAAAGATTTCTATTTTATCACTATCCAATTGTGAGGCAACATCCATTAAATACCGTGAATTAAAACTAATTTCTAAATCGTGATCAAATTTGACATTTAAACTTTCTTTTCCATCCCCACTATTTGTATTATTAACTGATAAATTTAAAATATCCTTAGATAGATTAAACTTTACTCCATCTTTTTTATCCGTTGAAACTGAAGCAACTCTATCAACTGAGTCTAAAAATAACTTTAAGTCAATTTCTAATTTTTTTTGATTATTTTTAGGTATAACCTGGATATAATTTGGAAACTTTCCATCAATCAATTTAGATATTAAAATACTATTATTAAACTCAAATTTAATTTTTGACTTAATATTTGAAACTTTAACAGCACCATCAAAATTTTCTAATAAGGAACATAGTTGGAATATTGTTTTTTTTGGCAGTATGATTGGTTCAAAATCAATTTTTTCATCTAATCTTATTTTAGATATAGACATTCTGTGACTATCAGTTGCTGCTGCAGTTAAAAAGTTTTTTTCCTCTATTTGAGTTTGGTGAAAAAAAATACCACTTAAATAATGTCTGGTCTCATCATTTGATACTGAAAATTTACACTTATTTAATAATTTTAATAATTGTTTTGACTTTATAGAAAATTCATTTTGATTAAAATTTTCATCAGTTAAAGGAAACTCTGTTGCACTAATACAGTTTAAATTAAAGATAGATTTTTCAGACTCTACTTGAAGTTTACTAATATCAGTTAAAAACAAATTTATCTTTTTTCCAGAAGAAAACTTTCTAATAACATCATACATTATTGAAGATGTTGTCGTTGTACTTCCTTCTTCAAGGACTTCTACGTTTTTAATTTGATGAATAAAGATTAAATCTAAATCAGTAGCAGTGATCGTTAAATTTGACTCACTTGCACTCAATAAAATATTCGATAAAATAGGAAGTGTGCTCCTTTTTTCAATTACACCTTGGCAATAACTTAGTGCTTGTTGTAAATCTTGCTGATTAACGTTAAATTTCATGTGGTTTATTATACAATATTTGGTTTTTTAAGTTATTAATATTGTTAGTCATTTCTTGATCATTTTCTTTCAATTTCTCAATTGTTTTTACTGAGTGTATAATTGTTGTATGATCTCTGTTAGAAAATTCCCTTCCTATTTCCGGCAAAGACTTTGAAGTCAAAATTTTAGTTAAGTAAATAGCTATTTGTCTTGGCCTAACTAGGTATCTTGACCTTCTGGAAGATAGCATTTCATTTTTACTTATTTTAAAGAATTTACATACAATTGACTGAATTAAGTCAATTGTAATTTTATTTTCTCCCGTATTTAACAAATCTTTTAAGACAATTTTAACTTCCGATAAATTTGGTATTTTATTATATATTCTTGAAAAGGATACAACTCTATTAATGGCTCCAACCAACTCTCTAATACTCGTGGTGGTTTCTAAACTAATAAATTTTTGTATTTCATCAGAAATATTAATTTGATTTGAATAAAAGATATTTAACTCTTCAGTTTTTTGTTTGATTATCTTACTTCTAAGTTCATAGTCAGGTTTTTGAATATCTACAACTAAGCCACCTGCAAATCTAGATTTAATTCTATCTTGTATTCTAGATAATTTGTTTGGTGCTCTATCGGCAGAAATTATTATCTGTGATCCTTTATCTAGCAATGCATTAAATGTATGAAAAAACTCCTCTTGCATTGCTTCTTTTCCATTCATAAACTGAATATCATCGATTATTAAAATATCAGTATTTCTAAAGTACTCTTTGAATTTTACCATATCATTTGATTTAATTGATTTTACAAATTGATACATAAATCTTTCAGCTGATATAAACATAACTTTGTTTTTTTCTTTTAATGAAATACCAATTGAATTTAATAAATGAGTTTTACCCATTCCTACTCCTCCATAAATATAAAGTGGGTTGTAGTGGGAAATATTTTCTGAGACTTTTAATGAGGCTTCATAAGCTAACTTATTACTAGTGCCAGTAACAAAATTATCAAATCTTTTATTGGGATCAATTCTATTATACTGTAAATATGTGTCTTTTATAAAAGATATATTTTCTGTTTTTTTTATATTATTAATTTGCTCTTTGTTTTCATCCAGCGAGGATTTTTCAATAATCTTAAGCTCAATTCTAGTTAAATCTTTTTTATAATTTTTTACAATTTGTAAAATTTGATCTAAATATCTTGAAGTAATCCAATCTCTAATAAACCTTGTTGAAACTGACAATAAAACGTAATTATTCATTTCTTCAACAAATTCAATTTTTTTGAGCCAGCTTTCATAAATATCACTTCCGAATTTGTTCTTCATATCTTTTTGGATAGTACTCCAATCTAAATTTTCAGAAGAAATATTTTTCAGGTTTTGGTTAAAATTATTATTAGACATGTTTTGTAGGAATAAACCCAGTTAGAAGCAAATAGCAAAGTATGCAATAAAAAAATTTAAAAATTAATAAAAATATAAAATCTATGAGTGAATCGTTTCATACGTGAATAATCTTTTACAATTTTTTAAAAAAATTATTTTACAAATTTTAAATCTATGATTGTGTGTTGTAGAAATAATAAATTTTATTTATTTACTAAATCAAGATATAGTGATTTGATTTAAAAGTTTTTCTTATTTGGTATAGGTACTTATAGTTGAAGTGTATTAACAACTATAAGTAGTTGTTATAAAGCAGAAATCTTTTTTGTAATTCTCGAAATGTTTCTTGAAGCGTTTGCTTTTTTTACGATTCCTGTTTTTGCTACCTTCATTAATTCAGAATTCAACTTGGGTAAGAACTTCAATGCCTCTGATTTCTTTTTTTCTTCTAGAAGTATGTTCATTTTCTTAATAGCATTTCTATATTTACTCTTTCGAGCCTTATTAACCCTCGTTTGAGTGGCAATTCTTCTTATTCTTTTAATTGCTGATTTTGTGTTCGCCATAGCGCAGTGGTATAGCTTGAGAATTTATAATGGTCAATATAATAATTACTTATTTTTGGCAGCTATTACAAAAAAAAGTTGATCTATTAGATATAAATATTTTTTTTATTTTGCCGTTACATTTATTTCTTGAGCAGCTTAAATCACCTCTTTGGTAAACTCTAAATTTTTTTTGAAAATTACCATTTCGACCAGAAATATTTTTAAAATCACGGATACTTGACCCTCCACTTTTTATAGCTTTATTAAGCACAGTTCTTGAGTTTGAAATAATTTTTTTACAATTTTTTTTTGATAATTTCATTGCAACACTTTTTGGATGAATTTTACATAAAAACAAAATTTCACTCGCATAAATATTTCCAATTCCAGATACAAATTTTTGATCTATCAAAAAGCTTTTAATATCTTTTTTCTTTTTTAAAAAATAATTCATTAGATATTTTAAATTAAAATTTTTAGAAAATGGTTCTGGACCTAAATGACTTAATCTATAATCAAGCTCTTTTTTATTATGTATAAACTTAAAAAAACCAAATCGTCTAGGATCGTTATAAATAATTTTCGAATCTTTAAATTTTATAACAACATGATTATGTTTTTTTGGCAATTCAGAAGAATTGTAAAAACTTGTATTGGTAAATTTATTTAAACTATTTTTTTGTAATAGATGAATAGTACCTGACATTCCAAGATGAATTAAACAAAAGGATCCGTCAGAAAAGTTTAAGATTATATATTTTGAAAATCTAGTGATTTTTTTAATCAATCTATTCTGTAAAACTTTTTCAAAATTTAAAGGAATTTTAAACCTTAAATTTCTGTTTTTAATTATTACTTTTTCTATTTTTTTTTGTTTAATTTTTAAATTCAATGATTGTTTGACAACTTCTACTTCTGGTAATTCTGGCATTTGATACTATATTATCAATAAATAATATATTTGATATGCAACAAAATCTACAAAACAAAAAAGGCCTTGTGCAAAGTGTCTTTGACAATGTCTACAGCAAATATGATTTAATGAATGACTTTATGTCTCTAGGAGTTCATAGAGTTTGGAAAAAAAATTTAATGAGTTGGATGAACCCATCAAAAGATAGAACCTTAATTGATGTTGCTTGTGGGACGGGGGATCTTGGCAAGCTTTTTTTAAATCTAACAGATGGTGACAGTAATGTCTTTTCTGTTGATCCTAATAAAAGCATGATTGGAAAAGGAAAGACTAAACTAAAAAATTATAAAAATATTAGTTGGATAGTTGCTCCTGCAGAAAAACTGCCATTTAAAGACAATTCTTTTGACTACTACACAATTAGTTTTGGATTAAGAAATACCAAATCTCTAAACAAAGCTCTTTCAGAAGCTTACCGTGTTCTAAAGCCAGGTGGCCATTATTTATGCTTAGAATTTTCAAAAATTCAAAACTCAAATCTTAATTTTATCTATAAAAATTATTCTAAGCTTATTCCTTTAATTGGAAAGGCAATTATTGGTCAAAAAGAACCTTATGAATATTTAATTAAAAGTATTGAGGAATTTATAAATCAAGAAGAGTTAATTAATCTAATGAAAAAAAATAAATTTGAAAATTGTTGTTATAGAAATTTATCTGGTGGAATAGTTGCAATTCATTCTGGTTGGAAAATATAATGATTAAAAAACTATTAATTTTATTTAAATTAGGAAGAAAATTAGCTACCTCTGATATTTTAAAGATTATATCTAAATTTAAAAAGCCTCCTCTAGCCATTAAAGTTTTGTTTTATTTGCTTTCGTTATCTTTTTCCAATTCTCATAAATTAAACTCAAATGTTACTGAAGGGGAAAGACTTTCAAGATCATTACAATCAATGGGCACTACTTTTATAAAATTAGGACAATTTTTAGTTACTAGACCAGATATTATTGGCGATGAATTAGCAAAACAATTAGAGGGATTACAAGATAAGCTGCCTGCATTTTCTTTAACAGAAGCAAAAAATATAATTCGAAAAGATTTAGGAGAAGATACATTTAATTCAATAATAGATTTAAGTGAACCGGTAGCGGCAGCTTCAATAGCTCAGGTTCATAAGGCAAAAATAGATGATAATGGTACAATAAAAGATGTAGCTATTAAAATTTTAAGACCCGATATTAAAAAGATATTTAATGAAGAGATAGATGCTCTAATGCTTTTTGCTTTTTTAATTGAGTCATTCATTAAAAAAACAAAACGATTAAAGTTGATTGAAGTTGTTTTCTTACTTAAAGAAATAACTAACTTAGAAATGGATTTAAGATTTGAGGCTGCTGCTGCAAATGAGTATGCTGAAAATACCAAAAACGATGCCGGTTTCAGAGTTCCTACCATTTATTGGAATTTTACAAGTGAAAATGTAATGACCCTTGATTGGGTGGATGGTGTTTCTATTCGTGAGACTGAAGATTTGCAAAAAAGAAACATTGATACTGTAAGAATTGCCTCTGATATAATTCAGCATTTTTTAAGGCATGCAGTTCGAGATGGTTTTTTTCATGCTGATATGCATCAGGGAAATATATTCATTGACAATAATGGTCAAATTGTACCTATAGATTTTGGTATTATGGGTAGATTAGATAATTTAAGTAAAAGATTTTTAGCAGAAATTTTATTTGGTTTTATTCAAAGAGACTACAAAAAGGTTGCTGAAGTACATTTGGTTGCAGGCCTCGTTCCTAAAAATGTTCCAGTAGACGACCTTGCCCAAGCGTTAAGGTCAATTGGCGAACCGATATTTGGACAGACTGTTAAAGATATTTCCGGTGGCAAATTATTAAAACAACTGTTTGATGTTACTGAAAAATTTAATATGCAAACGCAACCTCAATTATTAATGTTACAAAAAACTATGGTTGTTGTGGAAGGTGTTGCTAGAAAACTCAACCCTAATACAAATATTTGGGAAACGTCAAAACCTGTTTTGGAAAGTTGGTTAAAAGAAACAAAAGATCCTATCAATAATTTAACTGAAGGTTTTAAAAGTACAACTGAGGTAATTAAAAGATTGCCTGATTTTCCAGAAATTATGGACAAAGCTAATCAGGCACTAACATTTTTAGCTAATGGCCAGATACCTCAAAACTCAAATTCTTATACAGCTCTAAACGAAAAAAAATCTGAAATGATAGCGTTTAGAAATCAGTCTATTGTTGGATTATTACTGCTTGTAATTTTTGGTCTATTAGTATTTTAATTTGCTAGATGAATAATTTATCAAAAAAGAAAATACTATTAATAATATGTGGTGGTATTTCTGCCTATAAAAGTTTGGAACTTATTAGGTTATTTAAAAAAAAAGACGTAGAAATTAAAACTATACTAACTAAAAACGCTAAAGAATTTGTAACCTCTTTATCTGTAACATCACTTTCTCAAGGAAAAGTTTATGATGATTTATTCAATGCCAATAATGAAGTAGAAATGGACCATATATCACTTTCTAGGTGGGCCGATGTAGTTCTTATTGCTCCTGCTACAGCAAATACTATTTCTAAATTAAGTTTAGGGTCTACAGATGACCTTGCTTCAACTGTAATTCTTGCTTCTAATAAAGATATTTTTTTAGCACCTGCTATGAACGTTAGAATGTGGGAACATGTTACAACTAAAAAAAATATTAATAAATTAAAATCTTATGGATATAAAATAATTGGTCCCCAAATTGGAGATATGGCTTGTGGAGAATTTGGTGAAGGAAAAATGACTGAACCTAACGATATTTTAAAAGAAATAGAAATTTATTTTGATTATTTGAATAAAAATAAAAAATTTAAAGCTTTAGTTACTGCAGGACCTACTAATGAGTATATTGACCCTGTAAGATTCATCACTAACAAATCATCTGGCAAACAAGGCTACGCTTTAGCAAAATCTTTAGTTAAAAAAGGTTTTAAAACTACATTAATATCAGGACCTACAAATTTAAAAACTGACCATAATATTAAATTAATTAAAGTTGAAACAGCAGATGAAATGTTTAGAGCTACTCAAGATAACTTGCCAGCTGATGTAGCAATTTTTTCTGCGGCCGTTTCAGATTTTAAAATAAAAGAAAAAAAAAATAAAAAAATAAAAAAACAAGATTATATAAATTTAGAACTTGAAAAAAATAATGATATTTTAAATTATGTTTCAAAACACAACTCACTAAGGCCAAAACTTGTTATTGGTTTTGCAGCTGAAACAAATGAAATTAAAATAAATGCAAAAAAAAAGTTATTAGAAAAAAATTGTGATTGGATAATTGCAAATGATGTTTCAAATAAATCAATTGGATTTGACTCAGATTTTAACGAAGTTTCGATTTTCTATAAAAATGAAAAAATTAAAGATGAAAAACTCACTATGAAAAAAAAATCTGAAATCTCAGATGAAATAATTGATAGAGTCATTAAACAATTAAATTAAAATTTAGTGATAAAAGTATTAGTTAAAAAATTAAGCCCTGAAGTGCAGCTTCCAGCGTATGAAACCTCCGGGGCCTCTGGTATGGATTTAATGGCATTTATAAAACAGCCTATCAAGTTATCTCCTAACAATTCATGTTTGGTCCCCACAGGTCTTTCTGTAGCTTTTTCAAAAGAGTATGAGATACAAATACGTCCAAGATCAGGCTTAGCTGCAAAAAAAAATATAACTGTTTTAAATACGCCTGGAACTATTGATAGCGATTATAGAGGTGAGATTAAAATTATACTTTTTAACCATGGTAATGAAGAATTCATAATAAACAACAAAGATAGAATCGCTCAAATGATTTTAACTCCTATTATTAAAATGGAATTAGAAGAAACTGACAATTTAAAAGACACCACAAGAGGTGAAGGTGGTTTTGGTTCTACAGGTAAATGAAAAGTCAAATAAACAAAAGTTTAATAGAAAGGTTTTCAAGACAAATAGTTCTTAAAGATATTGGAATAATAGGTCAAAAAAAAATTCTATCTTCAAAAGTTTTAATTGTCGGAGCAGGTGGTCTGGGCTCTCCTGTAACAGAATTTCTTTCAAGAGCTGGGGTTGGCTTGATAGGAATTGTAGATAACGACAGCGTCAGTCTTTCTAATTTACACAGACAAAGTCTTTATCTGACTTCAGATATAGGAAAGTCTAAAGTTAGAGTAGCAAAAGATAAAATTAAAAAAATTAATCCTAGTACAAAAATTAAAATTTATAAGGTTAGATTAAATCACATAAATTTTAAAAAAATCATCAATAATTATGATTATATCGTAGACGGATCAGACAACTTTAAAACTAAATTTTTATTGAATGATTTTTGTTTGAAGTTTAAAAAGATTCTTATTACTGGAGCAATTAGTAAATTTGATGGTCATATATTTACTTTTGATTTTAAAAATAAAAAATTACCTTGTCTAAGATGTTTTTTTCAAGAGTCTGAAATTTCAGATGATTTACTAAACTGCGAGTCGGAAGGAGTGCTTGGGACAGTGGCTGGAATTGTTGGTACCATTCAAGCAAATGAAATAATAAAAAAAATATTAAATATTGGAACAACACTTGATAAATACATTCTAATATTGGATCTTCTTAATTTAGAATTTAGAAAAGTTAAGATAAAAAAAAGAAAAAATTGTTTATGCAGTTAATCATAAAAATAAATATTTGGAGTTTGCTTTTATCTCTTTTATTTATTTTTCAATTGAGCTCTCAAGAAAAATTTTTATCACTAAAAAAAAACAAGGTAAATGTGAGATATGGTCCAAGTTTTCAATCTGAAATCAAATATGTTTATTATAAAATAAACCTACCTATAAAACAAATTGATAAGAAAGAAAATTTTCGGCGAATTGTTGATCTAAAAAATAATAGTGGTTGGATACATGTATCTCAACTTACAAAATCAAATTCTATTATCATACTTGAAAATAAAATTTTATTTAAAAAACCATCTAGTTTATCAAAACCGATAGCACGATTAGAAAAGGGAAGGTTATTAATTGTAAAAAAATGTGAAAATAATTGGTGTAATATAAAAACTGATAATTATTTTGGCTGGATTAAAACTGACAATATTTGGGGTTCTGTTAAATAAAATCTCCAGATAATGATTTAATATTATCTTCAGTTAATTTAGTTGAGTGTGAATAATCCGCATGCTCGATCCCAAGTTCAATAGAAGCTTTACTCGATTTAAATCTCACAATTTGATCTTTACTTAATTCAAAATGGATAAATTGTACAGATGATGCCTTACCTTCTGTTGACGTTCTGTCCACATCCTCCTCAGGTTTTGCTTTAATGATTTCATCATCAATTTTCATAAATACTTTTTCTTCTATGCCACCAACTTTTCCTAAAAATGTTGCTCTAGAGACCGGATTATCAATCTCAAACATCAATGTAGCTGTAAGTTCATTTCCGTTAGGAACCAGAGGGTTATATGCAGCCAACTCATCTTTAAGTTGTTCATCACCACCTTTTTCAATGTATAGCATTTCTTGAACTTGGGCCAACATAGTTTCAAAACTTTCAAAATAAAAAGTTGCATATGGACCAAGTGCTATTCTTCTATCTTTTTTAAATTTAACAAGATCTTTTCTAATTTGTTTTCTGCTATTTGCATAAACTTCATCTGACATTAAGTCTTCTTTTTCAATTTTTTTCTTTTCTTTAGACATATTTACAACCTATAACTTTTTGCCATTAATTCTATGGGATGTAGTGCCTCATCATTGACAATATTTGTATCTGTCTCTAATTGCTTTAGATGCTTACCTGCTAATGGACAGTCTGATGCCATATATTTATTGTTTTTATTTTTAATTTGCCTCGCAGTTGGTCGTCCAACTTTTACAGCAAGGTCATGAGTTGCTTTCATCACTCCAAATGTTCCCCCATGACCAGCACATCTTTCAACAACATCCATTTTAATATTTGGAATAAATTTTAGCATATCTCTAGCTTTAATACCCATATTTTGGGCTCGGGCATGACAAGCATTGTGAACTGTTACACCTCCATCAATTTCTTTTAAACCTTCTGCTAATCCCTCGTTTTTGCCAATATCAACGATATATTCATCAATGTCGCTTACATTTTTTGATAATCTTTTAATGTTTTCATCATTCGCTAAAAGCAATGGCCACTCAAACTTCAACATTAGACCACAGCTTGCTGTCAGAGTAATAACCTTGTAACCTTTATCAACCCATTCTAACAGGTCTTTAGAAACTTTTTTTGCTTGCTCAACCACTTTCTTCAAATCTGCCTGTTCTAAAAAAGGCATTCCACAGCATCCTGGGTAAGCTTCTTGAACTTCAACACCATTTTTTTTTAAAACTTTTAAGGCTGCAATACCAGTATTTTTTTTATTAAAATTAACAAAACAAGTAGAATAAATCACAACTTTTCTATTTTTGGATGGAGCATCACTATTAACTGGATCTTTATTTTTTTTAAAATAATTTGTAAATGTTTCTGAATTATAAGCAGGGAGCTTTACTCTAACATCTATTCCAGCAACAAATTCTAATATTTTTCTAAAAAATTTATTTTTTATATTTGACGCCCAATTTATCAATGATGAGAACATTACTCCAATTTTTGCATTTCTATCTATTTGAGCTAGTATTGTTGGAACAGTTGGTAATTTGTTTAATTTTTTCTGAGCAGCTCTATATCTCAACATTAAATGAGGAAAATCTAAATCAAAATCATGAGGGGGTACGTAAGGACATTTGGTCATGAAACACATATCACATAAAGTGCAAGCATCTACAACTGGTTCAAATTTTTCACTTGGTAAACTTTCAACATCTTCATTTTTTGACTCATCAATCATGTCAAATAATTTTGGAAATGAGTCACACAGATTAAAACATCTTCTGCAACCATGACAAATATCAAATACTCTTCTCATTTCAGAGTCTAATTTTTCAGGATTTAAAAAATCAGGATGTTCAAAATCTATAGGGTGTCTTATAGGTGCTTCTGTACTACCTTCTTTACTCATATATTCTATTTAATATTTTAGGGATTGATGGTGGGAATCATCCCACCATAAATTTTTTTTATTTACGAAATAGACTCTAATGTTTTTTGGAATTTACCCGCGTGAGATTTTTCAGCTTTTGCTAAAGTTTCAAACCAATCAGCAATTTCTTCAAAGCCTTCTTCTCTAGCTGTTTTTGCCATACCTGGATACATGTCTGTATATTCATGTGTTTCACCTTGAACAGCCGAAGCTAAATTGTCTTTAGTTTCACCAATTGGTAAACCTGTAGCAGGATCACCTACTTCTTCTAAGTATTCTAGATGACCATGTGCATGGCCTGTTTCGCCTTCTGCAGTTGATCTAAATACTGACGCAACATCATTGTATCCTTCGATGTCAGCTTTTTGAGCGAAATAAAGATATCTTCTATTCGCTTGACTTTCGCCTGCAAACGCAGCTTCTAGGTTTTCTTTTGTTTTTGTTCCTTTTAATGACATATTTTTCTCCTTAATGATTTTTTAAACTTATAATCATTATAAATTTGATGTCAACAGTTTAGAATTATTTTAATGTAAGTGTTAAGTTACTGAAATAATTGAATTAATTTTGATTTTGATTATCAGTTGCAACTTTAATTAAAACTTCTACTGATTTAATTTTTTTTCCAGTAATATTTTTTTTTATATTTACAGAATCAATCTCATCAACTCCGCAATCTATTAACTCATTAGTATCTTCATCAAAAAAATGGTGATGTTCAGTAATATTTGTATCAAAATAGCTTTTGTCGCTATTAATTGAAATTTCTTTTAAATATCCTTTTTTTTTAAATGCATGAACAGTATTATAAACTGTAGCTAAAGAAATTTTTTCACTCAATTTTTCCTCAATAATTTTAGCAAGATCATCAATTGTAAAGTGAAATGTTTTTTCAGGTGTAAATAGCACTTCACATATTTTGATTCTTTGTCTAGTTGGTCTTAAGCCAGATAATCTTAATTTTTCGGTAAAAATGTTTAAATTAGTCATTATTGTTTATAACAATTCTAAACTATTTCTATATTATAATCTTAATAAATCAAGTATTAAAGGAGCTTAAAATTATGAAAAAAAACTCATTCACCTATGAAGATCTAATAAGCTGCGGAAAAGGGGAGCTTTTTGGACCAGGAAATGCAAAATTACCTCTTCCACCAATGCTCATGTTTGATAGAATAACAGAAATCAATGATCATGGCGGTGAATTTAAAAAAGGCCTTATAAAAGCAGAATTAGACATCAAAGACGATCTTTGGTTTTTTGATTGTCATTTTAAAGAAGATCCAGTTATGCCAGGATGCTTAGGTTTAGATGCTATGTGGCAGTTAGTTGGTTTTTACTTAGGTTGGCTTGGAAATCCAGGTAAAGGTCGAGCTTTAGGGGTAAGCACTGTAAAGTTTACTGGTGAAGTTTTAAAAAATGTAAAAAAAGCAACATATATAATTTATATGAAAAAAATTATGTCACCAGGTGGTACATCAGTTGGTTTAGCTAATGGTTTATTATATGCTGATGATAAGAAAATTTATTCTGCAGAGAATTTAAAAGTGGGGTTATTTAAATAATGAGAAGAGTAGTTGTTACAGGTTTAGGAATTGTTTCTTGTTTGGGTAATAATCAAGAAGAAGTTCATCAATCACTATTAAATTCAAAATCAGGAATTTCATATTCAGAAGAATATAAAGAACATAATTTAAAAAGTCATATTCATGGTAAGCCAAATATAAAACTTGAAGATCACATCGATAGAAAAACAATAAGATTTATGGGATCAGGATCTGCTTATAATTATATAGCAATGAAAGAGGCAATTCAAGATTCTGGATTAGATGAAAGTGATGTTAGTAATTTCAAAACTGGGATTGTTATGGGTTCTGGTGGACCTTCAATTGAAAACGTAATTGTTGCGGCAGACAAGACTAGAGCTAAAACTCCAAAATTAATGGGACCGTTTATTGTTCCAAGAACTATGGCAAGTACGGCATCTGCAACTCTTGCTGTTCCATTTAAAATTAGGGGAACCAATTATACAATGAGCTCTGCCTGTGCTACGAGCGGACACTGTATTGGAAATTCAATGGAACTAATTCAAATGGGAAAACAAGATATTGTTTTTGCAGGTGGCAGTGAAGAATTACATTGGGCAATGACAGCTATGTTTGATGCAATGACTGCATTATCTTCTAAATATAATGATGCACCTGAAACTGCCTCTAGAGCTTATGACAAAACTAGAGATGGTTTCGTAATCGCTGGTGGTGGTGGAGTGTTAGTTCTTGAGGAATACGAACATGCCAAGGCTAGAGGTGCTAAAATTTACGCAGAATTAACAGGTTACGGAGCAACTTCAGATGGATATGATATGGTGGCGCCGTCGGGTGAAGGCGCTGTGAGATGCATGAAAATGGCAATGGCAACTGCTAAAAATAAAGTTGATTATATTAATACTCATGGAACTTCTACTCCAGTTGGAGACATCACAGAGTTAAACGCCGTTAAAAATACTTTTGGAGATAATATTCCAAAAATTAGTTCAACAAAATCTTTATCAGGTCACCCTTTAGGAGCAGCATCAGTGCATGAGGCTATCTATTCTTTAATTATGATGAAAAATAATTTCATTGCTGGATCAGCAAACATTAATGAAATGGATGAAGATGCCAAAAAATTTCCAATAGTTGTAAAAACAGAGACGAGTGTTAATTTAAATACAGTAATGTCTAATAGTTTTGGTTTTGGTGGAACCAACGCTGCTTTAATTTTTGAGAAAGTATAATAATGAGTTTAATGAAAGGTAAAAAAGGATTAATCATGGGTGTTGCCAATGAAAGATCAATCGCTTGGGGTATTTCACAAAAACTTGCTGAAGCTGGAGCAGAGCTTGCATTCACTTACCTAGGTGATGCTTTAAAAAAAAGAGTAATTCCTTTAGCAGAAAAACTAAGTTCAAAAGCAACATTTAGTTGTGATGTTGAAAACAAAGAAGAAGTAATAAAACTTTTTGAAGATATTAAATCACAGTGGGGTGAAATCGATTTTGTAGTCCATGCAGTAGCTTTCTCTGACAAATCAGAATTATCAGGTGAATATTTAAACACAACTAGAGAAAACTTTTTAAGAAGTATGTTAATCTCATGTTTTTCTTTTACTGAAGTTGCAAAAGAAGCATCTAAAGTGATGAAAGATGGTGGCAGTATGTTAACTTTAACTTACGAGTCTACTAAAGCTATTCCAAATTATAATGTAATGGGTGTTTGTAAATCAGCTCTTGAAGCAAGTGTTAAATACCTTGCCAGAGATCTTGGTGCTAAGGGAATGAGAGTAAATGCTATTAGCGCTGGACCCATTAAGACATTAGCAGCTTCTGCTATTGGAGATGCCAAATTCTTATATAAGTGGAATGAAGACCATTCTTTTCTAAAAAGAAACGTAGATATTCATGATGTTGGGAATTCAGCATTATATCTACTAAGTGAACTTGCAAACGGCGTTACTGGTGAAATTCACTATGTAGATGCTGGATATAATAAGGTTGGGATGCCAGATCCTAAAAATATCAGATAAAAAGTACAATTCAACTTAGAAAAAAGCTGTCTTCACTGCGCCAACTTTTACACTGTCAAACATTATGTAAAAGTCTAGGATAGAGTATGTATAAAATTATATTGTTATTTATTTTAATACCAAACATCTCCATTGCTGGATCAATGAATATAATAGGTGAAAAAGGAAACCCAGCTGACGTTTCTAAAGTTATCAAAGTTAAAATGTATGATAATTATTATGAACCAAGTAAATTTAAAGTATTAAAAGATCAGACAATCAAATTTATTGTTTATAACCATGGAGAGCTAGTTCATGAGTTTAATATTGCTACTAAAGAAATGCATCTTAAACATCAGCCAGAAATGATGAAGATGGTGGAAAATGAGATATTATTAATTGATAAAATTGATAGAAAAAAAATGATAGAATTATCAAAAAAAGATCATTCAATGGGTCATTCACACTCTAATAGTGTTTTGCTAGAACCAAGACAAAGTGCTGAATTAATTTGGAAATTCAATACTGACGCGGAGCTTGAGGCGGCTTGCAACGTACCAGGTCACTACGAAGCCGGCATGATTGCAAAAATAAATAATATGTAATTAAAAAGGGGCATTTTAAAACCCCCTTTAAATTTATTCAGCAGCTTGTTTCATAGAAAGTTTAACTTTACCTCTATCGAAACCAATTACTTTAACTTTTACTTCGTCACCTTCTTTAACAACATCAGTAACTTTTTCTACTCTTTTAGGAGCAAGTTCTGAAATATGAACAAGACCATCTTGTTTACCTAAGAAGTTAACAAATGCACCAAACTCCATAATTTTCATTACTTTGCCTGAGTAAATTTTATTAAGTTCAGCTTTTGCAGTGATGTCTTTAATAAACTGCATAGCAATATTTCTAGACTCTTCATCTGGAGCAGCAACTGTCACAACCCCTTCATCATTCACATCAACTTTTGCACCTGATTTTTCAACAATCTCTCTAATTGTTGCACCACCTTTTCCAATCACAGCTGCGATATCTTTTTTATCAACAGTTATTTGTTCCATTTTTGGAGTGTGTTGTCCAACATCAGCTCTTGATTCACTTAAAGCTTTATTCATTTCACCTAAGATATGAATTCTTCCATCTTTAGCCTGCTTTAAAGCCTGCTCCATGATTTCAAAAGTGATACCTGTAATTTTGATATCCATTTGAAGTGAAGTAATTCCATCTTTAGTTCCAGCAACTTTAAAGTCCATGTCACCTAAGTGATCTTCATCACCTAAAATATCTGATAGGACACTAAAATCATCCCCTTCTTTAATTAAACCCATTGCAATACCTGCAACTGGCTCTTTGATTGGAACACCAGCATCCATTAATGCTAATGATGCACCACAAACAGTAGCCATTGAAGAAGAACCATTAGATTCTGTAATCTCTGAAACTATTCTAAAAGTGTATGGAAACGACTCTTTTGAAGGCAATGAAGAGTTAATTGCTCTCCAAGCTAATTTACCATGACCGATTTCACGTCTTCCAGTTCCAATTCTACCAGTTTCACCAACTGAAAAAGGAGGAAAATTGTAGTGAAGCATAAATCGTTCTCTCTGAAGACCATCTAAACTCTCAATTCTTTGTTCATCATCAGATGTACCCAAAGTAGTAACAACAATTGCTTGTGTTTCTCCTCTAGTAAACAAAGCAGAACCGTGAGTTCTTGGTAATACACCAACTTCGCATGAAATAGGTCTTACATCAGATAATCCTCTACCATCAATTCTATTTTTGTTTTTAAGAATATCAGTTCTAACAATTTTCTTTTCTAGATTTTTAAGTTGAGAGTTAACATCAAGATCAGAATAATTTTCATTTTCTTCAAAAAGCTTTTTAGCTTTATCGGTAATTTCTGAAATTTGATTTGATCTATCCTGCTTATCTCTTGTTGCAAAAGCTTTTGTTAAATCTGCTGTAAAAGTTTCCTCAAGTTTTTGCTTAACTTCAGATAAATCTTTTTTCTCAACAGTCCACTCTGGTTTTCTGCACTCTTTTGCAAGTTCCTCAATCATTTCGATTACTGGAACAAATCCTTCGTGTCCAAATTTAACTGCAGCTAACATTACTTCTTCTGATAAACCTTTAGTTTCAGACTCAACCATAAGCACCGCATCTTTTGTGCCTGCTACAACTAAATCTAAACTTGAGTTTTCTAACTCAGCTTTTGATGGGTTAAGAATATACTTACCATCAACATAACCTACTCTAGAAGCTCCTACAGGTCCCATAAATGGCATTCCTGAGATAGCTAATGCTGCTGATGAAGCAGTGATTGCTAGAATATCTGGTTGGTTTTCTTTGTCATATGAAATCACTGTTGGTAACAACTGTACTTCATTTTTAAATTCATCAGGGAACAAAGGTCTAATTGGTCTATCAATTAATCTAGAAATTAAAGTTTCACTCTCAGTTGGTCTTGCTTCTCTTTTGAAATAACCACCAGGGATTTTTCCGCCAGCATAATATTTTTCTTGGTAGTTAACTGATAGTGGAAAGTAATCCATATCTGGATTAACTTTCTTTGCGCCTACCACTGTTGCTAAAATAACTGTTTCACCGCATGAAGCGATGATTGCTCCGTCTGCCTGTCTTGCTACTTTGCCTGTTTCTAAACTTATTTTCTTTCCTGCTACTTCTATTTCTTTCTTATATACTTTAAACATTTCATTTCCATTTCGTTTCGTTCGTTTCGTTCCATTCCGTTCTATCTATCTTGATTTTGTTATTTTCTTAAATTCAATTTCGACAGTACATTTTTGTAAGAATCCATTTTATTCTTCTTTAGGTATTCTAACAGTTTCTTTCTTCTATTTACTGCTCTTAACAAACCCACCGAAGAATGCTTATCTTTTTTAAATTCTTTAATATGTTTTGAAAGAGTTTCAATTTTGTCTGTTAATAATGCAATTTGTACTTCTGAAGAACCAGTGTCCTTCTCATGCATTTTTAATCCTTCTGTTTTATTCGTCATACTATTTATTTTCCTATTTATTTGATTGTTTTATTAAGTTTTCTATTTTTTCTGCGTATTCAAAAGAGTCATCCTTAGTAAAAAGTATCTTTGGTAAATATTTCATAATTACTTTTTTAGACAAAACTTTTCTAATTAAAAAAGAATATTCTCTTAATTTTTTAATAACTTCTTCAGCATCTTTTCCTCCTAGAGGTAGTACATATGCTTTTGCAATTTTAAGGTCCTGACTCATTTTAACTTCTGTGACTGTGATAGTGTTGGTTTCTAAATTCGGAAGCTTAGCCTCATTTCTAGAAAAAATCATGCCTAAAGATTGCTTAATCATCTCCCCAACTCGTAATTGCCTTTGTGAAACTGGTTTTCCTATTCTATCAGCCATTATATTGTTCTCTCCGTTGAGATAGTGTTATAGGCCTCTATTGTGTCATTTTTCTGAAAATCAATAAAATCTTTGAGTGTAATTCCACATTCTTGACCATTATTAACCTTTTTTGCCTGATCTTTTTCTCTGAAAATAGTACTAATTTTTCCAGTATAAATGATTGCTCCGTCTCTAATTACCCTAGCATCAGACCCACTGTTTATTTCTCCTTCAGTTACTTTAGAGCCTGCAACTTTTCCTGTTCCTGAAACTTTAAATATTTCTAAAATCTGTGCCGTTCCTGTAATTGTTTCTTGAACATCTGGAGTAAGAAGTCCTGACATTCTTTGTTTTATATAATCCAATACCTCATAGATAATATTATAAGACGATATTTTAATTTTTTCATTTTCTGCTAATTTCTTTGCCTCCTTACTTGGTTTAACATTAAACGCAATTAAAGCAGCATTAGAGGCTTTAGCTAATGTTACATCAGTTTCTGTTACCATACCAATATCAGATAAAATTATTTTTGGTTTAACTTCTTCATGGGTGATTTGGTTAATAGCAATTTTAATTGCTTCGGCTGATCCGTGTACATCTGATTTTACAATTATATTTAATTCTGAGGCTGACTTATCTGCAAAAGCAGAGTCTTGAGTTGCAAAAGTTAAAGGGTTTTTTCCATCTTTATTTTCTTCTGCTCTATTTTCACTTAATGTTTTTGCTTCTTTTTCAGAATCTAAGACTATAAAATCATCTCCAGACTTTGCAGCTCCATTTATTCCCAGGATTTCTATAGGTGTTGACGGTGGCGCTTCATCAATATTTTTTCCCTTGTCATTAATTAAGGCTCTTACTTTACCCCATTTTAATCCACTAACAAAAAAATTACCTTTTTTTACTGTTCCTGAAGTTACTACTATCGTGGCAACTGCTCCTCTACCTACATCAATTTTAGACTCTAAAACAATACCTGTTGCTTTAGACTCAAAATCTGTTTTTAAATCTAAAATTTCAGCCTGCAATACAATTGACTCTACTAATTTATCTAAGTTTTTTTTTGTTTTGGCAGAAATTTCAATCATTAAGGTGTCACCAGATAAATCTTCAGCAATAAGCTCATATTCTAAAAGTTGGTTTTTAATTTTTTGTGGATCAGCGTCTGGTAAATCGCACTTATTTATTGCAACAACAATTGGAACCTTTGCTGCTTTAGCATGCTTGATTGACTCTATTGTTTGGGGCTTAACACCATCGTCTGCTGCAACAACCAATACTACAATATCTGTTAATTTTGATCCTCTTGCTCTCATCTCGGTAAATGCGGCATGGCCTGGGGTATCTATAAATGTAATTTTATTTGAATCGTGCTCTATTTGATAAGCACCAATGTGTTGAGTTATTCCACCAAACTCACCTGAAACAACATTCGCACTTCTTAAAACATCTAATACTGAAGTTTTACCATGGTCTACGTGACCCATTACAGTTACAATCGGGGGTCTGTTTCTTAAATTTTCAGATCTAGACTCCTTTATTTTTTGAATAATCTCCTCAGCTTTTGTTTCTCGTATTGGGTTATGACCAAATTCTTTTACTAAATATTCAGCAGTATCTGCTGCTAGTGTTTGGTTAATAGTTACTGTTACACCCATTCCAAACAAATGTTTGATAACATTACTAGATTGTTCGGCCATTCTATTTGATAGCTCCCTAACCGTAATTGCTTCTGGAATATTTACATCTCTTTTTATTGGCTTCAAACTTTCTTGAATTTCTTCTTTAGTAAGCTCTCTATTTTCCTTTTGCTTGGCTCTTTTAAGTGAGGCCATACTTCTTGATCTTGCTTCAATCTCATCACTTAAAGCTCTTGAAACTGTTAATTTTAATTCTCTTTTTTTTGTTACTGATTTTCCTTTATCCACATTTTCGCCTTTAAGTCTTCTGGTTGCTCTTTGCTCAGCTAATTTACGTTTTTCATAATCATTTGTAATTGGAGAAGATGGCTTAGGTGAAAAAGTAGGTTTTGATGCAGCACTTCCAGGACTTGTCACAGTTCTTGATCTTACACTTGCAGGTCTACTGAAATTACCCCTTGAAGAAAATTTGTTTGGCTTTTTTTCTATTACAACTGAATTCTTACTTTGAGTCTTTGCTAACTCTATATTTTCTATAGATTTCTTGGCTATGCCAGAAAGTGTTAGTTTTGTTTTTTTGTTGTCCATATTTCATTACTCAATCTTTATAAATTATATTTCTCGCAGACATAATTAACTCATCTGCTTCGGTTTTTGATAAAGCAAAATCTTCAAGGTATCCTTGAACTTTAATTCTTTCACCTTTTACGATATCATAACCACCTGTTAGTTCATCTGATGCAAGGTCTGCAAAGTCCACTAATTTTAAAATTTTTTGTTCACCTAAGGTAACTAACATACCTGGAGTTAATCCCTTATGATTAATAAGATCATCTTGCAATCCTAAATCTTTAATCCTTTTTGTAATATCTTCCTGATCTTTTTGATAAAATTCTTTTGCTCTTTCTATTAAAGCTTTAGCAGTATCTTCTTCAATTCCTTCAATTTTCATTAAACCCTCTAAAGAGCTATCTTTTATATCTGAGATCGAAGAATACCCTTCGGCCACTAATAATTGACCCAGTGTTTCATCTAGTTCTAAATTTTTAACAAAATTTTCTGTTTTTTCTTTAAACTCTAATTGTCTTCTTTCAGAGTCTTCTTGGTCAGTCATTATATTAATTTCATAGTTTAATAACTTTGTAGCTAGTCTAACATTTTGACCTCTACGACCAATTGCTTTACTTAAATTTTCTTCAGTTAATATAACATCTAATTTCTTAGCATCACTATCAACATTAACTCTCTGTACTTCTGCTGGCGATAGTGCATTTGAAACTATTATCGCAGGATCCTCAGACCAATTTACTATATCAATTTTTTCTCCTTGAAGTTCATTCACTACAGCTTGAACTCTTGATCCTCTCATACCAACACATGCTCCAACCGGATCTAATGAAGTATCAACTGCCTGAACACAAATTTTTGCTCTACTACCAGGATCTCTAGCTGATGATTTAATTTCTATTAACCCATCATAAATTTCAGGAACTTCTTGAACAAATAGTTTTTCCATAAATTTAGGATGTGCCCTTGATAGAAATATTTGTTGTCCTCTTGTTTCTCTTCTAACATCATAGCAATAAGCTTTAATCCTATCACCTGCTTTAATATTTTCTCTAGGTATCATTTCATTTTTTTGAATTATTGCCTCTGTTCTTCCTAAATCTACTATCACATTCCCAAATTCTAAACGTTTAACAATACCACTCAAAATTGTATCTTTTTTGTCTATAAAATCATTATATTGTCTTTCACGTTCTGCTTCCCTTACGTTAAAACTAATGACTTGTTTAGCTGTCTGTGCGGCTATTCTTCCAAAATCAAAAGATGGCAATGGTTGTAAAATTTCATCTCCAATTTTTTTGTCCTTATTTTTTTCATTTAAAGTCGTTGCATCTTGTAAGTTAATTTCGGTGTTTATATTTTCTGGATTTTCTACAATTACCAACTTTCTAAAAATTCCTATATCACCGTTATCTCTATTAATTAAAACTTTAATTTCGTTATCTTGCCCAAATTTAGATTTTGCAGCCTTTGCAATTCCTGTTTCCATTGAGTCAATTATTAATTCTTTGTCTATAGATTTTTCCAAAGCCACAGCTTCAGCTATTCTTAACAATTCTAATTTATCAGATCTTCTATTTAGCATATTTTTATTTGCTCCAAAAAAAAATGGGCTAAGGCCCATTTTGTAATTTCAACAATGTAAGGGCAATATATAAAGATTTTTTTTTAATTCAATAGTAACTATTTAGAAAAAATACTCTTTTTATCGGTTTTTTCCCATGAAAATGAGCCATCAGCTTCAGCAACTCTTCCAAAATGACCATAAGCTGCTGTTTTTTCATAGATTGGTTTATTTAAACTTAACATCTCCTTTATACCCCTTGGGCTTAAATCAAAATTTTTCGAAATCTCTTCCGAAACAAATTTATTTTTATCTAAATCATTATCAAATAAATCAACATAAATAGACAAAGGTTTTGAAACTCCAATTGCATATGCTAACTGAATTAAACATTTGTCAGCTATATTTGACGCAACAACATTTTTTGCTATATATCTTGCAGCATACGCTGCTGATCTGTCCACTTTAGTTGGATCTTTTCCAGAAAAAGCTCCACCACCATGCGGTGCTGCTCCACCATAAGTATCAACTATAATTTTTCTACCTGTTAAGCCGCAATCTCCATCAGGTCCACCAATTACAAAATTTCCCGTGGGATTTACATAAAACTCATCTTCATTAAAATCCTTTAAAAATTTTTCAGGAATTGATTTTAACATATATGGTCTTAATAGTTCTCTTACTTTAGCTTGATCAACATCAGCTGAATGTTGTGATGATATTACAACTGATTTAACTTTGGTAGGTTTTCCTTCAACATATTCAAATGTAACTTGACTTTTTGAATCTGGTTCAATATTTTTTAATTTCCCAGATTTTCTATCATCTGCCATTAGTCTTAAAATTTTATGGGAATATTGAATTGGTGCTGGCATTAATTCTTCAGTTTCGTTACAGGCATATCCAAACATTATTCCCTGGTCGCCTGCTCCTTCATCTTTATTACCAGATGAGTCTACTCCCATTGCAATATCAGCAGATTGTGAATGGAGATGACTTTCTACCTTTGTTGCCTCTCTCCAGGTAAAACCGTCTTGGTCATATCCAATATCTTTAATGCAGTTTCTAACTTTTTGAATTAATTCTTCTTCTTTTATTTCTGGGCCTCTTACCTCCCCAGCAAGTACAACTTTATTTGTAGTTGTTAAAGTTTCACAGGCAACCCTAGAAAAAGGATCCCCAGAAAGATAGCTATCAACTACCATATCAGAAATACGATCTGATACCTTATCTGGATGTCCCTCTGATACAGATTCACTTGTAAATAAAAAATTTTTTAGATTACTCATTTGTTAATTCTATTAAATGAAAAAATTAAAAAAATATATAATAAAATTAATATGAGAAAGATTTTATTTCCATATACTAAAAAAAGTGTTGGTTTAATTGATTTACTCTCAGAAAAATTAACATGACCCGTGAGTCCAAAACCAACTTCTTGCTCCACAATACCCATTGGGTTAAAGACTGCTGTAACTCCATTGTTGGCTGATCTAACTATATATTTTCCAGTCTCTATTGATCTAAAAATGCTATGTGAAAAATGTTGTTTAGGTCCTATGGAATTTCCGAACCAACCATCTTCAGAAATATTAATTATATAATCAAAATTTTCACTATTAGATAATTGTCCTGAATAAATTATCTCATAACAAATTAAGGGCAGTAAATTTAAATCAATCCCATCACTTTTTAAATTTATGAACTGTCTTTCTTTGCCTCTAGAAAATGATTGATATTCATTTGTAACAGTTTTAAAACCTATTGATTTCAACATTTTTTCAAACGGAACAAATTCGCCAAAAGGTACCAGATTAACTTTATTGTATTTTTGTATCACTTCTAGCTTATTGTTAAATACTGCCATTGAATTAAAAAATATATCTTTGTTGTTTTTCTGTTCAACACTATTTAGTCCCATAATAATCAAATCATCATTTCCGAAATTATTTAAAAATAATTTTTTATACTTGCTCATGTCTCGCACATAACTATCTGGAATAATTCCTTCGGGCCAAAGAAAAATTGTAGGTTTATTTTTTTCTGGGGCACTTAAAAATATAAGTTCATTAATTATTTTTATTTCATCTTGTTCTAAAAAAAATCTATCTAGACTAATGTTTGTGGATATGGCTTTGATCGTATAAGGGTTTTTTACACTTTTTATTAAATCAAATTTATCAATTTTTATGTTACCAAATATTAAAAAACTAATAGAAATTATAACAAAGAAAACGCAAACAATTATTTCTTTGTTAGAATTTTTTAAGAAAAATATAGCTGGAGCTGTAAATAAAGAAATACAGATTAGATTAAAAGAAAAAGTTCCAATGATTGAAAGAATTTGAATAAAATGAATATTATTTGAAAAACTAAACGCAATTAAGTTCCAAGGAAAACCAGTAAGTATAAAACCTCGAATAAATTCAACTATACCAAATAAAATTGAAAAAATAAAAAATGAACTAATAACATTTTTAGAATAAAAAACTGAATATAGGTATGTCACTAATCCATAAAATATTGCTAAAAAAGATGGTAATAAAATTATAGCGAACGGGATCAAAAACTTAAAACTTTCATCAAAAGTTAAGGAAATTACCACCCAGTATAAACTAAACAAAAAATATCCAAAACCAAAACACCACCCATATTTGAAAAGAGATTCATTATTAGAAATATCTTTTTTTATTCTAAAAATAAAAATAAAAAATAAAGAAAAAGTAATAAAATTAATTATATAATAGTTGTATGGAGGTAAACTATATGCGCTCATACCACCTAAAAAAATAATGTATATCGAGTTTAAAAACTTTTTTTTAAGCAATTTTAGCAATCTTGGTTTTAACACTGTTATATATTTTCTCTTCTTCTTTAAGCATTTTTTTAAAATCCTTTAACTTAATATGGTCATATCCCATTAAATGTAAAAAACCATGAATAAAAATTTTTACTACTTTTTTTTTAAGTTCTAGATGATTTAGAGTTTTTGGTTTGTTTACAAACTCATAGCTTATAATTATGTCTCCAAGATAAGAAGATCTCTTTATGTTAAATTTTTTTTCAGATGGAAAAGATAAAACATCTGTTGGTTTATTTTTGCTTCTAAACCTTTTATTTAATTTTTTAATATTCTTATTATTTGAAAGTAAAATTGTTAAACTTACCCTTTTTTTTATAAATCTATGTTTTTTAGGAAAAAGACGTACTAAAGAATTAAAGAAAATACTCTTTTTCTTAATTTTTTTGCTCCAAAGATTACTCTCTGAAACAACATCAATATCAATCATTTTCTTGATCGGAATAAGCTTTTACAATTTTAGACACTAGAGGATGCCTGACTACATCAGAATGATTAAAATCAATAACTGAAATTTCATTTATATCTTTTAATAATTTTTTTGATCTATTCAATCCAGACATATTTTTGTTGGGCAAATCTATTTGGGATGGGTCGCCATTAATAACTATTTTTGAATTCTCCCCAATACGTGTTAAAAACATTTTTATTTGTGTATCTGTCGCATTTTGAGCCTCATCTAAAATGGCAAATGAATTTTTCAATGTTCTTCCTCTCATAAATGCTAACGGTGCTATTTCAATATCACCAATTTCAATCATCCTTTGAATTTTTTCAAAATCAAATAGGTCATAAAGTGAGTCATATAATGGTCTTAAATAAGGATCTACTTTTTCCTTCATGTCACCTGGTAAAAAACCAAGCCTTTCGCCAGCTTCTACAGCTGGCCTAGATAAAATTATCCTTTCAATTTTTTTATCAAGCAGCATTGTAAGTCCAACTGCAACTGCTAAAAAAGTTTTACCCGTTCCAGCTGGTCCAGCAGATATAACAATATTGCTTTGTCTTAAAGCTCTCACATATTCTTTTTGCCTTACTGATCTTGGAATTACAGACTTTTTAGGTGTTTTAATTATATCAGAAACATTTTGATTTTTTACTTTTTCTTCAATCATAAATTTATCTATTGAAGAGATTATATCTTTTTTTTCAATTGCGCCATTATTAATAAATTGTGTAGCTAAAAATTGAATAGCATTTTTTGTTACTTCATTTTGTTCTGGTGTTGACTTTATTAAAATAGAATTTCCTCTAGAATATAACTTTGTATTGGTTATTTTTTCAAGTTCTTTTAAATTATCATTAAATTCTCCAACTACACCCATTAATAAATCATTGTCATGAAATATTACACTTAATGAGTTATTATCAGAATAGACAAATTTTAATGCAGAATTAATTTTTTTTGAAACTATGTTTTTCAAATTTTAAGCTACTTTTTGTTTATAATCTTTTTTTAATTCTCCAAATAAACTATTTTGGTTACTACTAGTTACTTCAACCTGAACCACTGTTCCTATGTTTTCTAAATCACCATCAAAAATTACAGAAGTCATATGTTCTGTTCTTCCAAATAATTTTACCCCATCTTTCATTCTATTTTCGACTAATACGTTAACAATCTTATTCTCTAAAGATTTATTTTTTTGAATTTGGTTTTCGAATAGTTCTTTTTGGATTATTTTCAATCTTTGTTTAGATTTATTTTCATCAACTAAATCTAAGTCAGCAGCTACAGTGCCAGGTCTTGGACTAAAAATAAATGAATAGGAGTTAGTGAAGTTTATTTTTTTAATTAGCTCCATTGTGTTTTTAAAGTCATTATCATTTTCTCCTGGGTAACCAATGATAAAATCACTTGAAAACTGTATATTAGGATTAATACTTTTTAATTTATCATAAATTTTTAAATAATCATCAATAGTATGATTTCTATTCATTAACTTTAAAATTTTATTTGATCCACTTTGAACTGGTAGATGAACCAAAGGCATTAATTTATTTGAACTTTTATAAATATTGATCAAATCTTCAGTCATATCTTTTGGATGAGATGTTGTATATCTAACTCGCTTTAGTTGACTAAAATTCTCTAATTCTAACAATAAATCTGATAATCTAAATTCTTTTCCTTCTTCTTTGTAACTGTACGCATTAACATTTTGTCCTAATAGAATGATTTCCCTTATTCCACTTTCAATCAATTCTTTAGCTTCATTTATAATTTGTTTAAAAGGTCTAGAATATTCTGGTCCTCGAGTATACGGAACTACGCAGAAGTGACAAAACTTATCACATCCTTCTTGTATTGTTAAAAATGAAGAAACCTTACTAACTTTATTTTTAATTTTACTTAAATAATTAAACTTTGAAATTGTATCAAACTCTGTCTCTTCTTCTTTTTTTTTATCATTTAAATAGTTTAATATTGTGCCATTAATTTTATGATATGATTGTGGACCAATTACTATATCAATATATGGTTCCCTTTTTAACATTTCTTGGTTTTCTGCTTGGGCAACACACCCAGCTACGATTATAATTGGTTTCTTTTTAAATCTAAAAATCTTTTTTACTCTTCCAATTTCATGGTAAACTTTTTCTTTAGCCTTATCTCTAATATGGCAAGTATTTAACAAATAACAATTTGCATCTTCATACTTATCTGTTTTTTCAAAACCAATTTTTTTTACAGTGTCAAATATACGATTAGAATCGTATTCATTCATTTGACATCCAAAAGTTTTAATAAATATCTTTTTTAACATTAATCTAAGATTTTTTTTTAACTCCATACAGTTCCAGTTTATGATCAACCAACTGATAACCATATTTGTCTGCTATCTTTTCTTGTAATTTTTCAATTTCATCGTCAACAAACTCAATAATCTCTCCTGATTTAACATCAATCAAATGATCATGGTGTCCTTCATTTAATTCTTCATACCTTGCCTTGCCTCCTTTGAATTCATGTTTTGTTAAAATTCCAGACTCTTCAAAAAGTTTTACTGTTCTATAGACTGTTGCTATGCTTATTTTCGAATCAATTTTTGAAACCCTGTTATATAATTCATCCACATCAGGATGATCATTAGATTGAGACATAACCTTAGCAATAATTTTTCTTTGCTCTGTAAGTTTAACACCTTTAGCTAAACATTTTTGTTCAATATTTTCTGACATAGTTAATTTTAACTTAAATAAATAGGATTAATCAAATTCTTTTTAATTTTAAATTTTTCACATAAATTTGGCACTTCTTCATATTTTATGTCTTTTAATCCAGAAAAATCAGTGAAACTGAAACAATAATAATCAATGTTTTTTGTTAAAAATAATGCCTTAATTATTGAAAGTGAGTTACGGATTCCTGCAAAACTGCCTGGGCCTCTATTAACATAAATTGTGCTTATTTCACTTAATGAACTTTTATTAATATTTAAAAAATTGTTAATTAAAACTATCATTTTTTCAAAATTACTTTTGCTATTTTCGTGACTACAAGTATAAATATTTTTACCAACAATGTGTGTTAAAAAAATTTTATCTCTAGCTGCATCTACAATTAAATTATTCATAATAATAGTATTTATAAACAGTTCTAAAGCAGATGAAAATAATATCAAATATTATTCTAACGATATGGGTATACTATCTCTAATGTACCACAGATTTGATGAGGAAAAATATCCCTCAACAAATATAAAGATGAACGTTTTTAAAGATCAAATTCAAATAATTAAAAATTTGAATTATGACTTTTATGACCCAGGAGATTTAGAAAAAACATTTGATATCGAAAAAAAAGAAAAAAAAATTCTTATTACGATTGATGATGCTTTCTCATCATTTTATAATTCTGCATGGCCCTATTTAAAAAAAGAAAAAATCCCATTCATTTTATTTGTTTCAACTGAAACTGTCGGAAAAAATGGATATATGACTTGGTCACAATTAAAAGAGCTAGAAAAATATCAAAATGTTTATATTGGAAATCATTCTCACTCACATGATTATTTAGTAAATTTTGAAAAAGACGATTTTATTAATGATATAAAAACTGCAAATAATATTTTTATAAAAAAATTAGGCTATAACCCTATTTTTTTTTCTTACCCTTTTGGTGAATATAGCAAGTTTATCAAGGAATATATTTCTAAAAATTTTAAATTTTCTTTTGGTCAGCACTCTGGCGTAATTGATATTAATAAAGATCGTCATGAACTTCCAAGATTCCCAATTAATGAAAAATATGGTGATTTAAAAAGATTTAAATTTTTAATTAATCTTTATCCATTACAATTCAAAAGTTTAAACCCTAGTGAAAAATACTTAACTAAGGATAATAACCCGCCAAAATTTTCTGTTGAATTTTTCGATGAACAAAAAAATTTAAATAATATTAATTGTTTTTCAGACGAAGGTAATAAATGGATGAAATCTCATACTTTTATTAATAAGAATATTCTAAAAATAAATTTTAGAGAAAAATTTACGTTTAGAAGAGGAAGAATTAATTGTTCTCTAAATGATAACGGTTTGTGGAGATGGTTTGGTATTCAATTTTCTATTGAACAAAACTAAATAAGACTTTTTAAATCTATACTAGCTGGTAATAATTTGGCATCATCAAAATCAGTTAAATTATTTTGTCTTATTATTTTTTGCAGAGTTTTTACATATTCTTTTCCAGTTTCAGCGTACTTGTCTAAATGCTCAGTTAACAACATGCTATCAAGTTCCTTTCCTGAGTCTCTTAATTCAGCCCTGGCGCTTCTAAAACTTTTGTAAGACGAATGGGTATTTAAATTTCTTTGATATGCTTTTACTGACGCTTGCAGCACCTTAAACTTCATCACTTTATGTGTAGTATCATCCTCGGCATCTATAGGTTTTAATCCCTCACCAGACCAAGTCCATTGACCAAATAATGCATTTCCTTCAAGTGCAAATCTCGATGTACCCCAACCAGTCTCTTTTGCAGCTTGCGCAATTGCAAGTGAAACTGGGATTTCATCCATTCTCATTTTTAAAGTTAATAAATCTTTATTTACTACACCATATTGTTTAAATTTTGACTCTATCCATTTTTTTTGTGCACGAGAATTTTTACTTTTATTTAATATATTAAAAAGCTTTTTTCTATCTAATCTAATATTTTGATTTTCTTTAATAATTAATGGTAAAATAATTTGAATAAATAAGTTTTTTCTAATTTTTACATTTTCTATTTTTTTAATCTCATTAGGTAATAAAGTCAGAGAAACAGGTTTGACTAATTTATTTTTCCTTACATCTTTTAAATCATAGTTAGTAGACTTAAATAATTCTACAATTGTTGCAGCACTTAATCTTACTGTATCATTTGGTAAATCATCGAATGCTAATATATCATCAAATAAATATTGTTTATTTGTTTTATCATCTAATTTAGGCTCTTGTTTTTCCAACACTTTTTTTAAATTATTTTTTGAATTATTTTCAAAATCCTCCGAAAAAAGTTTTCTTTGTTTTTGAAATTCATGAATTGATGGACTGATATAAAAAACAAAGATTATAATTAAGCTAGATATAAAAGTTCTGAAAAAAATTCCAAAGCTTTTTATTTCATCTTTATTTCTATTTTGTTTAATTAAATTAAATTTATTTTTTTTTAGGAACTTTTGAATTTCACTGATAGAAATTTTATTATCAGTTAAGTACTTGTTTATCTTTGATAATGTTAATTCTTTTTTAATCATAATTTATACTGCAACGACTTCTTTAACTTCAGGTAAATAATGACATAGAAGATTTTGAACACCTTGTTTCAGAGTCATTGTTGAACTTGGACAACCAGAACAACTACCTTGTAACTCTACTTTTACAATACCATTTTTAAATTCTTTGAATTTAATATCACCACCATCTTTTGCTACAGCAGGTCTAATTTTTGTATCCAAAATTTTTACTATTTTTTTTTCTATTTCTTCAAGATCCGGTTTGCTTTCTTTAGATAAACTACCCTCAATTACAAATTCTTTCCCTGATAAATAGAATTCGTTTATTAATGAAATAGCTATATGTTTAATTTCTTCCCAGTCTATATCTGCTGACTTGTTTATAGATATAAAGTCTGTCCCTAAAAATATTCCAGTCACACCATTAATCGACAAAAGATTTCTAATTAATTCATTGTCAATTTCCTCTTTTTTAGTTACTTCAAAAGACCCAATATTAGATACTTTTTGTCCTGGTAAAAACTTTAGTGAATTTGGATTTGGAGTTATTTCTGTTTGCACAAACATAGATTATATATAATCATTAATTATAAAAATAACACTAATTAATAAATTTTGCTAAAAACCTACCAATTGTTTAATTTCCTTAATCTTTTTTGAGGCAATTTTGTTTGCTTTTTCGGAGCCGTTAAACAATATTTGATCTAAATATTTTTCATCATTTAATAATTTCTTAATTTCCCTTGATATTGGTTCAATTTTTTCGATTAAAGTTTCAGATAATCTTTCTTTGAATTCTGAAAATTGTTTTCCTTTAAATTCATTAATCGATTCTTCCAAGCCTTGGCTTCTTAAGCTAGAATATATTCCTAATAAATTTTCTGCTTCTGGTCTTGCAGATAAATTCATAACATCAGTTGGCATAGGCATGGGGTCTGTTTTTGCTTTTTTTATTTTATTTAATATAACGTCTTTTTCATCTGTAAGATTTATCCTGCTTAAGTCTGATGGATCAGATTTACTCATTTTTTTAAGCCCATCTTTTAGACTCATTATTCTAGAAAATTGTTTTTGAATTAAAGGTTCAGGTACTTTTAAAAAATCTAAAGCATCAAAGTCATTATTAAACTTTTGTGCTATATCTCGACAAAGCTCTAAATGTTGCTTTTGATCATTTCCAACAGGAACATGAGTTGCATCATATAGTAAAATATCTGCTGCCATTAAAACTGGATATGAATAGAGTCCAATGCTTGCTTTTTCTTTATCCTTCCCTGCTTTTTCTTTGAACTGTGTCATTCTATTTAACCATCCAATTTTCGATACACAACTCAAAATCCAGGCACATTCTGAGTGGGCTGAAACCATTGATTGATTAAAGATAATACTGCTATTAGGATCAATACCACTTGCAATAAATGTTGCTGCTGTTTCTCTTATATTTCTTTTTAATTGTTTGGGATCTTGCTTAATGGTGATAGCATGAAGGTCTACAACACAGAAAACACATTCATTATCTTTTTGATTGCTTAATTCAACAAAATTTTTAATTGCGCCCAGATAATTTCCTAGGTGCAAGTTTCCTGTTGGCTGCACACCTGAAAAAATTTTTTTTCTCATTGATTCTAATATCTTAAATTAATATCACTAATTTTAAAAGCTTTGATAAAAAATGCTATTAACAGATAAAAAACAAGTGTAATTATCACTAAACCAATTAGATATATTGATTTAAAGTTTTGCGTGTAAGTCATTTTGCTTTCAAAAAAAATAGTTAAATAATAAAAAAATAAGCCCATTAAAATTGAAGCTATAAGAATTCTTAATAGCCGCTTTGTAAATATCAAATTAAAACTAAAAAAATTTTTTTTCTTTAAAAAAAGAAATAATAAAATACAATTAATCCAGGAAGATATTGTTGTTGCTATTGGGATAATTATGAATCCTATACTCTTAAAATAAAAAACACTTATTAAAATATTTAATAGAACTGAAATTAACGATATGTAGAATGGGACTTTAGTGTTGTGGCGTGCAAAGAAAAAACTAGAAAAAACTTTTATAAGAGAAAACGCAGGTAAACCTAGGCTAAAATAAAACAGAGCCTTTGCTGAATTTTTAACTCCATTTTCATCAAACGAACCGTAACCAAACAAAGCAGAAACAATTTGTTCAGAAGCGATAGATAATGCAATCATTGCTGGGATACTCAAAAATAATGACAACTCTAAAGCTTTGTTTTGTATTAAAGTTATTTCATCTTTCTGATTATTCTGAATATATTTAGA
This sequence comes from Pelagibacterales bacterium SAG-MED20, assembly GCA_014653975.1. Lineage (GTDB taxonomy): Bacteria > Pseudomonadota > Alphaproteobacteria > Pelagibacterales > Pelagibacteraceae > Pelagibacter. The sequence continues at coordinate 244,147 of JACWDR010000001.1, forward strand.
AAGTTGTGGGAGTATTACCGTTCCTATCGCAATTCCAGCTATGGCCAAATTTATTTGATAAATTCTATCTGCATAATAAAGATAGGAAACCGCACTGGCTTGAAAAGAAGCAATGATAGTTCCAACTAAAATATTAATTTGAGTTACACCAGAAGAAAATATACTTGGTAATAATTTTTTAAAAAAATTTTTTATTTTTTCATCAATTTCAATTTTTAAGTTAAATTTTGGTAAATAAAATCTTTTAACAAATAAATATAAAAAGATTAATTGAACGACTCCAGATATAGTGACTGCAGAAGACAGATAGTAAACGATTTCATCATTTAAATAAGCCCCATAAAATAAAACACCTATTAACATTATATTTAAAATTATTGGTACAGCAGATGCTACTGCAAATCTATTATGTGAGTTCAAGATTGCTGAAAAAAATGATGCCAAGCTAATAAAAAATAAAAAAGGAAATGTAATTCTGGTTAAATTTATTGCTAACTCCATTTTTTGATTATCACCATCAAATCCTGGTGCTATAAAAAATACAAAAATCGGCATAAAAATTTCAACCAATACGACTAAAAAGAATAAACCTAAAATTAATAAGCTAAAAACTTTGTTGGCAAATTTATCAGATTTTTCCTTACCTTGAGAAAATTCAGACGCATAGCTTGGAACAAATGCAGCATTAAATGCACCCTCTGAAAAAAGTCTTCTAAATGTATTTGGAATTCTGAATGCAACAAAGAAAGCATCAGCTAAAGGGCCTGTTCCCAAGATTATTGCAATTAATATATCCC
>JACWDR010000010.1 GCA_014653975.1 Pelagibacterales bacterium SAG-MED20
CTTATGAAACAGCTTTGATTGGTGGAGATACATCTCTTATACTTTCACCAGATAGTGAGTTTTTTAAATTTTTTGGAAATATAAAACCGAAGTCACAATAATCTAAGTAAGATATATGAAAGAGCTAATAATAGCTTTTGGTCTTTTTCTTTTTATTGAAGGAATTTTATATGCCTTATTTCCATCAAAAATGAAAAATATGTTACTAAAATTAAATGAAGTAAGTAATAGCCAATTAAGAAAAGCTGGATTAATATTCGCAATCATTGGATTCGTTATTATCTGGTTCATAAAGAATTAATATGCATAAAATAAAAAAATTATTATTAACTATATTTATAATAAGTTTTGCTTCAAAGGTTTTTGCAAAAGATAACCCTGGTTCATTTGCGGATTTAGCTGAAAGATTAATGCCTTCAGTTGTAAATATTTCAACAACAACAACCATAACCACTAACACTAATCCATTTCCAGGATTTCAATTTCCTCCAGGGTCACCTTTTGAAGATATGTTTAAAGAATTTGGAACACCTCAAAAAAGAAAAGCTAGCGCACTTGGATCAGGATTTATTATTGACGCCAAAGGTATAGTGATAACAAACAATCATGTCATTGCAGATGCTGAAGATATAGTTGTTACTGTTAATGGAGAAAAAGACTATAAAGCTAAAGTAATTGGTGCAGACCCCTTGTCAGATATTGCGGTTCTTCAAATAGATGCCAAAGAAAAATTTATTCCAGTTAATTTTGGAGACTCAGATAAAGCAAGAATAGGAGACTGGGTAATAGCAATTGGAAATCCGTTAGGTCTAGGTGGAACGGTAACTTCTGGAATTATTTCAGCAAGAAATAGAACCATAGGACTTTCTAGATATGAAGATTATATCCAGACTGATGCCTCAATTAATTCAGGGAATTCAGGTGGTCCATTATTTGATATGAAGGGTGATGTCATAGGAATAAATACTGCCATTTTAGGAAGGTCAGGAAATATAGGGATAGGTTTTTCGATCCCATCAAATAGTGCAAAGAAAGTTGTTGAGCAACTAGTAAAGTTTGGGGAAACAAAAAGAGGATGGCTTGGGGTTAGAATTCAAGTAGTGACAAAAGAAATTGCTGATGTAGAAAAATTAGACGAACCAAGAGGAGCATTAGTTGCAAGTGTTGCTGAGAAAAGTCCTTCAGAAAAAGCAGGAATAAAAGCAGGTGACATTATATTAGAATTCAATGGAACTAAAATAAAAGAAATGAAAGAACTTCCTAAAATTGTTGCCCAAACAGAAGTTGGAAAAATAGTAAATGTTAAAGTTTGGAGAAATAAAAAAGAAATTACTAAAAAAATAAAATTAGGGAGATTAGAAACCTCAGAAGATTTTGAAAAAAAAGAAAAAGAAAGTAAAGAAGAACAAGAAACTTTGGAAATCAAATCCTTAAAAATTACTGTAAGACCATTATCCAAAGAAGATATTAAAACTAGAAAACTTCCAAATCAAACAACGGGATTAGTAATAACTAATATTGATAAAGATAGTCCTATTAATTATTTAAACGTAAATAATATAATTCTAGAAGCACAAAAGAAAAAGATTAAATCAGTTAATGATCTAGAAAATACAATTGAAGATTCCTTGAAATCTAATCAAAAAACAATTTTGATTGTAATTTATAATAATCAAAACCAAAAAAGATATATTGGTGTTAAATTAGATTGATAATGGGCAATCAGTCCAAGATTATCTTAATTTCTGGTCCAACTGCTTCAGGTAAATCTAATTTTGCTGTTAAAATTGCTAAAAAAGTCAATGGTGAAATAGTTAATGCTGATAGCATGCAAGTTTATAAAACATTTAAGATTTTAACTGCAAGACCTAATAAAAAAGAACAAAAAAATATCAGACATCATTTATACGGAATAATTGAATTAAATAAAAAATTTTCTACAGGTCAATGGTTAAATTTAACAATTAAAACTATTAAAGATATTCAAAAAAGACAAAAAATTCCAATCCTAGTTGGTGGCACTGGTTTATATTTTCAATCATTAATTAATGGCTTAGTTAAAATTCCTAAAATTCCCTATAAATTTAGAGATAAAATTAGACTTGCTCAAAAAAAGGAAGGTCAAAAAAAATTTTATAAAAAACTTTTAAAAATTGATCCAAATGTCCATAATAAATTTGATCCAAATGATACCCAAAGATCTTTAAGAGCCTTTGAAATTAAGTCGTATACAAAAGTTTCTATGTATGATTGGCTAAATAAAACGAAACCAAAGTTTAGAGAAAATCAATTTTTAAAATTATATATTGATTTTAAAAGAGAAGAGCTCGTTAATAGAATTGCATTAAGATCAACTAAAATGATTGATAGTGGAGCTATTACAGAAGTTAAAAACTTTATTAAATTAAAAATTAAAAAAGATCATAGTGTTAATAAAGTAATAGGAATTGACGAATTGACACAGTGCTTAAGAAATGAGATTAATTTAGATAAAGCAGAACAATTGATATCTATTAAAACCAGACAATACGCCAAAAGACAAGCCACTTGGGCAAGAAGTAGGATGATAGACTGGAAAAAAATTAATCCAACTAAGATTAGTGACTATTTAAAAAAATTAAATAAATCGTCTCTAAAACTTGACCAATGAGCACAACTTCAGCTAGATTGCCAAAATGGGTAATTTATATACAGGAGCAGAAATAGTATTTAAGTGCTTGGAAGATCAAAAAGTAGATTATCTTTTTGGCTATCCGGGTGGAGCTGTGCTACCTATATATGATGAATTAAAGAATCACCCATCTATAAAACATATTTTGGTTAGACACGAGCAGGGTGCAGGTCATGCAGCAGAAGGATATGCAAGATCTAGTGGAAAACCTGGCGTTGTATTGGTTACTTCAGGACCAGGAGCAACAAACGTAGTAACAGCCTTAACAGATGCATACATGGACTCAGTTCCCTTGGTTTGTATTTCAGGTCAAGTACCAACACACTTAATTGGAACGGATGCTTTTCAAGAATGTGATACCACGGGAATTACTAGACCTTGTACAAAACACAATTGGTTAGTTAAAGACATTAAAGATCTACCAAGAATTATGCATGAAGCATTTGAGGTGGCTACAACTGGAAGACCAGGGCCGGTACTTGTTGATATACCAAAAGATGTTCAGTTTGCTAAAGTAAAATATTCTAAATTTAGAAAAAAAAAAAAATTAAACGGAAAAGCACTAAATAGATTTAATCAAAAACAAATTGATCAATTAATTAATTTAATGAGCAAAGCTTCAAAACCAGTTTTTTATACTGGTGGAGGAGTAATTAATTCAGGACCAAAAGCAAGTGAATTGTTAAGAGAGCTAGTTTCTTTAACTGGATTTCCAATAACATCAACTCTCCAAGGATTAGGAGCTTACCCTGGAGATGACAATCAGTTTTTAGGAATGTTAGGAATGCATGGAACTTATGAAGCAAATAATGCAATGCACGACTGTGACTTATTAATTAATATAGGTGCCAGATTTGATGATCGTATTACAGGAAAGATAGATGAATTTTCCCCAAAATCAAAAAAAGTTCATATTGATATTGATCCATCATCAATTAATAAGATTATAAAAGTTGACCTATCTATTGTGGGTGATGTAAGTGATGTAATTCGATCTATCACAAAAACTTTAAAAAAGAAAAATTTGAATTTAGAAAAATCTAATAAACAAAAAATTTCTAAGTGGTGGCAACAAATTCAAAAATGGAGAACAAAACAATCACTAAATTTTATCAATAGTGATACAATTATTAAACCTCAGTATGCAGTTCAGAGACTGTATGAATTAACAAAAAATCAAGATACTTACATTACTACAGAAGTAGGACAACATCAAATGTGGGCTGCACAACATTATAAATTTAATAAACCGAATAGATGGATGACATCAGGTGGACTTGGTACTATGGGCTATGGATTACCTGCTGCTGTAGGAGTGCAGGTTGCCCATCCTAAAAAATTAGTAGTAGATATTGCTGGAGAAGCCTCGATTTTAATGACGATGCAAGAAATTTCAACAGCAGTTCAGTACAACCTGCCAATAAAGATATTTATTTTAAATAATCAGTATATGGGTATGGTTAGACAGTGGCAGGAGTTATTACATGAAAAAAACTATTCTGAAAGTTATTCTGAGGCACTACCTGATTTTGTAAAATTAGCAGAAGCTTATGGATGTGTAGGAATTAGAGCAAAAAGTCCAGGTGAGTTGGATGAAAAAATCAAAAAAATGATCAATATAGACAAACCTGTAATTTTTGATTGTCACGTTGATCAAGATGAGAATTGTTTTCCAATGATACCATCGGGAAAACCTCACAATCAGATGTTATTAGGCCCAAAAGATCAGGAAGAAAACAAAATTACTGGCAAAGGAAAGGCGTTAGTTTAAAATGACAAAGTCAAAATCAGCTTACAGCGCACCAAGCAAAATAGGTAAATTAGATACTCATATTTTTGTAATTTGGGTAGATAATGAGGCTGGAGTACTTGCAAGAGTTGTGGGTCTTTTTTCAGGCAGAGGATACAATATTGAGTCTCTAGCTGTGGCAGAAGTGGATCATAAAAAAAACCTTTCAAGAGTAACTATTGTAACAGTAGGAACACCACAAGTAATTGAACAAATCACTCTACAATTAAAAAAATTAGTGCCTGTGCATAAAGTTGCTAACTTTAAAAGAGAAGATAAAAAGGTAATTTTTAAAGAAATGGCTTTGCTTAAAGTTTTAGGAAATCAAGTTAAAATTAAAAAAGCTATAAGCGCTTGTAAAAAATTTAATCCAGTTATATTAGATAAGACAAATAAATCTATTGTAATTCAAATTACTGCATTAAGAAGAGAAATAGACAAAATGAGTAAAAATTTAAAACCACTTGGTCTTATTAGCGTTTCAAGAACTGGGGCGGTTGCAATGACAAGAGGCGCAGAAATATTTAACTAATTATTAAAAAGGAGAAAAAAAATGAAAATGTTTTATGAAAAAGATGCAGATGTAGATTTAATTAAAAGTAAAAAAATTGCAATTTTTGGATATGGAAGTCAAGGACATGCTCATGCATTAAATTTAAAAGACAGTGGAGCTAATGATGTTGTTGTAGCTTTGAGAGAAGGATCAGCAAGTAAAGTAAAAGCAGAGTCAAAAGGTTTAAAAGTAATGAATTTATCTGATGCAGCTGAATGGGCAGATGTTGCAATGATACTGACCCCAGATGAACTACAAGCAACAGTTTATAAAAACCATATTGAACAAAGAATTAGACCGGGAACAAGCATAGCTTTTGCTCATGGATTAAATATCCATTATAAATTAATTGAAGCTAAAAAAGATCTAGATGTATTTATGGTTGCACCGAAGGGTCCTGGACATTTAGTTAGAAGTGAATACGAAAAAGGTGGTGGAGTGCCTTGTTTAATGGCAGTTCATCAGGATGGAACAGGAAAAGCAAGAGACCTTGCTTTATCTTATGCATCAGCAATAGGTGGTGGGAAATCTGGAATAATTGAAACTACTTTTAAAGATGAATGTGAAACTGATTTATTTGGAGAACAAACAGTTCTTTGTGGTGGTCTTGTTGAATTAATTAAGAATGGTTATGAAACATTAGTTGAAGCAGGATATGAACCTGAGATGGCATACTTTGAGTGTTTGCATGAAGTTAAACTGATTGTAGACCTAATTTATGAAGGTGGAATTGCTAACATGAATTATTCTATTTCAAACACTGCAGAATATGGTGAATATGTTTCTGGACCTAGAATAATAAAAAAAGATGAAACCAAAAAAAGAATGAAAGAAGTATTGGCTGATATTCAATCTGGTAAATTTACTAAAGACTGGATGAAAGAGTGTGAAGGTGGTCAGAAAAATTTTTTAAAAACAAGGAAAGATTTAGCAGATCATTCTATTGAAAAAGTTGGATCTAAACTAAGAGATATGATGCCTTGGATTGGTAAAAATAAACTCATAGATAGTGATAAAAAGTAAAATATATTAAACAATTTCTACTTATACACGAATTTGTAAAATAAAATTATTTCCCCTATACTTTTTAAAAAAATAAATAAGGGGAAATAATGAAAATTAAAAATTTTTTAAGAATACTATTAACCATATCATTAGTATTTGGATTTTCTTCAGCTTGGGCAAAATCTATTAAATGGTCAATGAAAGGTGATAGTTTAACACTTGATCCACATGCTCAGAATGAAGGACCAACTACTATGGTATCAAGACAGGTTTATGAGGCACTTGTAACTAGAGGCCTTGATATGAAAATTGGACCTCAGCTTGCAACAAAATGGAAAGCCGTAAATCCAACTACTTGGTATTTCTATTTAAGAGATGATGTAAAATTTTCTAATGGAACACCTATGACTTCTGAAGATGTTGTGTTTAGCATATTAAGAGCTAAACAGCCTACTTCTGATTTTAAAGAGTATATTAGTGCCATCGCATCAGTTAAAGCAATTGATAAATATACAGTTCAAATTAAAACAACTGAACCTAACCCAATTCTTTTAAACCAACTGTCAAATATTTTTGTTGTATCAAAAGCATGGGCAACAGAAAATTTTTCAATTGTTCCACAGAACTGGAATGCATCTCAGGAAACTTATGCATCAACGAATGCTATGGGAACAGGTCCATTTAAAATAACTTTAAGAGAACCAAACACTAAAACGGTTTTTAAAAAGAATAGTAAATGGTGGGGAAATGTTGAACACAACCTTACATCAATTGAGTTACTCCCAATAGCTAATGCCGCAACTAGAGTGGCCGCACTATTATCGGGAGAGATTGATATAGTAACTGATGCTCCTGTACAAGATTTAGGACGTATAGAAAGCTCAGGAAGTCACAAAGTTGAAAGCACTCCTCAAATGCGTACAATTTTTTTAGGAATGGACCAAGGAGCAGATAAACTTAGATCTGGTAATACAGGTGACAATCCTTTTAAAAAGAAAGAAGTTAGACAGGCTTTATATCAAGCAATTGATATTAAAGCGATTCAGAAAAAGGTTATGAGAGGCTTAAGTGAACCAGCTGGAATAATTACATTTCCAGGCGTGACTGGTTATACTAAGGCACTGGATGAAAGATTAGCATATGATCCAGAATCTGCAAAAAAACTTTTAGCTGAGGCTGGTTATCCTAATGGTTTTGATGTTGAACTAAGATGTCCAAATGACAGATATGTAAATGATGAAGCAATTTGTACTGCTGTGGTCGGTATGTTTGGTAAAATTGGCGTCAATGTTTCGCTAAATTCTCAAACTAAAAGTAAACATTTTAAAGAGCTTAAAAATAAAAAGGGTGATTTTTATATGCTTGGATGGGGTGTTCCTACTTTAGATAGTCACTATGTATTTCATTATCTATATGATACCGGTGCAAGCTGGAACAGAGTTAACTTTAGTAATTCTAGAGTTGATGAGTTAATCAAAGTTATGGAAGGTGAAGTAGATTTAGAAAAAAGAAATGCTGCAATTGCAGAAGCTTGGAAAATAGTGAAAGATGATATTTCATATCTACCTTTACACCATCAAGTTATTTCTTGGGCATCAGCAAAAAATATAAATGTCCCGATCAGACCTAACAACGAACCTTTGTTCAGGTTTTCGAGCAAAAATTAATCAATTAAATATGAGCCCTTTTTTTTATAAAAGGGCTCATACTCAAACTTAAACCTCATATTTTGATAAAGTATTTTTTTAAACGATTGTTCCAATCAATAATGGTTATGCTAGTTGTAGCTTTTGTATCGTTTTCACTTTTTACTTTTGTAGGTGATCCCGTTCACAACATGGTTGGTGAAGAAACCTCAGATCAAGAAAGAGGAGAAATAAGAGAAGCATTAGGTTTAAACGACCCTATTCCTATTCAATTTACAAGATTTGTCAGAAATGCATCTGAAGGAAATTTTGGGATTTCCTATCAATTAAGAAGACCTGTATCTGAATTGATATCAGAAAGATTGCCAGCAACCTTAGAATTGGTATTTATTTCAGCTTTAATTGCTTTGATAGCTGGAACTTTATTAGGAGTTTATACTGGAATTAACAGAGGAAGTATTCTAAGTGATACTATTCTAGCAATTTCTCTACTAGGAGTATCTCTTCCAACATTTGTTATAGGAATACTTTTTATTTATCTTTTTGCAGTAATTTTAGGAGTCCTCCCATCTTTTGGCAGAGGTGAGGTAATCGATTTTGGTTTTTGGACAACTGGTCTATTGACAATATCAGGACTTAAAGCAATAATTTTACCCTCTGTTACCTTGAGCCTTTTTCAAATGACCTACGTAATTAGACTGGTTAGAGCTGAAATGATGGAAATACTTCAAACAGATTATATCAAATTTGCAAGAGCGAGAGGAATAAGTGAAAAAAGTATTCAGTATAAACATGCTTTAAAAAATGGATTAATACCAGTTATTACGATAGCAGGAATTAATATTGGAACCTTAGTAGCTTTTTCAATAATAACTGAAACAGTTTTTCAGTGGCCTGGGATGGGATTTCTTTTTATTCAAGCAGTTAAGTTTGTAGATATACCGATTATGTCCGCTTATTTAGTTTTCATTGCTTTTATATTTGTAATGATAAATTTTATTGTTGATATTCTTTATTATTTTATTGATCCAAGAATAAGAGTTAAGTCTGGAGATGCAAATGGATAATCAAAACTTATCACTAATAGAAAGAATTAGAGACAGCGACGTATACTTTAGCTTCATCAAATCACCAACTGCCATTATATCTACAATAATATTAACAATAATTTTCTTTTGTTCTTTTTTTGTAGAATTTGTTGCACCATTTAATCCATTTAATCCATCAAGCCTTTCTTTGATGGATGCTTTTACTCCACCTTCATGGTCAGAAGATGGAATATCTAAATTTTTACTAGGAACAGATGGACAAGGTAGAGATATGTTATCGACTATATTATATGGTTCCCGGATTTCTTTAATCGTTGGTTTTTCAGCAATTTTATTTAGTTTGATATTGGGTGTAGCGTTAGGTTTAACAGCAGGATACTTTGGTGGAAAATATGAAATGTTTGTTATGAGAATAACAGACGTACAATTAACAGTGCCAAGTATTTTAATGGCTCTATTAGTTGATGGTATAGCAAGGGGCCTTATCTCAAAAGAATCACATGATGAAATGGCCATATATGTTTTAATTTTTGCTATAGGAATTTCTGAATGGCCCCAGTTTGCCAGGGTTTCTCGAGCTGCAACGTTAGTAGAAAAAAATAAAGACTATATTTCTGCTTCAACAATTATTGGAGTTTCAAATATTAAAATAATGTTTAAACATATTTTACCAAATATATTAAGACCTATACTTGTTATTGGAACTATAGGGCTCGCACTTGCGATAATAGCAGAGTCCACTTTAAGTTTTTTAGGTGTGGGAGTACCTCCTACAACACCCTCTTTGGGAACCCTAATAAGAATTGGCAATGATTTCTTATTTTCAGGTGAATGGTGGATAACTTTTTTTCCCGCAATCTTTCTAGTTATTTTGGCTTTTTCAATTAACCTTTTAGGAGACTGGATGAGAGATACTCTCAATCCAAAATTAAACTAATGAGTTTTTTGAAAATTGATAATTTAAGTGTTAATTATGGGATGAGGAAAGAGACTGTTTACGCTGTTAAAAACATTAATATTGATGTCAAAAAAGGGGAAATATTAGGATTAGTAGGAGAGTCAGGATCAGGAAAAAGCACCTTAGGTAATGCAATAATAAATCTTATAGACGAACCTGGAAGAATTTCAAATGGGATGGTAATCCTGGATGGAATAAATATTCATGAAAAACCTGGAGATATATTTAAATATAGAGGAAAAAAAATTGGATTAATTTTTCAAGATCCTCAAACTTCTTTAAATCCTTTGCTAACCATAGGTGAACAACTTATAGAAACAATACAAACTCACTTAAAACTAAACATAGATGAATGTAAAAATAGAGCCATAAGTTTATTGAAAGAAGTTGGTATTAAAGATGCTGACAATAGATTTGATGATTATCCACATCAATTTTCTGGCGGAATGAGACAAAGAGTTGTAATTTCTCTTGCACTATGTTGTGAACCTGAATTACTGATTGCAGATGAGCCAACAACAGCGTTAGATGTTTCTATACAATCTCAAATTCTTGAATTAATTAAAACTTTAACTAAAGAAAGAAACTTAGCTGTAATATTAATTACACATGACATGGGTGTAATTTCTGAAACAGCTGATAGAGTTGCAGTCATGAAGAATGGAGATCTGGTTGAAATTGGATTGACAAAAGAGATACTTACAAATCCAAAAGAATTATACACTAAAAGTCTAATTAGCTCTGTTCCTCCAACTAATAAAAAAATTTCAAGATTTAAGATAGTTAAAACAAAAAAAAATGAAGAGAAGGGAGCAAATATTAAAATTTTAAATAGATGGAATAAAAAAAAAATTATTTATGGAGATTTAATTAAGATTAAGAATTTAAAAAAAACTTTTCAAGATGGTATTTTTACAGAAACTTCAAAAAATACTATAATGGCTGTAGACGATGTTTCATTTAATATTAGAGAAGGTGAGTCATTTGGATTGGTTGGAGAGAGTGGAAGCGGCAAATCAACAATCGCAAAAATGGTTGTTAATCTATTTAAACCTTCTTCAGGTGAAATATTTTTTGACAATGTATGTGTTACTAAAATAAAAAAAAATAAAGAAATGATGAATTTTAGAAAACAAATTCAAATGATTTTTCAAGACCCTTACTCGTCACTAAATGGAAGGTTGAAAGTTAGAGATATCATTGCAGAACCAATAAAACTTCATAACTCTTTAATTACAGATAATGATTTAGACAATTATATTAATGATTTACTTGAATCAGTTGAACTTTCTAAAAAATCAGCAATAAGATATCCTCATGAATTTTCTGGAGGGCAAAGACAAAGAATATCAATTGCAAGAGCACTAGCTACACAACCAAGACTATTAGTTTGTGATGAGCCAACATCAGCTTTAGATGTTAGTATTCAAGCTCAAATATTAAACCTACTAAAAGATCTTCAAGAACAACTTAATTTAACAATATTATTTATCAGTCACGATCTACCTGTTGTTCGTCAGATGTGTGATAAAATTGGAGTATTGCGAAATGGTAAGTTATGCGAAGTTTCTGATACTGAGAAATTATTTTTGGAACCTAAGCACGAGTATTCAAAAGAACTTTTATATCTGATGCCTAAAATTGAGTCTATTTATGATTAGTACCTAGAAGACCTAAAACGACCAACATTAAAAACGATAATTTAACAAATATTTTGCAATCTCTATTATAGATTGTATTATACATTTTCTAAAATTATTGGTTATGAGCGACAAAGATAAAATTTTTATATTTGATACTACAATGCGAGATGGTGAACAGTCACCAGGTGCATCAATGAGTCTTGAGGAAAAAATTCAGATTGCTAGAATTTTTGATGAATTAGGGATTGATATTATTGAAGCAGGATTTCCGATTGCTTCACCAGGCGACTTTGAAGCTGTAACTGCAATAAGTAAAATTTTAAAGCATTCAATACCAGCTGGCTTATCAAGAGCTAACAAAAAAGATATTGATGCATGTCATGAAGCATTAAAGTCAGCTCCAAGATTTAGAATTCATACTTTTATTTCAACAAGTCCACTTCACATGAAGCATAAGCTGAATAAAACACCAGAACAAGTATTGGATGCAATTAAAGAAAGTGTAACTTACGCAAGAAATCTTACAGATGATGTCGAGTGGTCTTGTGAGGATGGAACAAGAACAGATATGGACTTTATGTGTAAAATAGTCGAGTTGGCAATTAGCAGTGGAGCTAAAACAATAAATATTCCAGACACTGTTGGTTATACTATTCCCTTAGAGTTTACTAAAATTATTACTACATTAAAAAACAAAGTACCAAATATTGATAAAGCAATTTTATCAGTTCATTGTCACAATGATCTAGGCTTAGCAGTAGCGAATTCTTTAGCTGGAGTTCAGGCCGGAGCAAGACAAGTAGAATGTACAATTAATGGAATTGGTGAAAGAGCAGGTAATGCTGCGCTTGAAGAGATTGTAATGGCAATAAGAACAAGAAATGATTTGATGCCTTATAAAACTGGAATTAAAACTGAACTATTAAGCAAAGCATCAAAAGTTGTGTCTAATGCAACTTTCCCAGTACAATTTAATAAAGCAGTTGTAGGGAAAAATGCATTTGCACATGAAGCAGGTATTCATCAAGATGGAATGCTTAAAAATAGAGAAACTTATGAAATTATGACACCTGAAAGCGTAGGTGTCAAAAAAACCTCTTTGGTAATGGGAAAACATTCTGGAAGACATGCATTTAAAGAAAAATTAAATGACCTTGGTTATGCAGATGTTACAGATGATGTAATTCAAACTGCTTTTGGTAAATTTAAAGTTTTAGCTGATAAGAAAAAACATGTTTATGATGATGATATAATGGCATTAGTTGATGATAGCTTAATTACAGATAACCAAGTAAATGCTATAAACCTGAAATCTTTAAAAGTTTTTGCAGGCACAGGAGAACCACAAAGAGCAGATATGACTTTAGATGTTTATGGAGAAGTAAAGAAAACTTCGGAAACAGGAGATGGACCTGTAGATGCAATATTTAAATGTATAAAAATTTTATATCCACATGATGTTAATCTTCAATTATATCAAGTTCATGCCGTTACAGAAGGAACTGATGCACAGGCTACAGTAAGTGTTCGGATTGAAGAAAAAGGTAAAACTACAGTCGGTCAAGCCGCTGACACAGACACACTAGTTGCATCAGCGAACGCTTATTTAAGTGCATTGAATAAAATGATTATTAAAAGAAAAAAAACAGCTCCTATTGAGCACGAAACTCAGAAAGTGAAAGGTATATAAAATGGCAAAATGGTTTAAGAATTTAACAAATATTTGGAGTCAAGACATGGCGATTGACCTTGGTACAGCAAATACACTTGTAGTATTAAAAGGACAAGGTGTTGTGCTTAACGAGCCATCAGTTGTTGCAATCGTTGAAAATATGGGAAAGAAAACTGTATTAGCAGTTGGAGATGAGGCTAAAACGATGCTGGGTAGAACCCCAGGAAATATAAGTGCAATTAGACCTTTAAGAGATGGGGTTATAGCTGATTTTATAGTGACAGAGGAAATGATCAAACATTTTATTAAAAAAGTTCATAAAAATAAAACTTTTGCAAATCCAAGAATTTTAATCTGTGTTCCAACAGGCTCAACACCAGTTGAAAGAAAGGCAATTCAAGACAGTGCACTTGCAGCAGGAGCCAGAAGAGTTCAGTTAATTGAGGAACCAATTGCAGCTGCAATTGGAGCGGGACTTCCAATTTCAGAAGCAACAGGTTCAATGGTGGTCGATATTGGTGGAGGAACAACTGAAATAGCAATTATGTCTTTAGGTGGACTGGTTTATTCAAGGTCACTAAGAGTTGCAGGAGATGCTATGGATACAGCCTTAATTAATTACATGAGAAAAGAATATAATCTTATGATTGGTGATAGTACTGCTGAAAAAATAAAAAAGGAAATTGGAACTGCAATTCCATCAAACACAAATACATATGCAGTTAAAGGTAGAGACTTAAGATCAGGCACACCTAAAGAAGTTAATATTACTGAAGAAGATACTGCAGAAGCATTAAATGGTATTTTAAAAGAAATGGTAAATGGAATAAAAGATGCATTGGAAAATACACCTCCAGAACTATCAGCAGATTTAGTTGATATGGGTTTAACTTTAACTGGTGGTGGAGCCTTATTAAAAAATATTGATAAAAGGTTTTCTAAAGAAACAGGTCTACCAGTTCACGTAGCAGATGACCCTTTAGCTTGTGTAGCAATAGGAACTGGAAAAGCCTTAGATCAAGAAGAAACATTTTCTACTATGCTGTCTGAGTATTAAAAATAATGGAAACAAGCAGAGACGATTTTGTAATAGCAATTAGATCTGCTTTTTTAAAAAAGGAAACAAAACAAAGATTTTCATTATTAGGTTTAGTTTTTTTTTCAATTATATTTTTAATTTTGGGAGGTTTAAACTTTAAAGTTATTAATTATGTGAAAATAGCAATTAAAGAAATAGTTTATAGGTCATCTTATATCGTATCTGGACCTGAAAAATTTATTAAAAATAGCCACTTAATAATACAAGAACATTTGAACCTTTATGAAGAAAACCAACTAAATAAATCAAAGTTAGAAACTCTACAATCAAAAGAATTATTAAATGAATTTGTTATCTTAGAAAACAAAAGACTAAAACTAATAGTAGATGATTACATAGTTAAATCTAATGAAACAATTGCAAAAATATTAAGTGATAAACAAAGTCCATTTTTAAAGTCAATTGTCATTAATAGAGGAAGTAAACATAAGATAAATCTTGGAATGGCTGTTATGGATGGAGAATACTTGATTGGAAAGATAGTAGAAGTTAATTATGGTACATCTAGAGTTCTATTATTATCTGATTTAAATAGTAAAATTCCAGTTATAATCGAACCAAGTGGTACACTGTCTATATTATCTGGAACTGGAAAAGAAGAGGGTGTTATTCAGTATTCTAAAAAAGAAAATTTAACCAAAGGCTTATCGATTGTTTATACTTCAGGGTCATCAGGTTTATTTAAATCAGGAATACCAGTAGGAAAAATTAATGGTGATAGTTTAACAACAAAAAAAACGGTAAAGTTTTTTTCAGATTTTTCACAATTAGAATTTGTAACAATTGTAAAATTTAAGAAAGCAGATAATCAATGAGTATTTTACAAAATAGAAATTTTTTAATAAAAATTACATCTCTACTCCCATTAATTTTACTTTATATATCCGTACTAAACACTTTTGATTTTAATTATTTAGGACTAAAATATTTTTCTTTTAATTTCTCTTATATTCTAATTTTTTATTACAATTTAAAAAGAGAAAAAAGTTTGGGTTACACTGCAATCTTTATAGCTGGTTTATTTAACGATGTTATAGTGGGAACCCCTATGGGCATAAGTAGTCTGATTTACTTGTTGTTGTGTGGTTCCGCAGTTTATTTAAGAAATATAACTCTAAGACCTAATTTAATGAAAGATTGGATATTTTTTCTTGTAACAATATTAATTTTAAACTCTTTATCTTTTACAATTTTAACTTTAATTTTTGACTTTGAAATTAATTATATAGATAAACTAGTAAACGCCATATGTACTTTTTTATTTTATTTTATTTTTTCATATTTGTTTAATTTGGTTGAAGTTTTTTTATTAGGAAGTTCTGATGCTAGGTGAAGATTTAAATGTTAAAAAAACTCATACTATTAATAGAAGAATGTTTATCATTGCAGCTGCAAAATTTTTTGTATTCTCAGGAATAATTGTAAAACTATTTTCATTACAAATTAAAGAGAATAAAAAATATTTGACACTCTCAGATAAAAATAGATTACGGGAATGGAAACTACCCCCAGTAAGAGGAGAATTCTTAGATTATTTTGGAAATGTAATAGCTGGAAATCTAAAAGTATATCAACTTCACATAATACCAGAGCAAGTAGAAGACTTTAGATACTTGATGGTAAGATTAAAAGAAATATTAAAACTTAGTAATAGTGCTTACAATAAAATAATTAAACAAAAACAAACACAAAAGCCATGGGAAACTTTAATTGTTTCTGAAAATTTAACTTGGGACGAATTTACAAAAGTAAATTATTTTTTGCATGATTTGACAGGAGCAAAACCAGTATTATCTGTATCTAGAGACTATCCATTTAAAGAAAACTATACACATGTATTAGGTTATGTGAGTGAAGCCAGTGAAAATGATATTCTAAATAATAAATCAATTAAAAAAAATCATGTACCAGGCCTAAAAGTTGGTAAAACAGGTTTAGAAAAAAGATTTGAAGGAGATTTAATA
Source organism: Pelagibacterales bacterium SAG-MED20 (assembly GCA_014653975.1). Classification (GTDB taxonomy): domain Bacteria; phylum Pseudomonadota; class Alphaproteobacteria; order Pelagibacterales; family Pelagibacteraceae; genus Pelagibacter. The sequence goes on from JACWDR010000010.1 coordinate 16,050, forward strand.
GGAACAAATAGCATTCAACGATATGAGGTTAATGCTTACGGAAAAAGAATTAATCAGATTGATCACAAAGATGGTTTAAAAGGAAAAACAATTAGATTAACTTTAGATACTGAGGTTCAAAAATTATGTAATGAATTACTAAAAGATTTAGCAGGATCAATAAGTGTAATGGATATTTATACTGGAGAAATAATTGCTATGCATTCCTCACCTTCGTTTGATCCAAATTTATTTCTTTTTGGAATAGGCCAGGATGATTGGCAATTAATTAGAAATAACCCATTAAAACCTTTAGTTAACAAAACTTTATCAGGATTATATTCACCTGGTTCAACAATTAAACCAATTGTAGCTCTTTCAGCACTTGAAAATAATATTATCTCTAAAGATTTCAAAGTGAATTGTACAGGAAAGATTGAAATGTATGGTCAAACCTATCATTGCTGGAAAAAAAAAGGCCATGGATATGTAAATTTAAAAAGTGCAATGAAACAATCTTGTGACACTTATTTTTATGAAATAGCAAGAAGGCTTGGAGTAGATCGTTTAAAGTTGACTTCTTTAAAATTTGGTCTCGGTAAAAAAGTTTTAAGCAAAACGTTTGATAATGAGAAAAAAGGATTAGTTCCTGATACAAAATGGAAAAAGAACAACTTAGGAAAAGGATGGGTTATAGGAGAGACTTTAATTACTGGAATTGGACAGGGTTATATCCAAACCACTCCATTACAATTATGTTTAATGACAGCTCAAATTGGAAATGGTGGTTTTAAGATTTATCCAAAAATCATAGCAAATAATGAAGATAATAATACTGCTGAAAAGATTAAGTCTTTAATGCAAAAAAACTTAAAAAAAGCTACTGAAAAAAATAGTAGTTTAATGGAAGCTGGTGGACAATTATTAGAGTTAATAAGTGAAAAAAGACATGAACCTCTTTTTCAAAACCCAGAAAATATAAAGTTAGTAACGGAAGCAATGTTTGCATCAACCAATGAAGTTAGAGGAACCTCTTATTCATCAAGAATAGAAGATAAAAAATATCAATTTGCTGGAAAAACTGGAACATCACAAGTTAAGAGAATATCAGAAAGAGATAGAGAGTTAGATTTAAAAACAATAGAAATTCCGTATAATGAAAGAGATCATGCCTTATACATTGCATTTGGCCCATATAAGAGTCCAAGATATGCGCTTAGCATCGTGATTGAACACGGCGGATCAGGAAGTACAACAGCAGCTCCTATTGCAAAAAAACTTTTTAAATTAATTATTGATAGGCATAAATTGCGTGAGGAAATTAAAAATCAAGAGTCTTTAAAAATATAAATGGAATACAATTCTTTCAATACACAGTCATCTTTTATTCAAAAAGTAAAAAATTTTGATTATATTTTATTGACTTGCATTTTAATGTTGGGAATTATTAGTGCTTTTTCAATGTATTCAACTGATGGAGGAGAAATATTATTTCATAGCAAAAGCCATATATCTAAATTTCTTATTTTTTTTCCAACTATGATTTTTTTGTCTTTTTTAAATATAAAATTTTGGCATTACACTGCATATTTTTTTTATATAATTATTTTAATTTTCTTAATTTGGGCATCTTTGTATGGAGTTAAAGCTTCAGGGTCACAAAGATGGATAAATTTATATTTTATAAATCTACAACCATCCGAATTGATGAAAATTGCAATTATAGCCTGTCTTGCAAAGTATTATCACCGTGTACAATTAGATAAAGTAAACTCGTTTCAAACTATTTTGATTGCATTGGTAGTTCTAATTTTACCAATTATGTTAGTAATCAGTCAACCAGATTTAGGAACATCTATATTAATTGCATTAAGTGGTTTAGTTATTATATGGTTAGCTGGATTAAACGTTAAATACTTTTTATATTCATTTTTAACTTTATTAACTTTATTACCATTTTTTATTTCATTCTTAAAACCATATCAAAAGTTAAGAATCTTAACTTTCTTGGATCCAGATAAAGATCCTCTGGGTGCTGGCTATCAAATAATTCAATCAAAAATAGCTGTTGGGTCTGGAGGCCTCATGGGTAAAGGTTTTCTAAAAGGCACACAAAGTTATTTAGAATTTTTACCTGAAAAACACACAGATTTTATTTTTACATTATTTGCTGAAGAACACGGCTTTGTAGGCGCTTTGTTACTGTTGTTAATATATATAATTATTATTTATAGAGTTATAAGAATTGGTTCTATTTCAAGGAGCTATTTTGCAAAACTTTTTTGTTATGGATATGGTTCTGCTATATTTTTTTATGTAACAGTTAATATGTCAATGGTATTAGGTTTACTACCTATAGTTGGGTCTCCTTTACCTATTATGTCTTATGGGGGATCTTCAATGTTGTCAACAATGATTGGTTTTGCAATAGTGATGAGTGCAAAAATTAATCATAAACAACTAATTGCATAGCACTAAGTAATAGATTTGACTAATTTGTCGCTGTAAATATTTATCTTATAAATTATATAAGGTTTAATGGAAAAAAAATTAAAGATTGGAATTGTAGGTGCTGGAATTCAAGGAATTTCAAATGCACTATTCCTTCAAAAAAAAGGTTTCATTGTTACTATTTTTGATAGGGATGAACCGGGTAGTCCTGCTGCCTCGTACGGTAATGCTGGTCATTTTTCTCCATATGCATCTGTGCCAATAAATAGACCTGATGTTTTATCTGATGTACCGGCTATGCTTCTAAGCTCTACAGGACCGCTTGCTCTAAAATGGAATTATGTTCCTAAAATGATTCCATGGTTTTTAAGATTTATTAAAAATTGTACTAAAAGTAAAATGATGCATACAGCAAAAAATATGCATCAAATTTTAGACTTAGCACTCCCTGCTTATGATGAGTTATTTGATGAGATCGACCTTGAAGGTTTGGTTGAGAAAAAAGGGATTTTATATATCTGGAATGACCAAAATTTAAAAAGCAGAGAGCTCGAAATTAACGTTAGAAATGAACTTGGTGTAGACCAACAAGTAGTAACACCTAAGGAAATTCATGATCTTGAACCTAATATAAAACCCTTCTATCATGGAGGAGTTTATTATCAGTATGGAAGACATGCAAGAAATCCTAGAAAAATACTTTTAAAATTATATGAACTTTTTCTTAAAAGAGAGGGCAAATTTTTAAAAATGAATGTTGAGGATATTAATTTTAATGATGACAAACCATTAATAAAAACTGACACTCAAAGCTTTCTTTTTGACAAAATTGTTATTGCTTGTGGAGCATTTTCTAAAAAATTAACTGATAACTTAGATGAAAAAATTCCTCTTGATACTGAAAGAGGGTATCATGTACATTTTAAAGATTGTGACCATATTTTAAGTAGACCTGTTATTTTTCAAAATAGGGGGTTTGGTATTACACCAATGGAACAAGGGCTTAGAGTTGTTGGAACAGTTGAGTTTGGAGGATTAAACAATCCACTGTCTAAATCTAGAATAAAAAATTTAATTAATAATGCAAAATATATGCTTGGTGATTTACCTAAACATGAAGATGAATGGTTGGGTTTTAGACCAAGTATGCCAGATTTTTTACCTGTAATTGGGCCTTCAAAAAATCATAAAAATGTATTTTATTGTTTTGGTCACCATCATTTGGGATGGACTCTAGGACCAATTTCAGGGAAGATCATTTCATCAATGATAGCAGAAGAAAATACAAACTTAGATTTAAAACCTTATAGTTCTACTAGGTTTAATTAAGTGAAAAACAAAAATAAACTTGCATATATTCTTTTATTTTTTGCAGCTTTGTTTTGGTCTGGGAATTTTCTAGTAGGAAAGCTTGCTAGTTATTACCAAATACCACCTTTTTCATTAAATTTTTATAGGTGGTTTTTTGCCTGGTTAATTTTAGCTCCATTTACAATTAAAGAAATATTTGAGAATAGAAATTATATTATGAATAATTATAAATATTATGCAGTGCTTGGTATAACAAGTGTAACTATATTCAATTCAATAGTTTATTATTCTTTAAACTTTACTCAAGTTATAAGTGGGGTCTTAATGATATCAACAATACCAGTCATGATTATTTTTATTTCTTCAATTTTAAAAATTGAAAAAACTAATATTTTTCAGATATTAGGAGTTTCATGTTCTTTTGTTGGAGTTATTTTAATTATAACTAAAGCTAATCTACAAATTTTAATGAATTTAGACTTTAATAAAGGAGATATCACTATGGTTATTGGGATGTTGTCATGGGCGACATATTCAGCTTTATTAAAGAAAAAAAAGCACAAATTATCACAATTAACTTTACTAGAGGTGGTTATTTCATTTGGCTTTATTTTTTTAATTCCAATATATTTTATTGAATATCAAACAGGCTATAGAATCAATGTAGATGAAAATTTTCTTATGATCTTATTTTATGTAGTATTCTTTCCAGGCCTTATTTCCTTTATTTTTTGGATAAAAGGAGTTTCAGTAATTGGAGCAAATAGATCAGGTATTTTTTTGCATATGATGCCTATATTAAGTGCAATTTTGGCAATAATTATTTTTAATGAAAAATTTATGTTTTATCATATGTTGGGCGCAATATTTATTTTAATAGGAATCCTTTTATCAAATAGAAAGATTGCGAATGCTTAAAGTAGCTATATTAGATGATTATCAAAATGTTTCGCAAGAGTTTGTCGATTTAAAAAAATTATCCGGTAAGTACGAATTTAAAATTTTTAGTGAGCCTTTTATAGACGAAGCTGATGCAATAGAGCAATTATCAGACTTTGAAGCCTTATTGATCATGAGAGAACGAACCCCAATTACAAAAAATATAATTGATAATTTGAATGATTTAAAATTTATAATCACTAGTGGCATGAGAAATAAAGCGATTGATTTAGAGGCTGCGAAAAAGAGAAGAATAATTGTTTCTGGAACTGAAATAAACATTAATCCTACTGCAGAATTAACTTGGGCTTTAATTCTAGGATTGGCAAGGAATATTAAAGAAGAGATAGATAATATGTATCAAGGTTATTGGCAAACTTCGATTGGTTTTGAACTTAAAGGAAAAATTTTAGGATTAGTTGGACTTGGAAGGGTTGGTTCTCAAGTAGCTAAAATCGGAAAAGTTTTTGGAATGCAAGTTATAGCTTGGAGTGAAAATTTAAATTTGGATACATGTAAAGAATTAGATGTACTTCCTTGTAGCAAAGAGGATCTATTTGAAACTTCTGATTTTTTATCTATCCATGTTCAAGGTGGAGATAGATATAAAGATTTAATAAAATTAAAAGAATTAGATACAATGAAAAAAACAGCTTTTTTAATAAATACCTCTAGAGGACACATCGTTAATGAAGATGATTTAATAATTGCTTTATCAACAAATGTTATCGCTGGAGCTGGACTTGATGTTTATGAAAAAGAACCATTACCTGAAAATAATAAACTCAGATTTTTACCAAATGCTTTATTGATGCCTCACATAGGTTACGTAACAGCAGAAAATTATACAACTTTTTATACACAAATGATCGAAAACTTAGAAGCTTGTACTAATCAAAAGCCAATTCGAATTATTGAAAAGAACTAAATTAGTTAGATATTTTTTTTAAAAATATTTGTGTATTATTGACACATAAAATTTTTAATTTACTTTTTTTATTTAAAATGAACTTATTTATTGCATCAGCTGGTAAATTTTTTTCTGTGACATCTTTAATTTCACCATAAAAATAGTCATCACAAATTATTATGCCATTAATATTTAAACAATCCCATGAATTATTTATATCTCTATATACTTGAGGGGCTTCATGCCATCCATCAATATAAATAACATCAAATTTTTGTTTATTTTGTTTAAAAAAGCTGTCTGAATTGCCTTTAAAAAAATCATATCTATTAGCAAACTCATTTAAATTGTGCTTAAAATTATTAAAATTACTTAGCTGATGTTCTTTAAAATTTTCATCTTCCCACGGATCTACACAGACTACTTTACCTGTGTTAAAATTTTTTAGTATATATAGAGCACTATTTCCCTCCCATGAACCTATTTCTAGATAAGAGAATTCCTTGAAATTTTTATTAATTATATTTTGCCAATAATAAGTGTTAATAGAGAAGTAGTCCGTTGAAGTTTTTTTTGTCTCCAGATATTTTTGATGTAATTTTTTTGCCTCTTTTTTTTTATTTTTGTTAAAAGGATGTTTTAATCTATCTAAAAAGTATTTATAAAAAACAGTAAAAACTGCTCTTTTATTTATTTGATACTTTAATCTAAAATAGAAATTTTTTGAAAACATTGATAATTATTAACTTTTTTAGCACTTATTTTAATATATAAAATATTTTAATTAAAATTATAAATCTACGTTATCATTTTAAAAACTATTATGACAAAAAAAATTAATAAAGATCTTACAGCTGAACAACAGTTGGTTTTATTTGAAGATGGAACAGAAGCACCAGGAACTAGTGAATTAAATCATGAAAAAAGAGAAGGAAGTTTTCATTGTGTTAACTGTGGAGAAAAATTATTTAATTCAACTACCAAATATGAAAGTGGTTCAGGTTGGCCCTCGTTTTATGAATCTTTACCTGACGCATTTGAAACTAAAACAGATACCCTATTAGGCTATGAAAGAGTTGAGTATCATTGCAAAAAATGTGGTGGACATCATGGTCATATCTTTGAAGACGGACCAAATCCAACTGGAAAAAGATACTGTAATAATGGTGTTTGTTTAACTTTCAAGCCAAAAGATTAATTTTATTTTAAAAAATCTTGTAGTTTATTTTCTTTTTCTAAGGCTCTAACATCATCGTAACCACCAATGTGTTGATCATCAAAAAAGATTTGAGGAATAGTTCTTTTACCGTTAGCTTTTGAAATCATTTCATCCATTGCTCCATCAATTGTTGCAATGTTAATTTCTTTATATTCAACATTGTTTCTAGCTAGCAATCTTTTTGCTGCATCACAATAATTACAAAGCGGTCCTGTATAAATGGTAACTGATTTCATATCCTATAAATAATCATTCTTTTTAATTTTACTAGCTATTTCTTTTCTTGAGTATTCAAATTTTTTTCTATGTTTGATACTCTTTTGATTTACTCTTTTTCTCCATAACCTAAAAGAAGTAGGTTTTATAGATCTTCGCATAATCTTGATTACTTCAGACTCTGTCTTTCCAGTCTTTTGCTCTATTTCCTCAAATGTGATGCGGTCTGCCCAAGCTGCCCAAATGATCCAATCTGGGTCATCGATATGGGGTTCAGGATTTTTGACTTTAGTAATGGGTCTGCGACCTTTTTTTTTCATAAATCCTTTATATTTGAAAAAAATGATTAATGCATTTTATTTAAGGTCATGATATTATAAAATCTAGATAGTCCATCTTAGCCATCTTTAGCTCCCGGTTTTTTTGGACTATCCCTTGAAATCCAAAATGTTTCCCTTAAATTATTTTCTTTTTTTACAGATAATTTTATTTTTATTTATTACTCCTGGGACTCCCAGGATTGTCATTATTTCTTATTCAATGAATTATGGAGTTGATAAATGTATTTGGACTGCTTTAGGAGATGTTACAGCAAACATTATTCAAGCAACTTTAGTAATTTTTGTTCTTGGATCTTTTTTTTCTGATAATCCAAATTTTTTAAACTCATTTAAGTGGGTAGGAATTGTTTATTTAATTTATTTAGCATATGATATTTATAACTCGAGACCAAAAGATATTAGTTCAATTGATATTTCATCAAAAAGTTTTTTCTCTTTTTTTAAAGATGGTTTTTTAGTTGCAGGAACAAGTCCTAAGGCTTGGATGTTTTTTCCATTGATATTTCCACAATTTATTGACTTTAACACTAATTATGTTGTTCAATTTTTTATTTTGATCACAACATATGTGATTTTAGATTTTTTATCATTAGTTGCTTATGCGGTACTTGCTAGAAAATTAATTGTTTGGATAAAAGCAAATCCAAAAACAATTAATACAATTTCAGCGTGCGTATTAATATTAATCGCAATAATTATAGCTTTTATTCAAAAATATTAAGTCGCATTTATTAATAGATGCTTGTTTGTTTTTAGATTTAAGAGTTAAATATTTCTTTTAAATTTAACAAAGGAAATAAAATGAAAACAAGAAACATAATAATTACTTTTGTTTCTGCATTAGCATTATTATTATCTACATCTGTAACATCTTTTGCAAAAGTTGTTGGAGACAAGATAATTTTAGGGTCTGCTATTTCATTAACTGGAAAATACTCATCAAACGGAGTTCATACACAAAATGGATACAACATGGCTGTGGACAGAATTAATAGTATGGGTGGAGTTAAAGTTGGTGGAAAAACTTATAAGTTTGAAATTATCTATTATGATGATGAGTCAAACCCTAAAAGAGCAGCTCAACTTGCAGAAAGATTAATTTCACAAGATGGTGTTGAATATATGCTTGGACCATATAGTTCAGGTTTAACAAAAGCAATTGCACCTGTAACAGAGAAATATGGAGTTCCAATGGTTGAGGCTAACGGTGCTTCAAGATCTTTATTTACCAAAGGTTACAAATATCTTTTTGCAGTGCTTGCACCAGCAAACTTATATCTTGATGTAGCTATTGATTTAGCAGTTGAAAAAAATGGTGGTAAACCAGTTTCAGTTGCAATGGCTTTTGAACAAGATGCTTTTTCTCAAGATGTTAGACTAGGTGTTTTGGAAGCAATTGAAAGAACAGGGTCTAAAAAGGTAATAGATGATAAGCTACCTAAAGAGCTAAATGATATGGCAGCAACTTTAGCAAAAGTTAAAGCTGTTAAACCAGACGTTCTTGTAGTTTCAGGTCATACTAAAGGTGCTTTAACAGCTATAAGACAAATTGCTGAAATGAAAGTCGACGTACCAATGCTTGCAATGACTCACTGTGATGCTGCAAAATTATCAAAACAACATGGTAAAAACTCACAGTATGCATTATGTGCATCTCAGTGGCACAAAACTCTAACTTATAAAGATAATTTCTTTAAAGATGGAATGACTTATGATGCTGACTTTACTAAAGAGTTTGGATATGCGCCTCCTTATCAAGCAGCTGAGTCTTCAGCGGCTTTATTGGTTTTTAAAGATGCATTTGAAAGAGCAAATTCTTTTGACAAAGTAAAAGTTAGAGACGCTCTTGCCGCTACTGATATGCAAACTTTTTATGGAAACATAAAATTTGCAGAAGGTGGTCAGAATGTTGATAAGCCAATGGTGTTATTCCAAGTTATGTGTGATGGGGATAAATGTGAAAATAAAGTTGTAGCTCCTACTAAATGGGCTTCAGCTGAGTTGATACATCCAATCCCTTCTTGGTCTAAAAGATAAATAATATCTAATATGCAAAATGCTCCCTAGTAATAGGGGGCATTTTTATATAGAAAGTTTTCAAAAAGATTTATGGATCTACTTATATTTCAAGTACCTATATTAATGGTTCAAGCATCTTTGGATGGAGTATTACTTGGAATTTTATTTGCACTTATCGCTTATGGAATGGCTCTTCAATGGGGAGTGATGAATATTATAAATATTGCTCAAGGAGATTTAGTAATTCTTGGTGGCTATATTACTTATTTTAT
>JACWDR010000011.1 GCA_014653975.1 Pelagibacterales bacterium SAG-MED20
AATTTTCTTAAATCCTCAGATTGAGCTAAAATAGAGCTATTTACAGAATTAAACTTAACAGAATCACTCATAATAAATTTTCTTGCATCAACAAGTCTTAAATTTTTTCTAACTTTAGCAGCAGTACTTTTTATAACTGTATTGCCCATACTAACTTGGCCATCTCCAGCTACTACCACCTCATTATTCTTTCTAATAAGCACTATTGTAGTCATAGACTATAGATGGATATTAATTTTTATAGTTCAAGTAGTTGATTACTAATATTGATATAGGCAGATTATATATGTATACCTTTTAATTATATGGCTAGAAAAGGAAAAGTATCAAGAAAGACTAAAGAAACCAGCATCAGTGTTGAAGTTAATATTGATGGTAAGGGTAAGTATAAAATTGATACTGGAATTGGTTTTTTGAATCACATGCTTGAACAGCTATCCAAACATTCACTAATAGATATAAATTTAAAAGCAAAGGGAGACACCCACATTGACCTTCACCACACAACTGAAGATACCGGTATAGCATTAGGGGAGGCTTTAAAAAAGTCACTAAAAAACTATACTGGAATTAGAAGATATGCTCATGAAATGATCCCAATGGACGAAACATTAACCAGAGTTGCAATCGATGTTTCAAATAGACCTTACTTAATATGGAAGGTTAAACTAAAAGTAGAGAAACTTGGAGAAATGGACACAGAACTTTTTAAAGAATGGTTTCAAGCATTTTCTCAGTCAGCAGGAATAACATTACATATGGAAAATATTTATGGAGATAATAGTCATCATATAATTGAATCTTGCTTTAAAGCTTTGGCAAGATCATTAAGGACAGCTTTAGAAATAGACCCAAGAAATAAAAAAAGTATTCCATCAACCAAAGGTTCATTATAAGTTTAATGAATGTTACAATTGTTGACTATAACTCTGGAAATATCAGTTCTGTCATAAATTCATTTAAAGAAGTTGCTAAAGATAAAGTTAATATTGAAGTATCTTCAGATTTAAATAAGATTAAATCAAGTGATAAGGTTGTATTACCAGGGCAAGGCTCGTTTAAGAGCTGTATTGATGCTTTGAATGGTATAAGTGGCTTAGTTGACTCATTAACTGAATTTGCAATTAATAATAAAAAACCTCTTCTTGGAATTTGTGTTGGTTTACAGATGTTTGCAGAAATTGGATATGAAGAAACTGAAACCAAAGGTCTAGGCTGGATATCAGGCAAGGTATCAAAAATAGATAATCAAAACGGCAAATATAAACTTCCGCACATAGGCTGGAACCAAATAAATATTTTAAAAGATAGTAAAATTTTTAAAGAAATAAAAAATAATTCACACATGTATTTTGTACATAGTTATGAATTTATTCCAGAAGACAAAAAAGTAATTTCTTCAACAACGGATTATTCGTCAAATATTGTTTGTTCTGTTGAAAAAGAAAATATTTTTGGAACTCAATTTCATCCTGAAAAAAGTGATAAAATAGGACTTAAAATAATTGAGAATTTTATAAAATTATAAATGAATAAATTATCATTAGTTATATTATTTATTTTTTTTTGGTCCAATACCGGGTTTACAGAAGATATGAATGTAAAAAAAAAAATAAAATTTTCCAAAGATATAGTTCAAGGATATAAAAATGACATGGGATCTCTGTGGGGTCTAAGCTGTACATATTCTGGCGACAATAAATGTATGACACCAAATTATGCTTATAAAATTGTAAGTAAGGATGAATATTATCCTGTTCGTTTAGGAAAAAAATCTGTTCGTATGGAACTAAGAAAAGGGGATTGCCACCAAAAAAGAAAAGGATCTCATAATGATTGTAAAGCAAGTCCTCCAGCAGAAAGACATGAATTTGCTATTGAATATGATAAGTCAACAGGGATTAATGGTAAAATATGGCATGCACATTCAATGTTTTTACCCAGCGATACTTCAATAATTAATTCTGAATGGATAACAATGGGTCAATTTCATAATATTGATTATGATAAGCCCCCAGTAAATTTTGATCTTAAAAAAAAACATTTTGAATTAGTTACAAGATTTCATTGTATTCATCCCTCAAAACTAAATAAGTCTTGTAATTCAGATGATAATTTAAAAGCAATTAAAAAAATAATAAATACAAATAAATTATTTGGTCAATGGAATGATTTCGTTGTAAATGCAAATTGGACATCAAATATTAAAGAAGGTTTTTTTAAATTATGGGTAAATGGAAAGCTAGTTTATCATTTTGTTGGCAGAACTGTTGCACCAAAGGATCAAATTACTGTTCAATTTGGAATTTATAGAGGTGCAGCTCGATCATCAGATGATGCAAATCACGTTGTTTATTATGATGAAATAAGAAAAGCAAAATCTTGTAAAAAATTAAAATTAGAAAAATTTGGATATTTTTGTAAAGATTTAGAAAACCAAAAAATGGAAAAAATATATAAACTTCAATGAAAATATTTCCTGCAATTGATATTAAAGATAAAAAGTGCGTGAGGTTAGTTAAAGGAGACTTTAATAATAAAACTGAATATGAAATGTCACCAATTGATCAAGCTAGAAAATATAAAGATCATGGCTTTAAAAATTTGCACATTGTTGATTTAGATGGAGCTTTAATTGGTGAAACAATAAATTTAAATATTATTCAAGAAATAGTGAGTAAATTTAATCTTAAAATTGAAATTGGTGGAGGTGTAAGAAACTTTGAAAGTATTAAAAAATATACTGATGTTGGTGTTGAAAAAGTGATTTTAGGAAGCGCTGCAATAAAAGATAAAAACTTTTTAAAGGAAGCATGTGAAAAGTTCCCTAACAAAATTGCTTTAGGTCTTGATGCAAAAGATGGATATTTGTCCGTATCTGGTTGGAAAGAAAATTCTAATCAATTAACCCTAGATTATCTAAAAGAAGTTAATGACTTTGGAACAAGTAGATTGATATATACAGACATTAATCGTGATGGAATGAAACAAAGCCCAAATTTCTCAGAAACCGAAAGGGTTGCAGAAATCTCTAATTGCCCTGTAATTATATCTGGAGGAGTTTCCTCAATTGACGATGTTAAAAAAGCAAAAGGATTGAAAAATATTGAAGGTATAATAGTTGGCAAAGCGATATATGATGGTGATATCAAATTAGATGAATTGGCGAGAGAATTAGATGCTTAAAAATAGAATTATCCCATGTCTTGATGTTAAAAATGGCAGAGTTGTTAAAGGAATTAATTTTGTAGATTTAAAAGATGCAGGTGATCCAGTTGAACAAGCTAAAATTTATAGTGATGGTGGTGCTGATGAAATTTGTTTTTTAGACATTACAGCCTCAAATGAAAATAGAAATACTATTTATGATGTAGTTAAAAGAACATCCAAAAAATGTTTTGTGCCTCTAACAGTTGGAGGAGGTGTTAGAAGTGTTGACGATATTAATAAACTATTAAATTATGGAGCAGATAAAGTCTCAATTAATACTGCTGCTGTGCAAAATCCAGAAGTGATCATTGAAAGTTCTAAAAAATTTGGGTCACAATGTATTGTTGTAGCAATTGATGCAAAAAAAAAAGGAGATAAATGGGAGGTCTTTACTCATGGTGGAAGAAATAATACAAGCATAAATGCAATAGAATTTGCAAAAAAAATGGAAGATAGTGGAGCAGGAGAACTGCTAATTACATCTATGGATAGAGATGGAACACAAATTGGATATGATAATGATTTGATGTTTAAAATATCGTCGATAATTAATATACCTGTGATTGCTTCAGGTGGAGTAGGTAACTTGGATCACTTAGTAGATGGAATAAAGTTAGGGAATGCTAGTGCAGTTTTAGCAGCCTCAATTTTTCATTATGGAACACATTCAATTCAAGAAGCTAAGCAATATTTGGACTCAAAGGGAATTCCTGTTAGAATTTAAGTATGTCTGAAAATTTAATAAATTTAGTAAAAACAATAAGAGATAGAAAAAATAAAGATGAAAATAAATCTTATACTTCTTCGTTATTATCTGGTGGTTTGTCAAAATGTATAGATAAAATGGAAGAAGAATTTGGTGAGCTTAAAGAAGCACTAAATGATAATTCCAACATAGTGCATGAAGCCGCAGATACAATTTATCATTTATTAGTAACACTAGAAGCAGCAGATATTAAGTTTGAAGATGTTTTAAAAGAATTGGAGATTAGAAAAAAACAGTCAGGGATTGAAGAAAAAAATAATAGATGATGAGTTACGATAAAAATAATATTTTTGCAAAAATTTTGAGAAAGGAAATTCCATGCAATAAAATATTTGAAAATGATCATGTACTTTCTTTCTACGACCTTAATCCACAAAAAAAAATTCATGCTCTTGTAATTCCAAAAGGTGAATATATTAATTTGGATGATTTTAATAGTAGAGCTTCAGATAAAGAGATAGTTGCATTAAATAAAGCACTCACAGAAGTTTCAAAAATATTAGGAATATCAACTGAAAACGGAAAAGGCTTTAGGGCTCTTACCAATGTAGGTGACCATGGAGGTCAAGAGGTTCCACATTTACATTTTCATATATTTGGAGGTGAAAAAGTTGGAAAAATGGTTGAGTGAGCGAGAAAATTTTAAGAAAATACTTAGAAATAAAATCTTTAAAAGATTTTAAAGAAATAAATAAACCATCGGAAAAATATTCAATAAATTTGGTTGACCCTAAAGATTTTCAGTTAAACAAGTTTTTTTATAAGAATATAGGTAAAAAATATCATTGGGTTGATAGGCTTATTTGGACAGATTTAAATTGGTCTGATTATGTCTCTGATAAAAAACTTTTTACTTATATCCTTAAAGATAAAGAGGAAATGGCTGGTTATTTTGAGTTAATATTTAACCACGAAACTAAAGAATCAGAAATAGCTTACTTCGGCATCTTAGAGGAATATTTTGGTAAGAGGTTAGGTGGATATCTGCTAAGTGAAGCAATTAAAATTTCTTTTTCAAAAGGAGCCGCAAGGCTATGGGTACATACGTGCTCTTTAGATAATAAGAATGCTTTAAACAATTATTTATCAAGAGGAATGAAGATTTTTAAATCTGAAACTTTAATAAGATAATCATCTATTCATTCTTTGGTAATAAGAATATTTTTTCATCAACTTTTTGATTAATTTTTATAGAAGAAATGAACATTACAGTCATGTTTTGATATATATCTTCAGTTTGCCAACCAATTAAATTTAGTGTTTTTTTATTAAAAAAAATATTAATTTCATTTTCTTTTTCAAAAATTGTGAAATTAATATATTTATTATCAATTTCTCTAGGCTCTAAGGTCTTTATTTTTGAAATCAGATAATTTTTATTTAAAATAAATTCAAGTGGAGTTTTTTTAAGAGGGTAAATGTAATAACTGCCACTATTTATATTTTTAATTACCAAAGATTTACCATTTGATACAATTATTTTTTTATTTAAGTTATTGTACTCGCAGTAAATTTTTTTTGGGTATTTGATAGTGCAATTTCCATTTTCTTCTTTTTCATTAATAGTTTGTATAAAATTAAAGTTTAAATTAGTTGTTTTTTTCATTTGAGAAATTATTTTTGATTTTATTGAAGAGGTTGCAGGATTGTAAATATTTAATATTAAAAAAATTATTATTAATCTAAACATTAAAGAACATCTCTTTTACCAACATGATTTGCCTTACTAACAATTCCATCAGCTTCCATCATGTCTATAATTCTAGCGGCTCTATTATATCCAATTTGTAATTTTCTTTGCAAAAATGAAGTAGATGCTTTACCCTCTGATCTAATAATTTCTAAAGCAGTTTGGTACAACTCATCTTTATTATTATTTTCCGACGAATGTTCTCCTACTTCTCTTTCGTCTACAAAATTCAAAATTTCATCTATATAGTCTGGCTCCGCCTGACTTCTTAAGTAATTATTAACTTTTTCAATTTCACTTTCTGAAACAAAGGGGGCATGAATTCTTATTATTCTATTAGCTGAAGACATGTAAAGCATATCTCCTTTACCTAAAAGTTGTTCAGCACCTTGCTCACCCAAAATAGTTCTACTATCTATTTTAGAAGTTACCTGAAATGATATTCTGGTTGGAAAGTTTGCCTTAATGGTTCCTGTAATTACATCAACACTAGGTCTTTGGGTAGCCATAATGATATGGATTCCCGCAGCTCTTGCCATTTGAGATAATTTTTGAATATAGCCTTCTATTTCTTTTCCAGCTACAAGCATTAAGTCTGACATTTCATCTACAACAACAACAATATAGGGCATAGGTAAAGAATGTTTTGTATTGTAGCTGTCAATATTCCTAACTCCTTCTTTTGTCATAAGTTTGTATCTATTTTCCATTTCTTTAACTACCCATCCCAAAACAGAGGCTGCTTTTTTGGCTTCTGTTATTACCGGGCATAGCAAATGAGGAATACCTTCATAAGTCGATAGTTCCAGCATTTTAGGATCTATTAGAATAAATTTACATCTATCTGGGGCATGTCTGTAAAGTAAAGAAAGAATAATAGTATTGATACAAACTGATTTACCAGATCCTGTAGTTCCTGCTATTAATAAGTGGGGCATAGATGCTAGATCTCCTATGACTGGAATGCCAGAAATATTTTTACCTAACGCTATAGGTAGTCGTATGTCTTTTTTTATAAAATCACTATTAGAAAGTATTTCACTCAGATAAACATTTTCTCTAGTGGAGTTAGGCAACTCAATACCAATAGTGCTTCTTCCTGGTATTGTAGCAATTCTAGCTGACTGTGAACTTGTATTACGAGCAATATCATCTGAAAGGTTAATTATTTTTGAGACTTTAACACCTGCTGCTGGTTCAAATTCATTTAGAGTAACTACAGGGCCATGGCTTACTTTTTCTATATTTCCATTTACACCAAAATCTAAAAGTATTTTTTCTAAAAATTTACTATCTATATAATCATCATTTTTTAATTTCTCTCTTTCTTTTTTAGATGGAGTCTTTAGTAAATCAACCGGCGGTAATTTAAATCTTATTTTATTTTTAGTTTCATTTTTAATAAAAGGTAAATCTTCTTGTATCAGACTTTTAATTTCATCTTGTGGAATAAACTGGTCAATTATTTCATTTTTGTTTGTGTAGCTTTTTTCTTTTTTTTTAAATAAAAATTTATATATCTTCTTTATAAAAGTTAAGAAATAATTAATTTTAAATTGGATACTAATTAAAAAAAGAATCGAAATTGTTATTATTAATAAATAATAAGATATTTGAGGATTAAAATTTATTAAGGTATTTAAAAAAGTTTTTTCTAAGTATCCGCCTATAAAGCCACCGTTACTATTAATATAAAGTTTGAATGAATTAGAGTAATAAACTGAAAAAAATAGAGAACCTAATAATGAATATAAAATAGTATAAAAAAAACTCTCTATTATTAACAATATCTTTTTAAATAAAATTATATTTATTCCAGTAAAAATAAAACTAAATGGTATTAGAATAGCAATTAAACCAACAGATTGAAAAAAAAGGTCTGCTGTAAAACTGCCACGAAAACCAAGAATATTTTGTATATTTGTATTATCTGGAAAAATGAAATTAGGGTCTTCAGGGGAAAAACTAATAAGAGAAATTAATAACAAAAAACCAATTATTGAGACACATATTCCAAAAATTTCAATAAATCTATTAATACTGAAACCTAGAGCCTTATTTGCTAATTTTTTTATTTCCATAAATTAATGAATCAAATTAATCACTTTGTATCATCTAATTTTTATTGTTAAAATTAAAAATTAATTATGAATATTTGTATTATTGGTGATGGGCTAACAAGTCTATCTTTAGCGAAAAATCTTATAAATAAAAAAATAAATGTTCACATTTATCATAAAAAAAATATCAAGAATTTATCCTCTAATAGAACCATAGGAATTTCTAAAAATAATTTAGAATTTTTCAAAAGTGAAATTTTAAAGTTTTTAAAAAATGATGTGTGGCCGATAAAAAAAATAGAAATTTACTCAGAGAAAATGAAAGAAAAAAATATACTTGATTTTGAAAATGATAATAATTTATTTTATATGATAAAAAATGATCATTTTTATAAGTTGTTAAATTCTAAGTTGTTAAAAAAAAAGCTTTTTAAAAAAATGATAATAAAAAATGATAAATTTTATGAGAAATTGGTAAATGAAAAAAAATATGATTTAATTATAAATTGTGAATCGGAAAATTATTTATCAAAAAAATATTTTTCAAAGACAATTAATAAAGATTATAATAACAAAGCATATACTACAATTTTAGAGCATGAGGAATTAGAGAACAATGTAGCTGTTCAGGTTTTTACAAAATTTGGTCCTATTGCATATTTACCAATTTCAAATTTACAAACTTCGGTTGTATGTTCATTAGAAGTCAAAAATCGCCAATATAATGAGGAAGAGATTTTAAATTTAATTAAAGTTAACAAGCCAAATTTAAAAGTGAAAAAAATTTTAAAAATAAGCAACTTTAAATTAAAATCTTCCAATCTTAGAAATTATTATTATGGAAATATTTTAGCATTTGGTGATTTACTTCATAGAATACACCCTCTTGCTGGGCAGGGTTTTAATATGACAATAAGAGATATTAAAATTCTTTCAAAAATTATACAAAAGAAAATTGATTTAGGTTTGCAATTAGATTCTCAAATTTTAAAAAATTTTGAGAAAGAAGTAAAAACTACAAACTTCATTTTTGCTAATGGTATAGATTTCATTTACGAATTCTTTAATTTTGATAAAAAAATAAATAATAAAAGTTTAAATAAAATTTTAAAACTTATAGGAAGTAATAAAAGTTTAAATAATTTTTTTATTAAAATTGCTGACAAAGGATTGAATATATAAATATTATTGAATTGTTGTGTTGTCAAAATTATCATAATTATAGGTATTTAAGATTTCCGCTATTTTATTTTTTCTTATCTCTAAATTTTCTGTTTCTAATAAGATTTGTTTTTCTTCAAGTGAAAAAGGTGATGCCATTGCTAATGCGTTAACAGTCTCATTCAAGTCTTGTTTCTCTAACGCTTTCCAATTTATTATATAACCCTTTTTTTCAAATAATAACTTTAAGTCTTTAAAAATCAATTTAAGGTCAGAAAACTTTAGTTCTTTTTTTTCTATATTAATATCATTTTTAAAATGGTCGAAATTAATCTCACACTCTCTGTAGAGCTTATTGTTTTTAATTTCTTTTATGATTTTAAATCTAGTTAAACCAATAATTTCAATTAAGTAGGAGCCACCAGATGTATCCTTAAAACTAGTTATTTTTCCTAAACAACCTACATCATATAAATCAGGTATGGGGTTTACACTGTTTGTTCTTGGTTGAATTAAGCCTATAAGTTTATTTGTTTTCATGCTGTCATTTATCATTTCAACATACCTTGGTTCAAATATATTTAATGGTACGGTCGTATGTGGAAAGATAATAAAATTACTTAGTGGAAAAATTGGGATAGTTTTTGGTAAATTGTCTTTTTTCATTCTACCTTTTAACAAATTTTTAAAAATCTATATAGTGATCAAATAATTTTTATTATTGCTTGTATAAAAAAAAACGTTTATTTATAATGCTTTTTATAAGCGGGTCTAGCTCATTGGTAGAGCGAATCGTTGCCAACGATTAGGTAGAGGGTTCGATTCCCTTGACCCGCTCCATTAATTCTACACTATATCATTTGATCATATCATGCTTATGCTTGATAACGTGGAGTATTTAAAAAAAATAAAAACTGATTAGATAAATTTAAAAATTATCCAAATATATTGAAAACTTTAATAAAAAATTATAAAAATTTAAGCTACGACGTAATTTAAAAATTAATGAATGATTTACTAAATAAAAAATGTGTTCCTTGCGAGGGTGGAGTTTTACCATTTGATATAAGTGAAATACACAAGTATCAAAAAAAAGTAGATGGATGGGAAGTAAGAAAAAACGAAAAGAAAATCTATTTTTTAGAAAAAAAATTTACTTTTAAAAACTTTAATAAAAGCCATAACTTTGTTAATAAGATTGGAGAAATCTCAGAGGAAGAAGGTCATCATCCAGACATATCTTTTGGATGGGGTTACGCTAAAATTATAATCACCACACACGCAATAGAGGGTTTGTCCGAAAATGATTTTATTTTAGCTGCAAAGATTGACCAAATTCTTAGTGCCTAAAATGTCTGGTTTTAGAAAATATTAAAACAGTATTTGTTTGGTTAGCAAACTTTATTATATCTTTATCTCTAATTGATCCTGAAGGTTGTATAACTGCAGAAATTCCAGATTGAACTAACTTTTCTATTCCATCTACAAAAGGAAAAAAAGCATCCGATGCTGCTACTACATCTTCACTTAAATTTTGAAATTTATTCATTTTATCTATTGCAATTTGACAACTATCTAATCTGCTAGGCTGTCCCGATCCAATACCAACTGTTGTTTTATCACTAGCCAATACTATGGCATTAGATTTTACATACCTGCAAACATTAAAGGCAAAAATCAAATTTTTTAATTGAGACTTGGTAGGTTTGTTTTTTGAAACTACTTTAAAATCTTTAATACTAAATTTTCTTAAATCCTCAGATTGAGCTAAAATAGAGCTATTTACAGAATTAAACTTAACAGAATCACTCATAATAAATTTTCTTGCATCAACAAGTCTTAAATTTTTTCTTTTTTTTAAAATTTTTAAAGATTCAGAATCAAATCCCTCAGCAACAATAACTTCTAAAAATATTTTATTTAGTTCTGTAGCCAAGCTTTTATTAACTTTAAAATTACAAGAAACTATACCTCCAAAAGCACTTACAGGGTCACAAGCTAATGCCATTTTGTAGCTTTTAAGATTATTTTTATGGATAGAAACCCCACAAGGATTAGCATGCTTGACAATTACCGTACCAGTATTTTTTGGTAAAGATCTTGAAATCGTTAAAGCAGAAAATATATCATTATAGTTATTATAACTAAGTCGTTTGCCATGAATTTGTTCAATATTTAAATTGTTTTTTTTTGAATAAATAGCGCTTTCTTGATGGGGATTTTCACCATATCTTAATTTTTTTATCAAATTTCCATAAATAACTTTCTTGCTTGGAAAATTAACTTTTTTAATTTTATTAAAATAGTTAGAAATCACAGCATCATAATAAGCTGTTTCAGCAAAAGCCTCTAAGGACATCTTTTCTCTGAATCCCAAAGATGTAGATCCTTTATATTTTTTTATCTCTTCAATTAATTCATCGTATTGACCAGGAGAGGTTATGACTGTTACATCGTTATAATTTTTTGCTGCAGCTCTAACCATTGTTGGGCCTCCAACATCAATATTTTCAATTATTTTTAAATGACTATTGGTTTGCTCTAACGTTTTTTCAAATGGATAAAAATTAACAATAACTATATCAATTTCCTCAAAATTGTTATTTTTAAGATCTTTTTTGTGAGATTCATTTTTCCTCTTACTTAATATTCCAGCATGTATTTTTGGGTGCAATGTTTTAACTCTACCACCAAGTATTTCTGGTGAATTAGTATATTCTGAAACTTCTAAACACTTAAAATTAAGTTTTTTAATTTCTTTATATGTGCCACCTGAACTTATTAATTCAATCCTATTTTTAGTTAAAATTTTTAAAAGATTTTTTAAGTTTCTTTTGTCTGATACTGAAATTAGTGCTTTTTTAATTTTTTTCATTATATTTTGGTGATTTCCCATTTTATAGTCTGATTTTTGTCATTAGTCATTCCTGAAATAAATATATTTTGACTGTCGGCAAAAGAATTTTTTTTACCAAAATATAGACCGTTATCAATATTTATATCATTCTTATCAGAATTAAATTTCCATCCTTCACCATCAATATCAATTAGTATGGATTTAGTATCTTGTGTCTTCATTACTTTAACGTTTGGCTCTAGATGAAATCTAATTTCATACTTTAAATTTTGAGTTTTATTTTTAGAAATTATTTTATCATTGCCAATAAACTTAATATGCTCAGGATAAAACTCTATTTCTCTTTCATGTATAATGCCATATTGTTTTAGGTAGCCATCATGTGCAGCATTAATTTTCCAGTAATTTTTCTCAAAAATAATGTTTTTTTTTATTATTTTTAATCCTTGTTCAATATTAGAAGGAAATTTGTTTTTTTTTTCAAATTTACAAGAAGACCTATCATCTAGGGTCAAAGTGCTATGTACAGCACTTGTTTTAGATAAGTCATTTAGTTGATGATTGAAATTTTGAAAATAACCAGAATTACATATTAACTTTTTTCCATTAGATACTATTTCAAATGACAATGCACCAGCCTGGTAGTTAGAAGAAAACTTCTTATCAGGGCTAGGACCTACATCCATTATAAGACTAATCTTTTTACTATTCAGAATTGTATATCCTCCATATTCATTATTTTGACTTTTAAAATTGTATCCTAGTCGACTTAAGTACTGATCAAGTTCAAAATTATTTGTTTCATGGTTACCGTTAAATAAGATATCTTTTTTATGATTTTGCCATATAAAAGCATATGCTTGACCTAGATGATATATGTTTTCATCAATATACTCTGGTATTTCGTTCTGGGATTCCTTAAGCCACTCTCTTATTAAAACAAAATATTTTAAATAAAAATTTAATTGTCTAATATTTCTGGATTTAGGAAATCCATCGTTGTCAAAAGAAAATTTTATTATTTTTTTTAATAAATTGAGACCTGAATTTAAATAATTTTCTTTATCCTTATAGGATAAACCAGTTAGAATAATTGCTGCACATCCTATCATTTTATCATCTATCCACTCAGATTTTTCTATTACATTAATTAAATGATTAGTTTGTTTTTTAATTATATTATTAAATTTTCTTTTATAAACTTTTTCTCCATCTTCATATGTGAGCTTAGAATTTGAAATCCAGGCAATAATTCTTTTAGCAATGATGTCAGTTTCCCAACTTTTTGAATTATATTTATGATTATTTTCTATCCATTGTAAAATTATATTTTGAGTATCTTTTTTCGAAGACTTTAAGTCTAGACTAAACAACCAAAAGAAACTGTTTAAATTATTATAATCCTTCTCTTTTAAATTTTGATTATTCCATATTTGATTTAATGAATAGTTTTCTAAATTAATTCTTTTTTTATCATATTTTATAAGACAGTCTAATAAACTTGGACTTGGCCTATATTCGAGTGGATTGTCGTTAAAAGAAGAAATTTTTTTATTATAAATACTTGAGTTTAAATATAAATAGAGAGCCTTTTTTTTAAAAAATAAAAAAAGATTATTTTTAAAAATCATTATTTTAGATTGATTTTAAAAGTTCAATATTTTTTTTTATATCTCCATTATTATTTTTAAAGATGGTAGTTCCAGATACCAAAATATTAGCACCGGCCTCGATGGCTAATTTATTATTATCAAAATTTATTCCTCCATCTATTTCAATATCAAAATCTAATTTTTTTTGTTCTTGTATTTTTTTTAGGTCTTTAATTTTTTCTAGCACTTCTGGCATAAATTTTTGTCCTCCAAACCCTGGATTGACACTCATAATTAAAATTAAATCTATTTCATGTAAATTATTAGTTATCAAATTAATTTTGCTTTCTGGATTTAGTGAAACACCAACTTTTTTATTTAACTTTTTTATGTGATTAATAGATTTTTTTAAATCCTTGGTCGCTTCTGGGTGAATTGTAATAATATCTGCTCCTGCATCTGCGTAATCTTTAATATATTTGTGTACAGGGGATATCATTAAGTGAACATCAAATGGCAGATTTGTATATTGTCTTAAGGACTTAATTACAGGAGGCCCCATAGTTAAGTTTGGAACAAAGTGACCATCCATTACATCTACGTGGATCATGTCTGCTCCCCCCTCTTCTAGTCTTTTAATTTCGTTTCTTAACTGACTAAAGTCAGCAGATAAAATTGATGGTGAAATTTGTATTTTTTTCATTGATTACTTTATTACTAGTATCAATTTTATTTTTTAATTTGAATTAATTTTTACTAAAAATTCGATAAATTTCTTGAGCTATTTCGCTTTCTAAAGGAAAAGACAACATTCCCATGACAGAATAACCTAATAGATAGGGCATAAGGTAAAATCTGATCATATAAAAGAACCAAGCGACATAGAGTGGAACAAGAAAAGGTATAATGAAGGAGGGGGTTATTGGTCTAAATAATTGTATTAATGGGTTTGTTAATTTTACAAAAACTTTCATGAAAAAAAATCCAGAGTCTTCTCTCTGAAAAATATTCATGGCTACTCTGCCAATTAACGTCCACATTATAACTCCCAAGATATAATCAATTATATAAACAAGAGGATGAAAATTTGCAGACATAAGAAGTTTTTAAGATTTTAAATAAAAAGGGGCGAAATACATCGCCCCTTAAAATTAAGATTTATTAGTGTTGTTTTCCTAAAACAGTTTTACCGCTAGGAATACGAACTTCATCAACCATTGCTTGAGTTTTCGCATCTGGGGCTTTTGTCATTAAACTAACAACAACCATAGATACTAAACTAACCAATGATCCAATTATACCGAATGTAAGTTGAGTTACACCCCATATTGGAGTTCCACCTGTACGTACATGGATTAAATACCAAGTACCAGCTGCTAAACCTAGTAGCATACCTGCAACAGCACCTTGTGCGTTTGCTCTCTTCCACCATACACCTAATACAAGTGGGAAGAACAATCCTGACATTGCAAAGTCAAAAGCCCAGATTACTGAACCTAAGATACCTTGAATTTCAAGAGCTGCAATAGTTGCTCCAGCAAAACCAATTAATACAAGTAATACCCTTGCAACAATTAGCCTTTTTGCAGTTTCTGCTTTTGGATCAATGATCTTGTAGTACAAGTCATGAGACAAAGCATTTGCAATCGCTAGAACTAAACCATCAGCCGTAGACATGGCAGCAGCCATACCTCCAGCAGCAACCAGACCTGAGATTACATAAGGTAATCCAGCAATTTCAGGAGTAGCTAGTACAACGGCTTTACCACCCATGAAAAACTCATTTAATTCAAGAGTTCCATTTCCGTTAAAGTCGCTAACAAAC
This sequence comes from Pelagibacterales bacterium SAG-MED20, assembly GCA_014653975.1. Classification (GTDB taxonomy): domain Bacteria; phylum Pseudomonadota; class Alphaproteobacteria; order Pelagibacterales; family Pelagibacteraceae; genus Pelagibacter. The sequence goes on from JACWDR010000011.1 coordinate 15,162, forward strand.
ATTAAGTTCGCCTGGTTCCAGTTTTGATACCAGTCTATAGCTTGAACATCGGCGATTGATTTACCAATAATACCTGTAGCAAGGTTTGGATCAATCAATGATAGTTTTGATAAAGTTGCTAACATTGGTGCAGTTGAATACAGTAGGAATATAAAGAATAAAGACCAACCTACTGATCTTCTAGCTGATTTCACGCTTGGAGTCGTAAAGTATCTCATCATAACGTGTGGTAATGAAGCCGTTCCAGCCATCATACAAACTGCCAATGAAATAAACGCCCAAGGTGTAGCATTTACTGAAGAATGTGCTTTAGTTATTCCAGCTAAACCTTTTGGAACTGTAGCTAAGTCTGCAGCAGAGTTTTTAACAAACCCAAACTGACCTTCTAGCTCAGCAATTCTAGCTACCTCATCTGCCAACATTAAATGTGGGAAAAATCCAGCACCCATTTTATTACTAATCCAGAATACAGGAAGTAAGTAAGCAATAATTAAAACTATATATTGCGCAACTTGCGTCCATGTAACTGCTCTCATTCCACCAAGCATAGAACACATCAAAATACTTGCTAATCCAACGTACACAGCAACACCAAAAGGAATATCTAGTGCTACCGAAGCAATAGTTCCTGTTGCGTTAATTTGTGCAGTCACATAAGTAAATGAAGCTACTGTTAAAACTAATACAGCAGAAAGTCTTGCTAAGTTACCACCATATCTTGTACCAATAAAATCTGGAACTGTGTAACAGCCAAATTTTCTTAAGTAAGGTGCTAGCAATGAAGCCACAAGTACATATCCACCTGTCCATCCAACTAGAAGAGCCATATACCCATAGCCTTTGAAATAAATACCACCTGCCATTGCAACGAATGAAGCACCAGACATCCAGTCTGCTGCAGTAGCCATTCCGTTGAATACAGTAGGAACTTGTCTTCCTGCTACATAGTAGGCATCTACTTGAAGTGTACGCGAAAGATATCCAATTATTGCGTAGATACCAACGGTGAATGCAACAAATGCAATACCAATTGCTTTTGCTGATACCCCAGCTTGTTCTGCTATCGCCATTAAAATTATGAAACCTAAAAATCCACCTGTATAGATTCCATAAACTTTTGGTAGATTATCTATAAATTTACCTTTAATCATTAGTCATCCTCTCTTTCAGTATAACCAAACTCTTCGTCTATCTTTTCTTGTCTTCCTGCAAACCAAAAAATTAGTATTACAAAAATTCCTAGAGACCCTTGGCATGTCATATAATATGACAATGGATATCCAAATGGTCTAAAGCTAGACGCTTCCATTTCGGCTCCGAAGAAAAAGATGCCTATTGAGAACACAAACCATATTGCTAACGTTACAAATAGCAAACCTCTGGTTTTTTCCCAGTGTTGTGATTGTTTTGACATTTTTTACTCTCCCTATAGGTTAAAAACGAAACCATACCCATAATGAGGTAGATTGAAACCCTAAAAAATACTCCAAATACTGTCACTTTTGTAATATAAAACAACTAGGAGTAGATAAAAGTGCTTAAATATAGATTAAACTTAAAAGATATTAAACTTGAGGATTTTAGAGTTTATTTATTGGCTTTATTTAAAGGGATACTTCCAAAAAAAAAAATTAAGAATAATGAAGACCTTAAATCTTTTATTCAAAAAAAATCAGCATGGGTATCTCAGGTAACCTTATATAATTATCTGAAAACAAGAATGGGAACCAAATGGGTACTACATTTTGATGACGAGAAATTTTTAGCTTCTATTAATACAGCCAAATGGAACATTTATTCTGTAGCTCTTCAAGACCTTACTTTTTATAGTCTATCATATTTAAAGGTTTTTTATAATTATCAAGAAACTGACCAGGCTAAAACAATATATGATGAAATTATAAATCAAGAATTTAAAAATGGTATGCCTGAAGAAATTAGCACAAGCGGAAAAGAGAAGTTTGAAGAAAGATTAAAAAAGATGGATTGGGATACCTATTATAAATCTTGGCCTTTTAACGAAAGTGCGTTAGCCCTTTATGAATGGGCACCAATAGCTGAAGAACTAAAAACATTAGATAGAAAAATAGTTTTGAATTCCATGATATTAAAGTGGGATAATATTAAAGATGAGTTTGCTAAGCTAATAAAAGTTTAAATATTTTTTCTATTATCAACAAGACTTTGAACAACACTAGGATCTGCTAAAGTCGTGGTATCCCCTAATTGATCATGTTCATTTGCCGCAATTTTTCTTAAAATTCTTCTCATAATTTTCCCAGATCTTGTTTTTGGAAGTCCTGGCGAGAAATGGATAATATCAGGTGTTGCAAGTGGACCAATTTGTTTTCTAACCCAAAGTTTCAAGTCTCTCTCAAGTTCACCGTTAGGTTCTTCTCCAACATTTAAAGTTACGTAGCAATAGAGGCCGTTACCTTTAATGTCATGAGGATAACCAACCACAGCTGCTTCTGCTACTTTTTCATGAGCTACAAAAGCACTTTCTATTTCTGCTGTACCCAAGTTGTGACCAGAAACTATAATCACATCATCAACACGACCTGTAATCCAATAATATCCATCCTTATCTCTTTTAGCCCCATCTCCAGTAAAATATTTTCCATCAAATTGTGAAAAATAAGTGTCAATAAACCTTTGGTGATCACCATAAACTGTTCTCATTTGACCAGGCCAGGATTGTGAAATACAGAGTCTTCCTTCTCCAGCCCCCTTAATTTCTTTACCATCTTTATCTACAATTGCAGGCTTGATGCCATAAAATGGTTTGGTTGCAGAACCAGGTTTGAGATTAATTGCACCTGTTTGTGGACTAATTAATATACCACCTGTCTCTGTCTGCCACCATGTGTCAACTATTGGACACTTTGAATTTCCAACTGTTTTGTAATACCACATCCAAGCCTCAGGGTTTATCGGTTCACCAACAGTGCCTAAAAGTTTTAAAGATTTTCTTGATGTTTTTTTAACTGGTTTTTCTCCTTCTCTCATTAAAGCTCTAATAGCTGTTGGGGCTGTATAAAAAATATTAACTTTATATTTATCAATTATTTGCCACCATCTTGAAGTATCAGGATAAGTTGGAATCCCTTCAAACATAATCGTTGTTGCTCCATTAGCGAGTGGACCATAGATTATGTAGCTGTGACCTGTAACCCATCCAATGTCTGCAGTGCACCAGTAAATATCTCTCGGTTTATAGTTAAAAATATACTGATGAGTCATTGAAGCATATACCATATATCCACCAGTAGTATGCAATACACCCTTAGGTTTACCTGTTGAGCCCGATGTATAAAGTATAAATAAAGGGTCTTCAGCTTTCATTTCTTCTGGTTCACATTTATTTGAAACATCTTTAATTAGATCTTCGTACCATACATCTCTTCCATCCACCCAATTTATATAATTACCAGTTCTTTTTATGACTATACAATTCTTGATATTGGGACAATTTATTAAAGCTTCATCAACAGTATCTTTCAAGGGAATAGTTTTTCCACCTCTAACACCCTCATCGGAAGTAATAATATATTCAGACTCACAATCATTTACCCTTCCCGATATTGATTCTGCAGAGAACCCCCCAAAAATAATTGAGTGAACAGCACCGATTCTTGCACATGCAAGCATTGTAATTGCTAATTCTGGAACCATTGTTAAATAAATCGTAACACGATCACCCTTTTTAATACCCAATCTTTTTAAACCATTTGCAGCTTTTGAAACTTCAGTGTGTAATTGTTTATATGATATTTTTTTTGTATTTTTTGGATCGTCCCCAACCCAAATAATTGCTGTTTTGTCCTTTTTATCTTTAAGATGTCGATCAAGACAGTTACTTGAAGCATTAAGTGTTCCATCTTCATACCATTTAATTTTGACTTCTGTTTTGCTATATTTTACATTTTTAATTTTTTTATAAGGCTTAATCCAAGTTATTCTTTTTCCTTCTTTTTTCCAAAATTCATTATTATTTTTAATAGAATCTGAATATTTCTTTTGATATTTAGTTTTATTTATTAGAGCACTTTTTATCCACTCCGGTTTAGTTTTAAAAATTAGTTCCTTTGCCTCATCATTTTTAGAAACCTTTTTTTTAGTTCTAGGCTTAACTTTTTTTAAAACCTTTTTTTTAGTTCTAGGCTTAACTTTTTTTAAAACCTTTTTTTTAACTTTGGATTTTTTTCTTTTTTTTGGCATGAATTTTTAAATATTACTCATCTTATATAACATTTTCCAGCTTTTAGAATCTATAGGCATAACAGATAACCTGCTTTGTTTAATAAGCCCTAAATGACTAAGAGCCTTAATTTTTTTAATCTCTTCTAGGGTTATACTTTTTTTAAATTTTTCCTTAAACTTTACTTGAACTGCCACGAATCGGCTGTCTTTATCAGTTTTGTCTATAAAAGCTTCTTTAATAACTTCAATCACACCAACAATCTCTTTTCCAATATTTGAATGGTAAAAAAAACAAAGATCCCCATTTTTCATAGCTTTTAAATTTTTTGCAGCTTGGTAATTTCTCACGCCATCCCATGGAGCACCCTTAGCACCAGCTTTTTTTTGGTGTTCAATGGACCATATATCAGGCTCTGATTTCATTAGCCATTTTTTTCCCATAATTTATAGGATATTTATCATTATCCTATGCTTTGTAAAACCTTAATGAACATAATTCATTTGTTATACCCATACTGATCATAAATTCATTAGCTAATTATTAATTAATTCACTAAAGCACAGCTGATAAATATGTTTAAAAACTTTAAAATAGGGTGTCTGTGTTTACTCTGGATAATTTTTGTCCCAATTGCGTATTTTTTGAAAATATTAGGTTATATACTTTTTAAAATTAACAAATTTTTAATTATGATTAATAACAAAATCAAAAATTATTAATATTCTCTATTTATAATTGATTATCTTTTAATTTAAGTAAAAAGTTAGTGAGTCTCAGTGTATTCCTATGGATAGATCACAAGTGTTGGTTTCATTAAACAATAGGATTTTGGTATAATTAACGATTAATTTTTTCAATAGTTATTTAATATAAGTGATTTTACCTTTAGAGGGAATTCCTGAATTAGATATTGTAAAAATTAGATAAGTACCATCAGTAAGAGTATTCTTATCTTCTGGGATATCAAATTCAATTTGATTTTTATTGATTTTTTTAAAATTTAAAGACAAATGTTTTAATTCAGATGCTTGAGCGTGAGTTGTTGATCCAGTACTTATTAAAGATATTTTTTCTATTTCTGAGCTATCATCAACTTTCATAATTTGTTTTTTTCTTTTTGATATCACCTTTTTTAATTCTTCAATTTTAGGTCTTTTTGCTAAAACTGTTTTACCCTTACTGTCTTTAGAGAAAAGATAGGGTGGATAAAATAGTTGAGCATTCCATACGTCTCCCCCAGCAACGAATATTCTTCCATCTGGTAATAATAAAGAAGTAGAATGATAGTTTCTTCTAAAATTTGACTTTGACATTTTTTTCCAAATGTCATCATTGCTTTGGTAAATTTCTGGAGTAAAATTACTAAAGTAGGTGTCATCATCAGCACTTTGATAAACGGCAGTTCCTCCATTTACAAATACATCTCCAGTAGGTAAAATAGTTGCATCTGCAAAGGCTCTTGGATAACTCATACTTTTTTTATTTATTATTTTTGGATTAAAAGAGTCGGATATATCAATTATAATAGTTTTGTTAGAGGCCGCATATCCTGTTTCTTTTTGTTGACCACCAATAATTAAGATTTTGTCTTTATCAATCATTACAGCAGAACCTTTGTCACCAACAGGTGAACTTATAGTTAAGGCAGATAGTTCCTTGTAATCTTTTTCATCATTAGGATTTTGATGAATTATTTTTTCTGATATTCCTCCAGTTGCAAGTGGGATTTCGCCTACTTTTAAAATTTTATAATTATTTTCTTTATCCATTACCCAGAGTTTATTGTAAGATATGCCAAAAGGATTTCCATCGGAGGATAAAAAAAATTTTGGATATGACCATTCTTCACCTTTCATACCACCAAGTAATTCCTCACTTGCACCCTCTTTTAGTATCTTCCAACTAAGTGTCCCATCTTTATTAGATGTAAGTATTTCTGGAATGTGGCTAATTCTATCTTGTGTTAATTCTTTATGATGTAAAATTTTAGCTCCTCCGACCATGATAAAACTATTTTCAGCTGTTCTAACAATCGACCCATACCATCTATCATAATTTAAATTACGACCTTTAGTGAATTTTTGTGTTTTAATATTATAGAAAGTAGTGGCATTTTGAGTATCAGGAGCACCATGTTTAGGTTCTAAATTGCCGCCCAAAATAAATACATTTTCATTATCGAAAACTCTTACCACTGAACAAAAAGCATCTAAAACTATAGGTCTATGAAAAACTTTTTGACTACTTTTATCAATTCCTTTCTTTGGATCCCATATTACAAAATCAACACCCGACAGAACATCATGATGTTTCCATTGTTTGGTTCCCTTATCTCTTTCAAGTTCGAAATTATCTGTAAGCTTCAACTTCTTATTTTGACTAATATTTTTTCCTTCTTCTTTTTCTTTTATTCCATAAGATCCAAAGGTCATTACAGTTTCGTCAGGTAATAAAATAGAATGCACAGCAATCACTGGCCAATCAAATGGTGGACTCCAAAACCCTTTAAGATCTGCATCTTTTGGTATTTTTCTATCTTTAAGTTCTATATTCTTTGAATTTAGGTCTAATGGGTTGACAGTTTTTTGTACATAATACTTTTTTTTTATGTAAGTGTTAAATGTTTTTGCCCCCTCCCAATTAAATCCTTTTTTACCTTCAAAAGAAAAGTGATTTCCCAAAAGAAACCCAATACTGATAAATAAAAAAAATATAAATGAATATTTAATTGACTTCTTATTAAAGAAAAATTTAAGCACCTTATTTTTTAGAAAAGAAATCATAAATCTTTTTTTACAAATTCATTAATTAATCGTAATTAGTTTTTTTACATAATCAATAGATTTTTCTATTTGTTTATGAGAATTTTTTTTTGGTCTAGTCATTTCTATTGATATATTTTTTTTGTAATTGTTTAACTTTAATATTTTTACCAATTCTTTAATTTTTTTCTTATATTTTAATATATTTTGTAAGTATGGAGCACTAATTTGTGCATGTCCAATTAAAGAAATATTTTCTTTAATAATTTTTTTAATATTTTCTCTATTGTATATAATAGTGCTTAAATCTAAATTAATTTTTAGATATTTATTATTAATTTTCTTTACAATAGATATCACATCACTTGTATTGTTTAAATAATCAGCTCGATATATCTTTGGATTTGCTTCTAAACAAAAAATAATTTTTTTTTTATTAGCATATGCTGCAATTCGTTTAAAAATTTTTAATCCAATTTTATCTAATACATACTTACTTTTTTTAAATGTTTTTCGATTTTTTGGTGAGCCAAATATAATTACTTTTGTTCCAAGGGTTTTAGCAATATCAATTTTTTTTAAAATTTCTTGAACAAAGTTTTTTCTTTGTTGATTATTTCCGTACAGGAATGCATTATTAACTTCATAAAGCACTGATTGCATTGAATATAATTTTATATTTTTTATACTCCAGGATTTTTTAGTAAAAATCAAATTCTTCCTTGAATAATCTTTTGATAATAAAATATCTGGTGCAAATTCCAATAGTTCAATTTTTTTTTTATTTAAAAGTTTTACAATTTTGGCATTTTCATTATTTTTCCAGGCAATATTAGATATTAATAATTTCATATAATATTAATTTTTACAAAATTTTATCAGTTCAGATATAATTTTATTTTTTCTATAAAAATAATCATTCTTGTGATAAACACTTTTCATTCTCATTAATCGAGCTCCTTTTTTTTTTGGCAGATCAACTTCAAATACTTTTTTGGCAATATAACCCAATGAAATTGGTTCTGTTGCTATATTCAATTCTTTAATACCTTTTTTTAAACAAAAGTTGATATCTTTTTTTAAATTTTTGACGTTATAGATTTGTATTAAATCTTTGGCATTAAGTTTTTCAATCTCATTTTTATATAGAAGGTCATAAATTACATTTTTACAGAAATTTTTGCCATAAACTATGGGTAATCTTACAATTAAATAGTCTTTGAATTTTTTTTTTATAAAATTTTCTAAGTAAAGTCTATTTTTTTCCATAACTCGAATTGTATTTTATATTTATTTTATTATTTTCATTTTTATTATTTTGTAAGCCATATATTTCAATCGAAGATATTAAAATAAATTTTTTAGTTTTGAAACTTTCCAGTGATTTAGTTAGTTTTTTAATATTATTTAAATCTTCTTTTGGATTCTTATTAGCAACCCATCTTTTAGATGATGTTCCTGCACAAAATAATACATCAAAAGTTTTATTTTTAATTTTAGATATGTTTTTAGAATTATAATTGTAATTAGGTTTATATAGTTTTCTTAAATTTGAACCAATAAATCCTGTATATCCAATTAATGCTTTAATTTGTTTATTATCTTTTTTTTGCATAAATTTTTTACAAATTTATCTGCTATGTATGGGGCAGATATATATTTTCCCTCTCTAAATGTGAACATTTTTGCATCTGCGAATTTTGATTTTAATATTTTTGTCGATCTATCAGCAAACTTATCGTTAATTGGCACTGGCCTCTGACCATACAAAGATTTTATATAAGTAATTTTTTCTATAAAATTTAAATATTTAGCTAACTTTTTTTTCATTATTTTAAAATTGGTTTTTCTTTTAAAAGCTAATAAAGATTTATTATTTTTTGATAGTATAGAGTTTTCAACATCATATAGTAAAAATTGGTTTTTTACACCTTGATAGGGTAGAAGAGTAATAAATGGACCATCCATTATTGTAATAGGTGGGAATTTAATATTAGATTTGACCACTGCAACTTCCGTTATTTGATGCTTATATTTAATTGTTTCTTTTTCATTTTTAAAAATTTTCAATATTTCATTCGAATTAGAGTAGGTTGTGTTTATAATGATATCAAATTTTTCTGATATACTTCTGTTTTGAGAATCTGTAAGTTTAATAAATTCATTTTTACAAAATACTTTCTTTATTTCAAAATTTGAAAAAAAATTTATCTTTTTACTTTTAATTTCTTTTTTTAGTAATTTTACAATTTTAAAATGATCATAACAGCCTTCTTCACCAGATGTAATAGCTTCTAAATCTTTATTTATAATAAATTTAGATTTTTTAATAACATCATACTTGAGTTTTAGTTTTTTGTAGAATTTTTTATATTTTGAAAAATTTACTTTTGATTTTTTTTCTATGCAATATAAACTTTGTCGTTGATTTAATAAGTGGGAATAATTTCTTTTGAAAAACTCATAAGCATTTTTACATTCTAAAGCTGTCGTTATTGAACGTGGATAATGAAATCCTCTATTGGCCCTATTGTGCGTTGATGCTGATGTTCCTTCACAAATATTTTTATTTCTTTCTACCAAAAATATTTGTGTATCATATTTTTTTAAATATTTAGCTATAAAACATCCATGTATTCCAGCACCTACAATTAAAATTTTTTTCATATTATTTAATTTTTCTTATCATAATTTTACTTTGGCAACTCTTAAAAAATTATTAGATCACCTATGACTAATAATGGCTTTGTTATATAGTCTAAATTATTTTACCTCACTAAAAATTAAATTTGATATTATTTTATTTCCATATTCATTAAAATGACCAATCATTCTAAATGGGAGTAAAGATAAAGGATCATTATTTTTTTCAAGTAATTTTTTTCTTAAATCTATTATCGGGATTTCTAATTCATTGACTGCCTTTAAAATATCTAAGTAATATTTGTCATTTAAATTAATTATTTTTTCATTTTGGACATTTAAAGAACTATTATAATAACTTGGAACGTATATAAAA
>JACWDR010000012.1 GCA_014653975.1 Pelagibacterales bacterium SAG-MED20
AAAAATCAGAAATTTTAAAAAGGCTTAGAAAAAGAAAAAACTTTAATTCAAAACTTTTAAATTTATTTAAAAGTATTCAACTTCCACTTGATTATAAGAAGGAGAAATCTGATTTTATCATCAAAACAATTTTGGATGAATTCTTCAATAGAATTATTTGCTTCTTCAAGAGTATATCCATGAAGATCAATTTTTTTTATTTTTTCTTGTCTTATTTTTTTTTGAAAAATAAAATCTTTATTCGGAATTTTTTGCTTATTTGAGATAAAGTTTTCCCAATCTTTTTTATCTTTATCTGAAATTTTTTTACTCAATTATATTTACTAACAACCAATTTGGATTTGATGAGCTTGTGTCTCTACAAAAAACCCAAGTATCATAAACAGTTTTTATCTTTTGCGAATCCCCAGAAATTATTTTTTTTTCTTTATCTTTAATGCAGGTTATCATCTCACTAACAAAATCTACTGTAACTTCTAGATTGTTATCTATTTTTTTATGAGTTTTAATTTTTGCAGACTTAATTCCTATAAAAGTTATTTCCGCAAAATGCCCTTTTTCTTTTCTATCTATAAGTGACTGATTAAATTGATCATGAATTTTTTTATTTATAAGAGGCTTGCTTGCTATTAATCTATTATCACTATCACTAAAATCTGTAATAATTGTTTCATATGCAATTTTTGCTCCTTTCAAAAAATTTTTTTGAGCCTCTTCATCAAAATTATCACTTATAGGTTTTGGTTTTATATTAAATTTTTGAAATTCTTTTTCAAATTGTGAAGGTAATTTTCCCTCAAAACCAGTTTTTTTTCCAAGTATCCCTCTTAAACGAAGGAAAATAAATCCAGCAATCATTGCTAAAAGAATAATATCTATGTATTCAAAACTATAATTCATATGCTATTAATATTTAGTATGTTGATTAATTACAACTAGCAATTTAGACTAAGGACAAATGAGCACAATTTTATTAGTAATAATAGGTATTCCAATTATTGAAATTTATCTATTTATAAAAGTGGGGTCTCAAATAGGTGCTCTAAATACTATATTTCTTATTTTTATTACTGCTTTTTTAGGGGTAATTTATGCTCGTTATGAGGGCTTTAATACTCTGAAGTCTGGTATGTCACAAATGGTAAATAATGAATTACCAGTATATGAAATTATTTCAGGTGCGGCTTTAGCTTTTGCTGCCCTACTTTTAATTTTACCAGGATTTGCTACCGACTTTTTAGGCTTACTAATTATTTTTCCTCCAACAAGAAAATTAATTTTTAAAAAAGTTTCAACTAAAAAAAAACAAAAATACTCAAATCAAGATTTTATTAATGGTGAATATGAAGATATAGAAGATAAAGATGACAATAGAAAAATTTAAAATATTATCTGAATACATAAAAGATATGTCAAGCGAAACACCAGATGTCCAGACGCATCTATATGTTAAAGATAATATTTCCAAGTATCATCTGAATATTGAAATTACATCAAAAGCATTAAAAGATAAAGTGATAGAAGTAAATACATCTCTTACTTTTTCTGACAAAGAAGGAAGTGAAAGAAAGGCTAATTTTGAAATAGTTTATTCTTCAATTATCAAAATAGAAGATGAAATTAAAGATAAACAAGTTTTACAAAAAATTTTATTATGTGATGTACAAAATAAAATTTATCCAAAACTTGAAAATGCTTTTTTAAATATGCTCACAAATTCAGGTTACCCAAATATAAAGTTTACTAAAAAAGTAGATTTTGAAAAACTTTACAAAGAAAAATTTAATTAAAAATAATTTTTTTTTAAATTTTTTTTTAGATATTCTTTATGCAATTTAATTTCATTCTCTGAAGGCTTAATAATTTTTTTATAATATAAATTGTCTTTTCGCAAATCTGTTTTAAATTTAACATTATCTTGATTTTGAAAATTTAAAGTAGGTTCTTTTTGATCTAATAAATTAATATAAACTTTAGATAATAAATCACAATCAATTAAAGCGGTATGTTGTGTTCTCTTCGAATTATCTATTCTATATCTTTTACATAAAGCGTCTAGGCTTGTTGGTGAACCAGGAAACTTGTCTCGAGCAAGCGTAAGAGTATCTACAACGTTTTTTTTATCAATTTTTTTTTTACCCAGCAATGCTAGTTCGTTATTAAGATGTGACAAATCAAAATCTGCATTATGTATTACAAGGATTTTATTTTCTATAAAATTAAGAAAATCATCAACAACATCAGAAAATTTTTTTTGTGTGGATAAAAATTTATCTGTATATCCATGGACCGCCAAAGCTTTGTCAGAAACTTTTCTTTCCGGATTTAAATAACTATGGAATTGATTTTTTGTTGGAACAAGGTCATCAAGTTCAATACAACCAATTTCAACAATTCTATGACCTTCACTAACTGACAATCCTGTTGTTTCAGTGTCTAATACTATTTCTTTCATTTATAAAATTTGTTTTAATATTCTTTTTATATCTCTTTTTAATGATGCATTTGTAAAATTATTTTTAATGATAAAATCAGATTTCTCCTTCTTATAATCAAGTGGAAGTTGAATACTTTTAAATAAATTTAAAAGTTTTGAATTAAAGTTTTTTCTTTTTCTAAGCCTTTTTAAAATTTCTGATTTTTGGGACTGAACAAATATCAGAATATCTTTTTTTTTATTAATCTTGTTTTCTAATAAAAGAGGAATGTCTAAAATTACAATTTTTTTATTTTTGTTTTTTTTTAAAAATATTTTCATTTTTTTTCTTATTTCTAAGTGAACGATTTTGACAATTTTTTTTAAATTTAATTTATTTGCTAATATTGCTTTAGATACTTCTTTTTTATTTATTGGAAATGAATAAATATATCTTGGTAAAATTTTTTTTAATTTTATAAAAATTTTTCTATCTTCTTTATATAATTTACCCACCTCAATATCGGCACTAAATACTGGATAACCAAAATTTTCTGCAACATAACTTTTACCTGATCCTATATCCCCTAAAACTCCAATTTTAATCATTATCTAATAATTTTATAACCTCATTGTCAATTTGTGGACTAATGCCTGTCCACCTTTCAAATGAAACTAATGCCTGATTTAAAAACATCATTTCGCCATTCATAGTTTTATTGCCTCTTAATCTTGCATCCCTTAGAAAGTTTGTCTCTTTAGGATTATAAATTAGGTCATAAAATAAAACATTTTTATTGTTTTCATATTTATTAAAATCTAAACCTAACTTTTCATTGTTTTTTAACCCAACACTAGTTGTGTTTATAATTAAATCACAAATTTTTGGGTTTTCTCCCCAATCAATAACTTCTATTTTCTTTTCTCCAGGCGTTATACCAATATATTCATCTCTTAATTGCTCTGCTTTTTTCTTAGTTCTGTTGGTGATGTAAATTTTATTGGCATTCAAAATAAAACTAAACAAAATTGAAGATGTAACTCCTCCAGCGCCTATGATAAAAATATTCTTACCATTATATTCAATGCTTGGTTTCATAGTAAAGCTTCGTTCAAAACCCATCCCATCTGTATTAAGTCCTAATACTGTTTTTGAACCTGTGTTAAGTAAAGTATTTACGGTTTTGGAATGTGTTACAGTATCATCTAAACTATCTAGAAAAGGAATAATTCTTTTTTTAAAAGGTAATGTTACATTTACACCTGCTATTTCATCATTTCTAACTTGATTAACAATGTCTTCCAGATCTTGCTCTTCTACTTTTCTCTTTTCATATACAGAATCTTTTAAACCATGTTTCTTCATCCAGTAATTGTGGATTAGTGGTGATAAAGAATGATCGATTGGGTTTCCTATAACTAAATATTTTTTCATTTATAATTATTTAAATATTCTTTAATTTTTTTAACTGGTAGACCCATTATAGTATTTTCATCACCCTCTATCCTAGAAAATAAAGACCTGCCTTCCCCCTCAATTTGATAAACATTATAAGCATATAAAGCTTCATCACTTATTTTTTCTAAATAATTTTTAAGGTCTTCTTTACTCATTTCTTTCATAGTTAAGGTGGCTTTATCTGTATGACTCCATATCATTGAACCATTTTGAGATATACAAACTGAGCTTATTAAGTGGTGTGTTTGACCGTTTAAGCTTTCTAATATTTCTAAAGCTTCTTTTCTATCAATTGGTTTTGAAATTATTTTACCATTCAAATCAATTACACTGTCTGCTCCTAAAACTAATTCTCCTGTCCTCTTTTGGCTTATTATGTTAGCTTTTAACTCAGCGAGGTTTTTAGAAATAATTTCTGGTGATGCTTTTTCTTTCAATAGACTTTTTTTAACACTGTCTTCATCTACATTTGATGGTTCAACAACACAATCAATATCATTTTCATGTAAAATTTTTTTTCTTACCTTGCTTTTTGAGGCGAGTATAATTTGATTAAGCATTGTTTTTGTAAATTTCGTGTATTTTAATTATTGATGCAGCAACTTCTTCAACTGATTTCCTTGTAACATCAATTGTTGGCCATTTATATTTTGCAAAAGTTTTTTTCGCGTTCTCTACCTCTTCTTTGATTTTTTGGATATCTGTATAACTAGTATTTTCTCTTTCTTTAAGGGTCATCATCCTGTTTTTTCTAATATCAACCAACCTTTCTGCTTCGGTTGTTAGGCCAACAACACAAGTTATCTTTGGATTGTTTTTTAAAGTTTTGGGTATTGAGTCTTCATTAACAAGTGGAATGTTAGAGGTTTTAAAACCCTTGTTTGCAAGATAAATTGAAGTTGGAGTTTTACTTGTTCTACTGACGCCCAGTAATATTAAATCTGATTTATCTATTTCTTCAGCCAAGTTACCATCATCATGATTCATCGTAAATTGAATGGCTTCAATTCTTTCATAATACTTTTCGTTAAGAGCGTGCTGTCCGCTTGGAACATGCGATGCTTGTTGATTTAGTAATTTTGAAAAACTGAGTATTAAATTTCCTAATACACCAAAACATGGTATTTTTTTTTCGTCACTCTTATTTGCTAAAAATTTTGCAAGATCATTGTCAACAATTGTATATAACACTATCGAATTTTTATTTTTATCTGCTTCTTCAATAATTTTAGTAACTTGATTTTCTGTTCTTGTAAAAAAGTAAGATTTCACATCATATTCTATATTTTTAAATTGTGCTTTAATTGCTAAAAAAACTCTATCAAGAGTTTCTCCTGTGGAATCCGAAATTAAATATATTTGATATGTATTACTCATAAATAAGATGTGGATAATTGGGTATAATTTTTGACATTTTTTATAATTATAGTGCTTATTATTTTTCTTTGTAAAATCCTGTTTTTATAAACATTATCAAATATGTTAATTATCAATATACATTTTATCTAATAATTTTAAATAGAGCTTCAATTTAAACAATGTACATTACTTTTATAAAATATTAATTTTTAACAAATAGTGTATAAAATGTGAAAAACATTTAATTACCGTTATTCACATACTATATAACTAATACTATAATTAAATACTTACTTATAATCATGGCGCCCATTCAAGATACAATAATAAATAAAAAAACTACAAATACTCCAATATGGTTAATGAGGCAAGCTGGGAGATATTTACCAGAATTCAGAGAAATTAGAAAATTAAATCCAAATTTTGTTAACTTATGTTTAAATGAAGATTTATCATCAGAAATTACACTTCAGCCTTTAAAAAGATTCGAATTAGATGCTGCAATAATTTTTTCAGATATTTTAATGCTACCTTATGGATTAAATCAAAAAATAGAATTTAAAAAAGATTTTGGACCACAATTAGGTCCTTTAAATTTAAATGAAATTTTAAAAATTGATGAGATTGATTTTTTTCAAAAATTATATCCAATTTATAAATCAATTGAAAAAGTAAGTAGAAACAATTTAATTAAAAATAAGAATCTAATAGGATTTGTAGGAGCACCATGGACACTTTTGGTTTATATGATTAATAAATGTTCACCAAAAAAAAAATTAATAAAAGATTTTTTTAAAGATAAATTTTTAATCAATAGAATTTTAATAATTGTGGAAAAATTTTTAAAATTACATATTAACCATCAAATAAAAAATGGCGCTACTGTAATTCAAATTTTTGATAGTTGGGCTGGCTTGTTAGAAGAAAAAGATCTACCAAACTACGTTTATATTCCCACGTTAAATCTTGTTAATTATGTTAAATCTTTGAATACACCAGTAATTTGCTTTCCAAGAGAAATAAAAAACTATAAAAATTATTGTGATATTGTTAAACCTGATGCTATTAGTATTGATTATAGCGTAGATCCTATTTCTATATCAAGAGAAATAAATATCCCCATTCAAGGAGGGCTTGATCCTAAAGTTTTATTATCAAGCGCTGAAAATTTAAAAAAAGAAACATTAAAATATTTAGAAATTTTCAAAGACCACCCGTATATTTTTAATTTAGGCCATGGGGTTTTACCAGAAACAAATCCTAATATGGTTGATTATTTAGTTAAGATGGTGAAGGATTATTAGATGAAAAAAGCAATTATATTATTTAATCTTGGTGGTCCTGATAAAATAGAAAGTGTTGAGCCTTTTTTATTTAATTTATTTAATGATCCAGCAATATTAAATCTACCTACTATTTTAAGATTTCCTTTGGCAAAATTAATTTCTAAAAGGAGGGCGCCTGTTGCTAAAAAAATTTATGAAGAGTTAGGCGGGTCTTCACCCATATTAAAATTGACCACAGAACAATCAGATGCTCTTGAAATGAAATTGAATCAAACAGGAACACCAGTTGAATATAAATGTTTTGTTGTTATGAGATGTTGGGATCCACGAGCCAAAGATGTGATTAAAGAGGTAAGGCTGTTTGGTCCTGAAGAAGTCATTTTATTGCCTTTATACCCTCAATACTCAGCTGCAACATCCGGCTCTTCAATTAAAGAATGGAGAGATGTATGTAAAAAAAACAATTTCAATATTAAAACAAGTACTATTTGTTGTTATCCAACGGACTTAAATTTTATAAATGCTCACACCAAAGAAATAATTAAGAAAATTAAAGATCTTAAAAATTTTAAATTAATTTTTTCTGCTCACGGTTTACCAGAAAAAAATATTAAAAAAGGAGACCCATATCAGTGGCAAGTTGAACAGTCTGTTAAAAAGATAGTAGAAAACTTGGGTGATCAAAATTTAGACTGGGTTTTAAGTTATCAAAGTAGAGTTGGGCCTTTAAAATGGATAGGGCCTTCGACTGAAGATGTAATAATTAAAAACTCAAAGATTCAAAAACATATAGTATTAGTTCCCATAGCATTTGTCTCAGAGCATTCTGAAACCTTAGTTGAATTAGATATTGAGTATAAGCAATTAGCAGATGCCAACGGTTGTAAAAATTATACTAGAGTTCCAGCACTTGGTGTAAATGAGGATTTTATAAAAGCTATGTCCGAATTAATTATCAAAAAAGAAGAGTATAAATTTAACGAAGGTCTTTATTCACCAAAAACTCAATGTCCATCTAATTTTAAAAAATGTCCATGTTTAAGTTATGAATAGTTACTTGTTACTAAAAAGTTTGCATCTTATAGCTGTAATCTCATGGATGGCAGGCCTTTTATATTTGCCTAGAATTTTTGTTTATCATGCTGAAAATTTAAAAGATAAAAATATTTCTTCAGTTTTTAAAATAATGGAGAAAAAATTATATTTTTATATCATGATGCCTGCAATGATCTTAACTTGGATTTTTGGTTTAGTTTTAATCTCAAGTTTAGGTTTTGAGGTTTTATCTACAGTCTGGGTTAAGCTGAAGCTATTTTTAGTTATTTTGTTAACTGGTTATCATTTCTATTTAGCAAAACTTCTTCAAGATTTTAATCATGATCAAAATAGCAAAACTTCAAAATTTTTTAGGATAATCAATGAAGTGCCAACAATATTGCTTATTTTTATTGTTTTTATTGTTGTTTTTAAGCCTATCTAGGCTTGAAATACTTAAAAGAGTATATATATTTAAATCATCTTACAAATCTTTAACACAATCCCATTAAATGAATATTCAAGAACTAAAACTAAAATCGTCTGAACAGTTAATTACACAAGCCGAGGAACTTGGTATTGAAAATGCTAGCACACTGAGAAAACAAGAAATTTTATTTGCAATATTAAAAAAGGTAGCAGAAAAAGAGGAAATAACGGGAGCAGGAGTTTTGCAGTTGCTCCAAGATGGATTTGGTTTTTTAAGAGCCATGGAGTCAAATTATTTACCTGGACCAGATGATATTTATGTAAGCCCAAGCCAAATAAGAAAATTTGGTTTAAGAACAGGAGATACTGTCGAAGGACCTGTAAGAGCTCCAAAAGAAGGTGAGAGATATTTTGCTTTATTACAAGTTAGTAAAATAAATTTTGAAGAACCAGAAAAGGCCCGACACAAAATTGCTTTCGATAACCTAACCCCACTTTATCCAAACAAACAGTTTGTTATGGAGGTTGAAACAACAAAAATAGAAAAAAAACCAGATCTAACCCCAAGATTAATAGACCTTGTAAGTCCTATCGGAAAAGGACAAAGATCAATAATTATTTCACCTCCCAAAGCAGGTAAGACAATGATTTTGCAAAGCATCGCTAAATCAATAGCCAACAATTATCCTGAAAGTTATTTGATGGTTTTATTAATTGATGAAAGGCCAGAAGAAGTAACAGATATGCAAAGAACTGTTAAAGGAGAGGTTATTAGCTCTACATTTGATGAGCCTGCTTCTCGACACGTTGCTGTTGCAGAAATGGTAATTGAAAAAGCTAAAAGATTAACTGAGCATAAAAAAGATGTTGTGATTTTATTGGACTCGATAACAAGACTGGGAAGAGCTTATAATGCTGTAATTCCTAGTTCAGGAAAAGTTTTAACTGGTGGAGTTGATGCAAACGCATTACAAAGACCAAAAAGATTTTTTGGTGCTGCAAGAAATATTGAAGAAGGAGGATCTTTAACGATTATTTCAACAGCATTAATTGATACAGGTAGTAGAATGGACGAAGTTATTTTTGAAGAATTCAAGGGAACCGGAAACAGTGAAACAGTATTAGATAGAAAAATCGCAGAGAAGAGAATTTATCCTGCAATAGATATAACAAAATCTGGAACAAGAAGAGAGGAACTTTTATTTAACAAAGATGATCTTCAAAAAATGAACGTACTTAGAAGAATTATTGCCCCAATGGGAACTATGGATGCAATTGAATTTATTAATTCAAAACTGAAAGATACAAAAAATAATGCTGAGTTTTTTAACTCAATGAATAAACCAGCCTAGTAATTTTTAATGACTACATTAAGTCAGGAACAAAAAATAAAATTAATAAAACTATTTGAAGAAAAAAAATTTTTTGATTTGGAGTTTGAAATTGAAAGTATTTCTAATTTTAAAGATAGATCAGCATTTCTTGCAAATATGCTGGGTGTTGTAAAATTACAAAAACCATCTTTCGTTGAAAAAGATTTTGAGGAAGCTAGAAAACTTTTCAAAGATTCATATGAAAAAAACCCTAATTATATTGATGCAATGTGTAATTTGGGCCATGTAAGTTTAAAGCTAAGAAATTTTGATAACATTTTTAAAGATTTAAAAAAATTTAAAAAAAACAAAGGCTATAATAAAAAAGTATATGAAACACTTGCCAGAATATTTTTTTTTATTGGTCAAATTGATGATGCTCTCTTATTGTATAAAGAAATGGCTGATAAACAGGATTTATCCAAAGATAGCTCAGCTCACTTTTTAACATCTTTAAATTACTCTTCTAATTTTTCTCAAATTGAATATTTAAATTATTGTAAAAAAATTAATGATCAATTTAAACCAACCGATTTAGATGGCTTAATTAATTATCAGATTAATAAGGATTCTGAAAATTTAAATATAGGATTTATATCCCCAGATTTTATAGAACATTCTGTCACTGATTTTTTATTTGGAACTTTAAATGAGCTAAAGAAAAAAAACTTTAAAATACATGCTTTTAATTTAAGAAAAATAGTGGAATTAGACTCTGTTTCTAATTCTTTAATGGAAACATTTGATAGTTGGCACAATCTTTCAGATTTAAGCGATATTGATGCAGCCAATTTAATTCGTAATAATAAAATTAATATTTTAATTAACCTAGTTGGATATTTTGCAAGAAATAGATTTACAATTATGAAGTATAAGCCCGCACCAGTGCAAGCAATTTGGATGGGTTATACTAACACAACAGGTATTGATGAGATAGACTATATTATAGCAGATCCAAATCTTATAAAAGAAAATGAAGAAAATCTATATTCAGAGAAAATTATAAAAATGCCGAAAATCTGGAATTGTCATTCAGGAATTGAGCCCAATGTTGAGATTAAAAATTTACCTTACTTAAGTAATAATTTCATTACTTTTGGTTGTTTCAATAATTCATCAAAAATCACGGAAGAGGTTATTGAAACATGGAGCAAAATACTTTTAAAAGTAAGCAATTCTAAATTATTAATAAAGGCTCCAAGTAATGATGCAGAAATTGCACAAGAAAATATCCTAAAAAGTTTTAAAAATCATAAAATCGATAGTTCAAGAATTATTTTTTTATCGAAAGAAAAAGAAAGGGTGAATCATTATAAAATGTATAATAAGGTTGATCTATCTTTAGACACATTCCCCTACTCTGGTGTAACTACTTCAATCGAGTCAATTTGGATGGGTGTGCCTGTGCTAACACTAAAAGGAAGCAATTTTACATCAAGATGTGGTGAAAGTATAAATTTAAATTTAAAAATGCCAGAGTTTATAGCAAGTGATAAGAATGATTATATTGATAAGGCTGTAACTATTTCAAAAGAATATGAAAATTTGGCAAATGTTAGAAACTCCTTAAGACAAAAAGCATTTAATTCTCCGTTGTTCGATGTTAAAAATTTTGGAGAAGAATTTTCTAAATTATTAAATGAAATTTGGTCAAAATACTCTTCAAAATAAGAATATTTAGATATTTATATTGTGACTAATTTCAGGTTATAATGAACTAATGACAATATATGCTTTATCTTCTGGGCCAAGCATGTCCGGCATTGCCGTTGTGAGAGTATCAGGCAATGATACTTTAAAAGTGATTAAGCTTTTAACAGGAAAGGGCCCGCCAAAAGCAAGATTGGCATCACTCAGAAAAATCAATAAAATCAACACTTCTGAGCTTATTGATGAAGGTGTAATTATATGGTTTCCCGGTCCTGAGAGCTACACAGGAGAGGATATGGTGGAATTCCACGTACATGGTAGCAAAGCAGTCATAGATAGTCTACATAACTCTATTTCAAAAATAGAAAATTGTCGTCTTGCTGAACCTGGTGAGTTTACAAAACTAGCTTTCCAAAATGGAAAAATAAACTTACTTAAAGCGGAGAGTATTGCTGACTTGATTTCTTCTGAAACTGAAATCCAAAGACGACAAGCAGTAAAAATTATGAGCGGTAAATCAGGAGACAAATTTAATCAATTAAGAGATAAACTTTTAAAAATTTTGTCACATGTGGAGGCCAAGATAGATTTTCCTGATGAGGATCTACCTGAAGATATTTTGAGTTATATTAAAAAAATTTCTAGTGAAGTTTCTTCAGATATTGAAAAAATTTTGGGTGATCAAAAAGTTGGAGAAAAAATCAGGGAGGGTTTTAAAATTGCAATTTTAGGACCAACTAATGTTGGAAAATCAAGTTTACTAAATCATCTTTCAAATCGAGATGTTGCAATAGTCTCAGAAATAGCGGGCACAACTAGGGACGTTGTAGAAACACATCTAAACATCGATGGTTACCCTGTTGTTATTTCAGATACTGCTGGAATTAGAGAATCTAAAAACGAAATAGAAAAAAAAGGAATAAAATTAGCATTAGATAAGGCAGAAGATGCGGATCTAAAGTTAATAGTTATTGAAGCTAAAAGTGTTGATTTTCAGGGCTTTTTGAGTAATTTAATGGATGAAAATTCAATCTTAGTGATAAATAAATCTGACCTTATAGATAAAGACCTGAGTCCAGAGTTAAAAAAACTTGAGCACGTTTTGATTTCTGTAAAAGATAATTTAAATTTAGATGCTTTAATTTTAAAAATTAAAAATAAATTAAAAAATAATTTTATTGTCAGTGAGGATATCTTAATTTCACGTGCAAGACATAGAGAGCATCTTGAAAAATGTTTAGAAAATTTAAAAAATTTTAAAGAAAAAAATAAAACGGAGGACTTTGATAAAGCAGCAGAAGATCTTCGATTGGCAACCAGACAACTTGGTATGATTGTTGGAAAAGTAGAAGTTGAGGAGATATTAGATAGTATTTTCAACGATTTTTGTATAGGTAAATAGTAATCGTTTTATCAATACTTTTAACACTTTTTCTTCAAAAAATGTTGATAAATATAGCTTATTTTACAAATATAACAGGTATCTTGTAAATTAATTAATCAGCTATAAATTTAACTTATGAAAAATGATTTATTTTTTGATGTAATAGTAATTGGTGGTGGACATGCAGGTTGTGAAGCTGCAGCAGCTTCAGCACGTTTAGGAGTAAACACCGCCTTGTTCACTCACAAGATTGAGACAATTGGTGAAATGTCCTGCAACCCTGCTATTGGTGGTTTAGGTAAAGGTCACTTGGTGAGAGAGATAGATGCACTCGATGGTGTTATGGGTGATGTTGCAGATAAATCAGGTATACAATTTAGATTATTAAATAAAAGTAGAGGACCTGCAGTTCGTGGACCAAGAACCCAATCAGATAGATCATTATATCGTAAATATATGCAAGAAAAACTATTAAACTACTGTAATTTAAGCGTTTTTTCAGACCCAGTAATAAAATTTATTTTCAATAAAAATACTGTAAGTGGATTTGAAACCAAAGGAGCTAAAAAAGTTTCATGTGGTAAGCTAATACTTACAACAGGTACTTTTTTGAATGGTTTAATACATATAGGTGATGAAAAAACACCAGCGGGAAGGTATGATGAGAAACCCTCAACAGGATTAAGTGAGCAATTAAAAAAATATGAATTTAAAATTGGTAGATTAAAAACAGGAACTCCTCCCCGACTAGATTCAAGAACGATAAACTACAAAAATTTAGAAGAACAACATGCAGATGATGATCCTTATTTTTTTTCATTCTTGACAAAAAAAAATATAAACAAACAAGTATCGTGTAGGATGACTTACACTAATCATAAGGTACATAAGATTATAGAAAAAAATTTATCAAAAAGTGCAATGTACTCAGGTAGCATAAAAGGAGCTGGCCCAAGATATTGTCCATCAATAGAGGACAAGATAGTAAAATTCTCTGATAAAGGTCGTCACCAAATATTTTTAGAGCCAGAGGGTCTAAATGATCATACAATTTACCCTAATGGCATATCAACATCTCTTCCAATCGAAGTTCAACAAGAAATATGTAACAATATCAGTGGTTTAGAAAATGTCCGAATTATAAGACCTGGTTATGCTATAGAATATGATTACGTAGATCCAAGAGAGCTTTTTTTAACCCTTGAAACTAAGAAAATAAATAACCTTTATCTTGCTGGACAAATCAATGGAACTACAGGATATGAGGAGGCTGCTGCTCAAGGACTTATCGCTGGAATAAATTCAGCACTATCTATTAAAGGTCATGAACCATTTATATTAGATAGATCTGATGCATATATTGGAGTTATGATAGATGATTTAGTAACTAAAGGAGTTGCAGAGCCTTATAGAATGTTTACTTCACGTGCTGAATATCGACTAAGTTTAAGGGCAGACAATGCTGACCAAAGATTAACTAATAAGGGTGTAAAAATAGGTTTAATCACTGATAATAGAAAATATTTATATTTAGATAAATCGTCGAAAATATCGAATATAGTTAATAAAATGCAAAAATCTTATATATCTCCCAACAAAGCTGAGAACTTTGGCATAAAAATTGCTAAAGATGGAGTTTTAAGATCTTCAGATGAAATTTTAACTCAAAAAGGCGTGGATATGAATATAATAAGAAAAATTTGGCAAAAAATACCTTTTTTTGATAAAAAAATTGATGAACAGATTGAAATAAATGCTCATTATAGAGGCTATTTAAAGAAGCAAAAAGCTGATATTCTTGCTTTCAAAAGGGATGAAAATCTCTTAATACCTGAAAAAATTGATTATGATAAACTTTCAGGCTTATCAAATGAGGTTAAAGCTAAATTTAAGCTAATCAGACCAAAAACAATGGGCCAAGCCCTTAGAATTGACGGAATCACACCTGCAGCGGTATATATTTTGTTGTCACATGTTAAAAGAAAGTCTATTAAGCAAATAGCTTAATGGATGAAATTTTTGAAAAATACTCTTTACTTAAATATCTAAATGTTTCACGTGAAACTTGTTTGGACTTTGAAAAATTTATATCTATGATAATGAAAGAAAATAATAAAATTAACATAATTAGTAAAGAAACAGCTAAAATAGAGGTAATTAGAGATAGACATATTATTGATTCTGCACAAGCCTTTGAATTTATTGATTTTAATTCAAATACAACCTATGATTTAGGTACAGGCGGTGGTTTTCCAGGAATAGTAATCGCAATAATGATAAAAAATGAAAAAAAGAATATGAGAATTAATTTATATGAAAAGAGTTATCACAAAAGTTCATTTTTAAGAGAAGTGTCAAGAAAGTTAAACTTGAATACTAAGGTTATTCAAAGAAATATTTTTGACTCAGTAGAACTAAATTCGGGAACAATAATATCAAGGGCTTTTAAGCCGTTGCCAGTAGTTATAGATTTAGTTTTTAAAAATTTTAAAAATTACAAAAACTTAATTATTTTTATGGGTAAAAGTGGAAAAAAAATGTTAGAGGAAACTTTAGCAGAATGGGATTTTGAAATTGAAAAAAAAAATAGCAAGACAAGTGAAGATTCGTTTTTACTGAATATAAAAAATATAAAAAGAAGGATTAGAAATTAAAATGCAAATCGTTTCTGTTATAAATCAAAAGGGAGGAGTAGGGAAAACAACAACAGTAATAAATTTAGCAGCAGGTTTAACAAAACAAGAAAAAAAAATTTTAGTAATTGATCTTGATCCTCAGGGTAATGCAACAACTGGACTTGGCTTATCAAATATGGAAAATTCAAGTGAAACAATTTATGGTGTTTTAAGTGGCACCAAAAATATATCAGAGGTAATAAAAAAAACTAATTTTAAAAATTTAGATATTGTGACGTCTAATGTAGATTTATCTGGTTTGGAGGTTGAAACAGCTGGAGATAGTGATAGAGCCTTCTTATTAAAGGTTAAATTAGCCTCATATTTAAACAATTCTGGAGCATTTTATGATTACATCCTTATAGACTGTCCTCCATCATTGAGTTTATTAACTATAATGGCATTGGTCTCGTCAAACTCACTTTTGGTACCTCTACAAACTGAATTTTTTGCTTTAGAGGGGTTAACTCAATTGATAAAAACAATTGATAGGATTAAGGTAAATTTAAATCCAGATTTAAAAATAAGAGGAATTCTTTTAACAATGTTTGATAAAAGAAATAAGCTTTCATCTCAAGTTGAAAAAGAAGCTAGAGATTATTTTAACGATAAAGTCTATACAACTGTTATACCTAGAAATGTTAGATTATCAGAAGCACCTTCACACGGTATGCCAGTATTGATTTATGATAAATCCTGTCCAGGAAGTAAGTCATATTTTAATTTTACAGATGAATTCATTAATCAAGAGAAAAAAATCGGGAGTGCAGCATAGTGGACACTAATAAAATCAAAAAAGGTTTGGGCAGAGGGCTTTCATCGTTAATCGGTGAAACAAAATCAGAGGTAAATACTAATAAATTATCAATAAGTGATTTAGTTAGTAATAAATTTCAGCCTAGAAAAACTTTTGATGAAGAAAATTTACAAGATTTAATAAACTCAGTTCGAGCACGTGGTATAATACAGCCAATTATTGTTAGAAAATCTAAAGATGAGAAATCAAAATATGAAATAATAGCTGGAGAGAGAAGGTGGCTTGCTGCACAAAAAGCAGGTTTGCATGAAGTACCAGTTGTTATTACTGAAGTAGATGATTTAAAGTCTCTAGAGTTTGCAATAGTTGAAAATATTCAAAGACACGATCTCAACGCGATAGAAGAAGCTAGAGGTTATCAGCGACTTATTCATGAATTTTCATATGATCAAGAAAAAGTAGCAAAGTTTATAGGTAAAAGTAGAAGTTATATAACTAACTGCCTAAGGTTACTTACATTGCCTGATCAAATTTTAGAGTTAATTGAAAAACAAAAATTAACACCAGGGCACGCTAAAATTTTAGTTGGTCTAGAAAATGTAACCTTTGTTGCTAACAAGATAATCGAAAAAAATCTTTCTGTTAGACAGTCAGAAAATTTTGTAAAAATTTTTAAAGTAAGAAAACATTCTTTAAAAAAGGCCAAAGATACTAATTTACAGGCTCTTGAAAATTCAATAACAGAAAAAATTGGTCTCAATGTTTCAATTAAAAATAAAAAAAATAATAAAGGTTCAATAATCTTTGAATATAAAGATATTGATCAGTTAAATAAGATAATTGAAATTGTTAAATCTAATTATTAGTTATTGTTGATTGCTCTATAATAAAATTTGATAAAATATTTAAAGAGCTATTAGAATTTTTTTTCATTAAAAGTTCAGTTTCGTTAATTTTATAAATTAGTTTTTTCACATTATCATAAGGCCAGTTTTTAATTTGTTGTTTTATTATTTCTCTATCTTTCCAAAAAATTGTTGGTTTGAATGATAAAATAACATCATCAATATTTTTTTTATAATTCATACCTTCAGTTAATCTAAGTAATCTTTTTGATTTTATTAAAAAAGTTCTAATTATTAAGATACAGTCCTCTAAAGAATAATTATTCTCATTTAAAATATTAACAGTCTTTTTTTTATTTTTTGCTAAACAATTATCTATTAGTTCTGAAACCGAGTAGTTTTCAGCTAAATTGGTCAGTTTTAAAAGATCATCAATTTCAATCTTAGCTTTATTTTGAGCAAAACTTTTTATTTTATCTAATTCATTTTGTAGATTTAGTCTGTCCCCTCTACAGCGCTGGACAATTAAATTTATTGACTGTTGTGAAATAGGAAGCTTGTTGTCTCTAAAAAAACTATTAGTTATTGTTGATAAGGTCTGAGTATTGTCTTCATAAAACGGTATACAAACAGTGTTTTTATTTTTTTCAAATAAAGCTCTTATTTTTGACTTTTTTTCTAAAATATGTGAATTTAAAATTACAATTAGATCTTCAATTTCTCTTTCTAAAATATTTTCGATTAAGTCTTTAATTTTATCTGTTACTCTGGTTATAATAAATAATTTTTCACTTTCAAAAAACGATCTTGTTAAAATATTTTCTAAAAAACCTTCTTGATTTTGAAGAATTTCATTTTCTGTATAAGTATAACTATTTTTAGTGTAAAGTTTTTTAAATTTTTCATCTATAACTTGTTTTTAAATCCTTCGTTTTCTCCATAAAATAAAAAGAAACGATTTTTTTTTAAATCTATTTTAAAAATCTCATATGATTTTATGATCATAAACTATGTGTTTAAAAAAATAATAATTTCTTCAGAAAGTTTATTTATTAGATTGTTTTCAATATTTTTTTGATATTGCATAAGATCGAATTTGTTGTCAGAATTTTTAAATATAAAACTTTTAATGAAATTTTTTTCTTTTATTAACTTTTCGTTTTCACTTAATTCTACATCTACATTTAAGATCAATTTATAAATAGTTACTTTTCCAGTCTTATCTTTTGCAACATCTTCTAATATTTTTTGACTATTCAGTTTTAATGTGTATTGAGATTTTTCTTTATCATCTTTCTTTAAATTTAATAATGAAACAATTTGTCTATTTATCTTTTTTTCACCTAATAATTCATACTCTTTAATAGATAAATTGAAATTATTTTTTTTTAAATATATTGGCGTGTATCCACAACTCATCAATGTGGTAATTAGTAAAAATATAACAATTTTTTTTATCATTATTTAACAATTAAGTTTATAAGTTTATCTTTTATAAATATACTTTTAATAATCTTTTTATTTTCTAAAAATTTTTGTACTTCTTTTCTTTCTTTAATTTTTAGTAATAAATTTTCTTCTGAAACACCATTTTCTATTTCAATTATTGCCCTTTTTTTTGCATTAATTTGGATTACTATATTACATTTTTTTGTCTGAAGAAATCTAGTATCAACTGAGGGCCAACTAAATTTTTTATTACTAGAGACTTCTTCTAGGCACTCTGAAGCTAGATGAGGCACTATAGGCAACATAATTATTAATATTTTTATATAGTTATCAAGTAAATTTTTTTTTGCTAAATCTGAGCTGTTAAACTTACTATAAAAATTATAAATTTCATGTAAGTTTGCTATTATAACATTGTAGCTAAATTTTTCTAAGCTAAAGTTAACTTTATTGATTATTTGATTGGTAAACTCCTCAATCTTATCATCAAAATCTTCTGATATTTTTTGTTTCTTAGTTTTTTCTAAAATTTTTTTATGCAGACCCCAAAATTTTTGTATAAATTTATATGAAGCGATAATTCCTTGATCAGACCATTGTACATCTTTTTCTGGAGGACTGTCTGATAATATAAACAGTCTTGTTGCATCTGCACCGTAATTTTCAATTATTTTTTCTGGATCGATCGTATTTTTTTTTGATTTAGACATAGACTCAACGGGGCCGACTAATACTTTTTCAGATTTATTCTCTTTAATGTAAAAATTTTTTCCATCTTCTGAAAAAACTTCATCAGGACTTAGCCAATTATTTTTTTTATCTTTATAAGTTTCGTGACAAACCATTCCCTGTGTAAATAAACCTTTAAATGGTTCATCTATTTTTAATGCATGATTTTTGTAGTTCAAAGCTTTTAAAAAAAAATCTAGAATATAAGAGATGTAAAATTGCATGCTCAACGCCTCCTATGTATTGATCCACTGGCATCCAATAGTTAGCTTCTTCTATGTTAAATCCATTGCTCTTCTCATTTGAGGAACAAAATCTTAAAAAATACCAAGAAGAGTCCACAAATGTGTCAAGAGTATCAGTTTCAAGCACGCAGTTTTGGTCTTCAATTATTATTTTTTTCCATTCTGACTGATGATCTAATGGGTTTCCACTAGTCTTTAAATTTATATTTTCTGGAAGTTTAATTGGTAATCTTTCTAGAGGCACTTTAACTATTTCATTGTTCTTATTATAGGCAATAGGAATTGGGCATCCCCAATACCTTTGTCTTGAAACCCCCCAGTCTTTTAATCTAAAATTAATTTTTTTTATTCCAATTTTTTTCTCTTCAAGGATTTCTATAGTTTTTAATATTGATTCATCAGGAGCTTTTAATCCATCTAAAAACTTGGAATTAAAAATTACCCCAGGCCCAGTGTAAGCTTCGTCTTTAACTTTAAACGAAAGATCAGAGTCCGTTGGTTTAACAACTGTATTCACTTGTAGTTTATACTTTAATGCAAAATCTAGATCTCTTTGATCATGAGCAGGGCAACCAAAAACAGCTCCAAACCCATAGTCCATAAGAACGAAGTTTGCAAAATAAACTGGAACAGTTTTCGTTTTATCAAAAGGGTTCTTTGCGGTCAGGTTGGTTTTAAACCCAATTTTTTCTGCTTGAGCTATAGACTCTTCCGTTGTTCCAGTTTTTGCACATTTTTCTTTAAACTTAATAAATTCTTTATCATCCTCGTAAAATTTGGATATTGAATGATCAACAGATACAGCTAAAAACGAAAATCCAAATAATGTATCTGGTCTAGTTGTAAAACATTTAATGTTTTTTACTTCGGAATTTCCCTCAATTTCAAAATTGATTTCACAACCAAAGGATTTACCAATCCAATTTTTTT
>JACWDR010000013.1 GCA_014653975.1 Pelagibacterales bacterium SAG-MED20
AAATTATCTTGGGTTTACAACTAGAAAGCTTGGAGACTTTAAAAAGGGAGAGGAGTTTTACTTGTTAGGGCTTCAAATTGATCCTAATCATAATGGTATAAATGAATACCTTGGTGAATTATATTTTGTTACAAATAGAATTGATTTGGCAAAAGAAAGATTAGAAATTTTAAAAAGTTGCAATTGTGAAGAATATAAAGAATTAAAAGAAATAATTGAAGGTAAAAAAAAGTCTAAATATTAAACTATTTTTTTTAATGATTAAAAAATATTTTCTATTAACAATAATTTTTTTCATTTTTTTTATACCGCCCAATTTAGCTGCAGAAACTAAAAGAACACCATTAAGAGATGAGCTTCCAAATCTTAAGAGACTAAGTGATTATACAATAGGTGAAAGGAGAGTTGTCAAAGCTCTAAAATATGAAGATCGAGGCAAATATAAAAAAGCAAACAAACTTTATTCAGAAGCTCTAGAATTTTTTTTACTTGCTAATGAACAAATACCAGCTAATGCCAATGTTTATTTTTATTTAGGGTTTACATCAAAAAAACTTAAAAAAGTACTAGATGCTGAAATTTATTACTCATTAGGTTTGGAAGTAGATCCAAACCATATAAAAATTAACAATTATTTTGGGAAACTGCATTTAGAAAATAATAATATTATTGAAGCAAAACAAAGATTAAAAAAACTAGAAAATTGTAATTGTGAAGATTATGATGAATTAGATAAAAAAATTAAAGAATTAAAAAAAATTGAGAATTAATTTAATTGAAAAATTAAATTAATCTAATATTATAAAAAAATCTTGATTGAAGAACTCGTAATTCTAACTAATATAATTTTTATAACAATTATATTAACAGCAGATAATGCTGTGATTGTTGGATCTATTGCCTCAAATTTTGTACCAAAAAATAGGAAACAAATAATTCTTTGGGGTGTAATTGGAGCATTTGTTTTCAAAATAATTTTTGCAATCTTTGCAACTTTTTTATTTGAATTTTATTTTATAAAAATTTTAGGTGGTTTATTATTAATTTGGATAGTAAATGATTTAAGAAAAGATTTATTAGATATAAAAAAAGTAAAGCCTACTACAAAAAAAGGAAAGGAACCTTCTTTTATTAGTAGTATTGGAAAAGTTTTATTTGCAGATATCATGATTAGTTTTGATAATGTTATTGGTGTAGTTGCAGCAGCAAAAGGGTATTTTGGATTTATGATATTTGGATTAATGTTATCAGTTGTTCTGACTGGTGCTTTAGCTACATATATGGCAAGTTACATTCAAAAACATATTTGGATAGCCTATGTTGGTTTAATATTTATCTTAATCGTTGGTCTACAATTAATAATTGGTGGACTAAATGATTATGGGGTCCTTTCAATTAACAAAACTTTTAAACAATATTTCTAATGTAACTCAAAAATTTTTCCATAACCTTTAATTATTTCTTTGTTACCCACCAAGTTTAACGCTTCCCAAATAAGTGTTTGGTTGCTTGATAAAATAATTTTATTAAACTTTTTTTCTAATTTATCAATTAGATCTAGTGCTGGTAATGCTGTACATGAAATGAATAAAGCTTCAGAATCATCTAAATTCAAATTTGACAACACATCAAACAAATAATTACCATCAACCTTTCCAATATCGATATCAGATGCAATATCAAAATAATGTAATGTTTTTACATTTATTCCATATTTTTTAAAATAATCTATAATCGAAGTATTTATCTCTTGTGTATAAGGTGTAAATACAGATATTTTTTTAATATTTAATTTTTCTAAAATTTTTATTGCAGAGGTTATAGGCGTTGTTACTTTAGTCTTTGGTTTTGCTAAATTAATTTTTCTTTCAATAGAGTCATATCCAGCAGCTATTGTCCCTGAAGTGCATCCATATGCAACACAATCTAATTTTTCACCTGGTAAAATTTCTTTAGTTACTTTTGTAATATCATCTGCCATTTTAGCCAAAGTTTCGTTAGTTAATGGATTGTAACAATGAATTCTATTTACGAAGAGATCTATATTTTTTCCATAGATCACATTATTAAAGTCTTTTTCAATTCTAAAATCACTACCTAATGTTATTAATCCAATTCTAGGATTACTTTTATTAATAAATTTTGGCTTAATTTTATCTAATTTCATAAATTTACTTATATATAAATGATTATTTATATATTGAATAAGGAGTCTATAAAAATTTATTGAATATAATCATTAAAAAAAGTAAGAATTTTTGTATCTATGATAATTTCACATTTAAAAAGTTTTCTTAGAGATGAATTAGCAGATGTGTTGCCTGAAATAAAAAGCAATATTAATGATAGATTCTCAGAATATGAACCTAATAAAATTTACAACTTTGGTGACCAAAACCCAGATAAAACTTTTTATATAATTAATCGCAACATCCCAGGCGGTGGACTATTTTCGAATGTAACGTTTGTTTTAAATGAATTAAAGATATGTGCTAGCAAAAATTTTATACCTATAATTGATATGCTAAATTTTCCCCTTATATATAATGATTTAAATCCAATAAATGGAACTGAAAATTCTTGGGAGTACTATTTTGATCAACCAACCACTTATAATCTAAAAGATGCATATAACAGCAAAAATGTTATGTTTTCCGAAAACGAGTTTAAAATTGATAGCGCAGAGTCAAAAAATTATATTTTAGAATTAGATAGCCCCGATCTATTGAAAATCAGACATTATCTTAAACCTAAAAAAAATTTTTATGAAGAAGCAAATATTTTTTTTAAAAATTCATTTAACACTTCAGATAAAATTCTAGGAGTACATTTTAGAGGAACAAATTATAAAACTTGTCCTAGACATGCTTTCTGTCTTACTCCTAAAATTATGATTGAAAATATAAACTATTTAATGAAAAAATTTAATTATAATAAAATTTTTTTATGTACTGAAGAAAAATTATTTCTTAATAAATTAAAAGAGTATTACGGTGAAAAACTATCTTTTCTAGATACTTATAGAGTACATATAAACCTCTTTTCATCACATGTTCCTGCTTTTAAAGATTACCCTAGAGAAAACCACAGGTATCTATTAGGAAAAGAATCTTTAATGGAGTCGTTAATTTTATCTAAATGCCATGGTCTTACATACGTAAAAACAAATGTAATTTCAGCGGCAAAAATTTTTACAGAAATAAAACAAAATGATCATCCAGTTAACATAGGTTTCAATTCTAACAATAGATTTATTTCCAGGTGGCTTTGGTATGTAAAAAATCTATTGCCTAAAAAAATGGGAGGGTTTAAAGAAATTACCTACGAATAGTTAAAAATTAGTAATATTATAGCTATTAAATATTTATTGATTAAAGAAACTAGTTAAAATAGAATTTAGTAAAGCAGTACATAACTCGTCGTTAATTCTTTAGAATACGAAAGTGGGATCAGGCATGTCTTTAAATTTAATAATTTAAGGAGGTTTGAATGAAATTTGGATATTTTTGTAATACTACTAACTGGAGTCATAAACCATACAATCAATTATTAGACGAAACTAAAGAGATAACCACTTATTGTGATGAAAATAATTGGGACTCAATTTGGTATACCGAGCATCACTTTAATCATGAAGGAATGGAGTCTTGCACAAATCCATTAATGATGGGTGTTGATGCTGCAGCTAGAACTAAACAAATTAGAATTGGCCAAGCTTGTAATGTAATTACATTTCATAATCCAATACGTCTTGCAGAAGATATAGCTTTACTTGATCAATTATCAAATGGAAGAGTTGAGGTTGGTATTGGAAGAGGGATTTATGGAAGGGAGGCCATAAATATGAATAAAGAAGCTGACTTAAAAGACCAAGCTAAAAATTTTAGGTTATTTGATGAAACTTTAACAATAATGAAAAAGGCATGGACTGAAAAGTTTTTTAATCACCAAGGTGAGTTTTACACTTACCCTACTCCTGGGTTTACTTGGCAACATGATATGAGTCCTCCTAGTGAAGAATATTTAGACACAAAAACAAATGAAATAAAAAAAATTAGTATTTTACCAAAACCAAAACAACAGCCTCATCCTCCTATATGGCAAGTTGTTGATGGTGCAAGATCAATTGAGTGGGCTGCTCAAAATGGCTTAAATACAATAATGTGGATCCCAACTGTAAAAGCTTTAAGGACTAGGTTTGAAATTTATAGAGATGCAAAATCTAAAGCTGAAGATAGAGAAGTTCCATTAGGAGAAGGTATATCTTTAGTTAGAGATATGTTTGTTGCGGAAACTATGGAAGAAGCAGAAAAATTAGCTGGAGAGCATATAATTAACTATATGAAATGGGTTTGTCATTGGAGAGGTTTAGGAAACCATATGGATCCAGGTGAAGAACTACCGGAAACAAAGCATAAATTAGATTTACTTAGTTATGATTTTCTACATAAAAGAAATTTATTATTTGGAACTCCAGAGTATGTTGTTAATAAAATAAATGAATTAAAGTCTGAATTAAACTTACAAAATCTTCAAGTTTGGTCTAATTTTCCTGGAATAGATCATCAAGCTTGCATGAGAAGTATAAAGCTATTTAATGACGAAGTTATACCAAAGATTAATTTAGATAATTCAAATATAAATAAAGCAAGCTAGTGAAATTAGAACTTAGAAAATTTACAAAATTTGTAGATAAAACTTATATTGAAGGAGGTAAAGAAGCTAAAGAGCCAGTTTTGCTTGTTTCAGTAGCAGCTGTTTTTAAAAATCCATGGAGTGGAAAAGGTTTTGTTGAAGACTTGAAACCAATTATTTTAGGTTTGGCCCCTAAGCTTGGAGATATTTTGGTCCCTGAATTAATTAAAGAAATTGGATCACCTGAAAAAATTTTGGCTTATGGGAAAGCAGGAATTGTGGGATTGAATGGTGAAATTGAACACGCATCAGCTTTTATTCATACTTTAAGATTTGGCAATAAATTTAGAGATGCTGTAGGAGGAACTTCTTACTTAAGCTTCACAAATACAAGAGGTCCTGCAGGATCTAAAATTTCAATCCCAATGATGCATAAAACTGACTCAGGATTACGCCCTTATTATTTAACTCATGAATTTACTATTCATGATGCACCTTTTGACGATGAAATAGTTATAGCTATCGGAGGAGCTTCAAACGGAAGAGCTCATGCTAGAACTGGTGATAGATATCAAGATATGAAAGAAATGGGAATAGATCCCAAATAGATTAATGTTCCAGGGTTTAGACTATAACCAAAATTATTATTCATTTATTGATAACAATACAACACCATTAATTTTTATTCATGGTGTTGGACTTAATCATCAAATGTGGGAGCCACAAATTGATTATTTTAAGGAATATTCAACAATTACTTATGATTTATTAGGCCATGGAAAAACTCCTTTTAATAAAAATGAAATCACTTTAAATGATTTTTCTAATCAGTTGTTATCACTTCTAGAATTTCTAAAAATTGATAAATTTAATCTTATTGGTTTTTCTTTAGGTTCATTAATTGCGTTAGATTTTGCATCAAAATTCCAAAATAGATTAAAAACTTTAACTTTAATTGGAACTACATACAAAAGAACTGCAAAACAGAGAGCATTAGTTATAGAAAGGTTTAAGCAAGCTAAGTTAAATAAACCTATTTCAAAACAAGCACTACATAGATGGTTTACTGATGAATACTTAAATAATCATCAAAATATTTACAATCAATTTATCAAAATTTTAACAAAAAATGGTGAAGATCATTTGAATTTTTTAAAAGTCTACAAGCTATTTGCTTATCATCAAGACAATATTGATAAGGTTAAAAATATTAAAACAAAAACCCTTTTGATGACAGGATCTAATGATTTAGGATCTACTATTGAAATGTCAAAATCTTTGTCTAATGATTTAACAAATTCAAGTTTTATTGAGATAAATAATGGAAAACATCTTTGTAGTATAGAGTGTGCAGATGATGTTAATATAAATCTTAAAAATTTTATTAAGAATTAAATGACAAAAATTCAAAAATTTAAAATGTTTATAGATGGCCAATGGGTTGATTCTGAGTCTAATAAGGTTATTGAAACTTTAAACCCAGAAAACAATAAGGTTTGGGCTACAGTACCTGAGGCAAGTTCAAAAGATGTAGATAAAGCAGTTAGGGCTGCACAAAATGCTTTTGAAAAATCATGGGCCAACCTACATCCTCGAGATAGAGCTAAACATTTAAGATCGCTAGCGAATCTATTGAGAGATAATGCTGAACATCTTGGTACTATCGAAACTAAAGATACAGGAAAAATTTTTAGAGAAACTAAAACACAAGCTAAATATATTGCAGAATATTATGATTATTTTGCAGGACTAGCAGACAAAGTTGAAGGAACAGTTGTACCAATAGATAAACCAGATTTACAAGTTACAACAACAAGAATACCTATAGGTGTTGTTGCCGCTATCATTCCTTGGAATTCTCAAATGTTATTAACTGCTGTAAAACTTGCACCTGCTTTAGCAATGGGTAACACAGTTGTTATTAAAGCTTCAGAGCTTGCGCCTGTAACTTTATTAGAATTTGCAAAGCTAATCGAAAAATCAGGAATACCCAAAGGAGTGGTTAATGTAATAACTGGTTTAGGTGAACCATGTGGTAAAGCTTTGACTTCACATGACCTTGTTGAAAGAATAGCTTTTACAGGTGGACCTGAAACAGCAAAACATATTGTTAAAAATTCTGCAGAAAATTTATCACAGGTCAGTTTAGAACTTGGTGGTAAAAGCCCTGTTGTAGTTTTTGATGATGCTGAACAAGAAAATGCACTTAATGGGATCACTGCAGGAATTTTTGGTGCAAGTGGACAAAGTTGTATTGCTGGATCAAGACTTTATATACATTCAAAAATCTATGATGAATTTCTAGACAAATTAGTAACCAAAGCAAAAAAAATAAAGCTAGGTTCGCCAATGAGTAAAGACACTCAAATGGGCCCTTTAAATAGTTTCAAACAATTAGAAAATATTGAAAAAAATATTAAAGCTACTGTTGAACAAGGTGGAAAAATAAGATGTGGTGGAGAAAGATCAAGTATATCAAATAAGGGATATTATTTTCCAGCTACAATAATTGAGTGCAAAAATCATAATTTACCTACAGCTGAAAATGAATTATTTGGTCCAGTATTGTCAGTGATGAAATTTGACAATGAAAAAGACGCTATTAAGAAAATGAATGATAATAAATATGGTTTATCTTCTGGAGTTTATACTGCAAACCTTGGAAGAGGTATTAGAATTTCTAAAGCAGTAAGAGCTGGAATAGTATTTGTAAATACATATAGGTTGATTTCACCTATGGCTCCATTTGGAGGAATCAAAGATAGTGGTTATGGAAAAGAAGCAGGCATCGAATCTATTAAAGAATATACAAGAATAAAAACAACATGGTATAATTCTTCGGATAAACCGATGACTGACCCATTCACAATGGGATAACAGATTGCCTTTAAAACATTTACTAATTTTACTTTTTATAATGGCAGCTCATGGAAGCGCTTTTCCTGTAGCAAAACTAGCATTGAATAATTCTGTTCCGCCAATTCTGATGGCTTCACTTAGAATGGGTTTGGTATTATTTATATTAATTCCTTTTTGGAGATTTAAGATCCCAGATAAAAAATATTTTCCTTCTCTCATAGCTTTTTCAATTTCTATGGGTGTAATGGTTTATGTATTTATGAATTTATCTCTTTATCATTCATCAATAATATCACCAATAATTATTGGTTCTCAATTAGCTATACCTTTTGGAATACTTGCTAGTGCATTAATGATTGGAGAAAATATCAGTAGAAATAAATGGATACTTATCTTTGCAGCTTTTGTTGGCATTTTGATAATATTTTTTGATCCAAAATTAAGTGGTAATTTTATAGGCTTATTTTTTGCAAGTTTAATGGCTTTATTTTTTGGTCTAGCTCAAGTCTATTCTAGACAATTAAAAGATTTAGATACTAGTTTAATTAATTCTAGTATTGGTCTTTTTGGTTTTGTATTTTTATTAATTATTTCTTATTTTATTGAAGGGGATACGGTTTCTAACTTCAGATCTATCAACTTAGAGTCTTGGTTATTAATTTCTTATCAAGCCATAATTGTTTCATTGTGCGCCCATCTATTAATGTTTTATCTCTATAAGTTTTATACTGTTGGCCAAATTTTTCCTTTCTACTCCTTGTTTCCTATTTTTGGAATAATCTTAACTTTTTTAGTATTTGGAGAGGTTCCAACCACTTTGTTCATATTGGGTGGTATAATCGTAATAACTTCGGTCTTTTTGCTCAGTAAAATAAGATAATTTATCCATTGAAATAATTGATTAATCATAATTAAATTAGGTTTTTATAAATTGTTAACAATCAAAGAGGAAAATAATGAAAAAACTATTTATTGCTGCATTCATGTTTGTTACTACTTTTACAACAAACACATTTGCAGACGGACACGCGATTAAGATGGGAATTATTTTAGGATTTACTGGTCCTATTGAATCTCTTACACCAGCTATGGCTGCATCAGCAGAGCTTGCATTTAAAGAAGCTTCTGATTCAGGTTCGTTATTGGGGGGTAAAAAAATTGAAGTAGTAAGAGCAGACTCAACTTGTGTTGACTCGGCAGCTGCAACTGCTGCAGCTGAGGGTGTTATCTCACAAGGTGTTGCAGCTATTATGGGTGCTGACTGTTCAGGTGTGACTGGTGCTATTGCATCAAATGTTGCTGTACCAAATGGTGTAGTAATGATTTCACCATCAGCAACATCTCCAGGATTAACGACTCTTGATGATAAAGGGTTCTTTTTTAGAACAGCTCCATCAGATGCTAGAGGTGGTCAAATTTTAGCTGATATTACTAAGGACAGAAAAATCAAAAGTGTAGCTATCACTTATACAAATAATGATTATGGAAAAGGTTTAGCAGATGTATATGCAGCCGCAGTAAAAGCTCACGGTATAAAAGTAACAACTTCAGCAGCTCATGAAGATGGAAAAGCTGACTATTCTTCTGAAGTAGCGACGCTAGCTTCTGCAGGTGGAGATGCAGTAGCAGTAATCGGTTACTTAGACCAAGGTGGAAAAGGTATTATTCAAGGTTCTTTGGACTCAGGTGCATTTGATAAATTTATTTTATCAGATGGTATGATCGGTGACTCTTTAACTGATGCCTTTGGAAAAGATCTTAATAAGTCTTTTGGTTCAATACCTGGTTCAACTGGAAAAGGTGCAGGTGTGTTTACTAAAGTTGCAGGTTCAGCAAGTATAGACTCTTCAGGACCTTACACTGGTGAGTCTTATGATGCAGCAGCTCTAATCGTTCTTGCGATGCAAGCAGGTAATTCTGCCGATAGAGCCTCTATTGCAAAAAATGTAATGGGTGTTGCTAATGGTCCTGGAACTAAAATTTATCCAGGTGAACTTAAAAAAGGTTTAGATTTATTAGCTAAAGGTAAAAAAATTGACTACGAAGGTGCAACTGGAGTGTCATTTACTGAAGTTGGTGAAGCCGAAGGTTCTTTTTTAGAAAAAGAAATCAAAGGTGGAAAATTTAAAACCAAAAAACAAAGATAATTTTTATCTTAATTTAAAAAACCCCAACAATTTTAATTGTTGGGGTTTTTTTATCTAAAAATTATCTATAATTCTAAAAATACCAAATATTGAAATCAAAATAAGAAAATAGAAAACTATTTTTCTATAAGTTTTTTCTTTGCTCTTAACAAAAAATTTATCACCAATATAGACACCCATTGGTAAAACAAATATCAATGGAAGTATTCTATAAATAGTCGTCATATCTACAATGCTAGCAAAAAAACTTAAAGTAAACGCGTAAATATCTGTTAAAAAAAATAACGCTGCTAATGAACCTCTTATTATTGCTGGTTGAATACTTGTAGCCAATAAAAAAAGCGCAACAGGCATTCCTCCTAATGTAGTTAACCCATTGAGTGTTCCAGAAATCATCCCTGTAAAAAATTTCCCATGATCATTATTAATTCTTTTATTTCTATATCCTTTCATTAATAATATTGAAAAAAAAACTATTATTAAACAAACAGATAAGTGTGTAATTTCAGAACTTAAGTATTTTAGCAGATAAAGACCTATAGGAGAGCCAATAATTATTCCTATTAACAACTTCAAAACAAAATTCCAATCTATTCTATTCCATATTTATGAAACCATAAAAATACTGATTACTACTTCAAGTATTAAAATAATTGGAACTATTTCAATTGCTGGAAGAATAAAAGAAAAACCAGATATACAAGTGGCTGAAAAACCAAATCCATTAAATCCTCTAATAATAGAGGCAATAAAAACTGTAAATATTACAAAATAAATTTCTACTAAGCTAAGTTGAAAATAGGATAAGAAATCCATTCTATTTTCTTTCTCTAAAATCTGCTCTTAAAGTTGATATAATGATCATAATTAAAAAGATTATACAAATTAAATTCATTGTTTTCCAACTTGTCAAAGTTAAGAAAACCCCTGCTGATAAACTTGCTACTGCTTGAGTAGAGTAAACAATTAAATCATTAAAACCTTGTGCTTTAAATTTTTCATCTTCCCTATAAGACAAAACTAATAAGCTTGTTCCAGATATAAATAAAAAATTCCACCCAAATCCTAAAAATATTAAAGCAATCAAATAATTAATAAAGTTTTGCTCAAATAAACTGGTCAAAATTGTTATTAAAAACAAACTAACTCCACTATACATTATTTTACTATGACCATATTTTTTTATCA
Source organism: Pelagibacterales bacterium SAG-MED20 (assembly GCA_014653975.1). Lineage (GTDB taxonomy): Bacteria > Pseudomonadota > Alphaproteobacteria > Pelagibacterales > Pelagibacteraceae > Pelagibacter. The sequence continues at coordinate 10,830 of JACWDR010000013.1, forward strand.
AATTACCTGTAACTAATGATGGTAAAAACATTGCAGCAATATGGAGCTGAATTACAATTCCTGTTTTAGTTAAACTTATTTTATCCATTACATGCATACTTATTGGAGTTGCAGTCATTAAAAATGACATTACCGCGTAGGCAAAAGCAGAAGCTAGCAGGGCTTGTAGAAACCTTGGTTGTGAAATTAATTCTAAATAACTTCGAGCAATTTTTTTATTAACACGATTTGGTTTATGTCCATCTTTATAGAATAGTAAAAATATTGTTGAAGTGAGTGTTAAAGCTGCAAGAGCAAAGTAAGATCCAGCATATAAATGTTCTGCTATAATATCCTTTGTTATATTGGCTATATTGGGTCCAATAAACGCTGAACCTATCCCTGCTAATAATATTATTGATATAGCTTTTGGTGCCATATCTTTTTTCACAGTTTCAACAGCTGCAAAACGATATTGATGACTAAAAGCTACTCCTGCTCCCAACAAAAAACATGAACAATTAAATAAAATAAAACTTTCATTAATTATTGAATAAGCAGCTAGTAGTGATGATAAAGAACTTACTATAGAAGCCAGTATAAAGCCTGCTCTCCTACCAATTATACTCATTACTTTTGCTGCAAAAATTGCAAAAATTGCTATACCTACAATTGATAGAGCCATTGGTAGAGTTGCTAAAGATTTTACTGGACTAAATTGAGAGCCAATTATTCCGCTTAAAAAGACAGTTACAGGTGCTGCTGTGAAAGCAAAGACCTGACTTAAAATCAGCAACCATAAATTTTTATTCATTAAAAAAAATATTTATCACCGATATACATGGCCCATGCTACTGCAGCTCCTAAAATGATATATTTCATAATATTTTTATTTTATTTCTATTTTCTCAGGAAGTATACCTTTAGGTCGATACCTCATAATTAATAAAAGACCCATACCCATCATCAAATATCTAAAATAAGGAACACTTTCTATTAGATGTATTTTTAATTCGTGTGTCTCTGGAAGGCCAGCGGTAAATAAATTAATTAGAAATAAAGCGATTGGAGCAGCTTCAATCCACAAAAACCAAACTGCAAAACCTCCTAAAATTGCACCAAAATTATTTCCACTTCCACCAACAATTACCATTACCCAGATTAAAAAAGTATATCTCATAGGTCTGTAGCTCCCTGGTGTAAACAAACCATCTTGTGTAACTAGCATTGCTCCTGCAATTCCTACAATTGCAGAGCCTAAAATAAATATTAATAAATGCTGTTTAACAACATTTTTACCCATAGCATTTGCTGCCTCCTCATTATCTCTTATGGCTCTCATCATTCTTCCCCATGGAGAATAAAGAGCTTTTTGAGTAACTATTAATAAAGCCAAAACCACTATTAAAAATAGCCCTGAATAGCAAAGTTTTACAAAAACTGAAGATCCTTCAATAACCAATTGGTTAAGTACTGTTTGTTTGTCAGCAATACTCGAGATTAAATCTAATTTGCCTGAATTAAATTTTGCAACTAAGTTTATAAACCATTCTTTAGTTTGGAGCTCCACTTCATAAGGTACTGGTCTATCTAATCCAATTACATTCTTAACACCTCTGGTTAGCCAATCTTCATGCTTGATGATAGCTATAACAATTTCAGAAATAAGCAATGTCGCAATAGCCAAATAATCTGCACGTAATCCAAGAGCAACTTTCCCAACTACGAAAGCTAAACCTGCTGCAAAAAAAGCACCCACAATCCATGAAAACACTATAGGTAAACCAAGTCCTCCTAAAAATCCTGTCGTTGCTGGGTTGACGCCTTCAATAGCTTCTATGCTTGTTTCTGATGTTATTCTTAATATAACAATACCAGCAATAATAATTACAGCTATACCATAAGTTCTAATTTTTGATTTTTCAAAATTTTTTAATATAAATCTTATTACAGATACCATTACTACTATTATGAATAAGCATATTAAAATATTAAAACCACCTGCAGCCCACGCTTCTTGTACAGGATCAACTGATATTAAAACTGCAGCTAAACCTCCTAAGGCTGCATAACCCATAAGGCCAAAATTAATCAAACCTGCGTATCCCCATTGAATATTTGCACCCATAGTCATAACTGCTGAAATTAAACACATGTTAAAAATTGATAAAGCAACATTCCATGATTGAAATATTCCAACTAAAATAATGAGCGCCATCATTATTGTGTAAGCTACAATTACATTTAAGTGCTTTCTCATAGTACTTTTCCCTTAAATATTCCGTTAGGCCTGTATAGTAAGACAATCACTAGTATTGAAAATGATACAGCAAATTTGTAATCAGTTGATAAAAGTTGAACTAATGTTTCTGGCTCCATACTTTCTGGTAATACATACATAAAGAATTTTTTATAAGCATAAGTTAAAAATATCTCTGAAAAAGCTATTACATAGCCTCCTAAAAATGCTCCAAAAGGGTTTCCAATGCCTCCTACAATTGCTGCAGCAAAAATTGGTAGCATATTATTAAAGTAGGTAAATGGTTTAAAGCTTTTGTCCAAGCCATATAATGCTCCACCAATAGTTGCTAAAATACCTGCAATAATCCAAGTAATCATAACCACTTTTTTTGGATCAATCCCAGAGAGTAAGGCTAAATCCTCATTGTCTGAATAAGCGCGCATACTTTTTCCAGTTTTAGTTTTATTTAAAAACCAAAATAATATAGAAACTAATATGACTGTCACAAGTATTGTTATTACCTGACTAGATTTAATTGCTAAACCCTCATTAAGTCCTGTCATTTCTTTAAACTCACCTGCTTTAATAATAAATTTTTCTCCATCAAAAAATCTTCGATCTGATGGACCAATTATTATTCTAACCACAGCTTGTGTTACAAACATTACACCAATACTAACCATTGCAAGTTGAACTGGGGGACTTTTATTAACTCTATAATATCTAAATACAAATTTATCAACTAAGAGCATGTAACCAATTGTTAAAACAATAGCAAAAGGTATAGCAAATAGTGCTGTAGGCAAAACTCCTAAAGAAATTCCTATTGATTGAAAATACCAAGTAAACAATATGGTAACCATGGTACCCAAAGCCATCATATCTCCAGTAGCAAAGTTAGCAAATCTTAAAATTCCATAAATTAAAGTAACAAATATTGCACCTAGTGCTAGTTGTGATCCATAAGCAAGAGCTGGTACAAAAATGTAGTTTAGTAGTAATATAATTGCGTTTAAGAAATCCATGTTATCCACCTAAAAAAGAGCTTCTTACTCTTGGGTCATTTAGTAATTCTTGGCCGGTGCCTGAATATCTATTTTCGCCAGTAACTAATACATATCCTCTATCAGAAATATTAAGTGCTTGTTTAGCATTTTGTTCAACCATTAAAATTGCAACATTGGTTCGTTTTACTTTAATGATATGATCAAATAATTCATCCATTACTATTGGAGAAACACCAGCAGTAGGTTCATCTAACATTAAAACGGATGGTTTTATCATTAGTGCTCTACCAAGGGCAACTTGTTGTCTTTGACCTCCTGACAATTCTCCAACTAATTGATTTTTTTTTTCTTTTAATATTGGAAAAAGTTCATAAATTTCTTCAATAATATTATGATAGCTTTCTTCTCTCAAATAAGCACCCATTTCTAAATTTTCTTCAACAGTCATACCAGCAAAAACATTTTTTGTTTGAGGAACAAATGAAATTCCTTTTCTAACTCTATCTTGAGGTGAAAGTTTTGAAATATCTTTTCCATCAATTTTGACCAAGCCAGATTTTAAATTTAAAAGTCCTAGCATTGCTTTCATTGCTGTAGATTTACCTGCACCATTAGGACCAAGTATTGATACTATTTCTCCTTTATTAACATCCACTGAACAAGAATTAATAATATCAGGGCCATTTCCATAGCCACCAGTCATTTTTATACCTTCAAAAAAAGCCATTAATTATTTTCCTTTATTTTTGAGCCTCTACCCAAGTAACTTTCAATAACTTTTTCATCTTTTTTTGCTTCTTCAGCTGTACCTTCAAATAGAACAGACCCTTCAGCCATAACTATGACTGGGTCACATAATCTGCTTATAAACTCCATATCATGTTCAATCATACAAAAAGTATAACCTTCTTCTTTATTCAGTTTTAAAATTGCACTTCCTAAATCTTTTAATAATGTTCTGTTAACACCTGCTCCAACTTCATCAAGTAGTACTAATTTAGCATCAACCATCATTGTTCTTCCAAGTTCTAGTAGTTTTTTTTGACCTCCTGACAAATTTCCAGCTAATTCATTGGATAAATGTTTCAAATTTAAAAAATCAACAACATCTTGTGCTTTTTGTTTAATCTTAAGCTCTTCAGCTCTGACAAGGTTTGGTTTTAATAGTGCCGTCATCAGTTTTTCACCAGATTGATTTGCTGGTACCATCATTAAATTTTCTAAAACGGATAAATTTGTAAACTCATGTGCTATTTGAAAAGTTCTTAATATCCCTTTTGAAAATAATTCATAAGAAGGAACATCGGTCACATCTTCATTATTAAATAAAACTTTTCCTTGAGAAGATTTTAAATTACCTGCAATTAAATTAAATAAAGTGGTCTTGCCTGATCCATTTGGTCCGATAATTCCTGTAATCGAACCTTTTTTGATTTTTAGAGAACAATCTAATACTGCAGCCAAACCTCCAAAATATTTAGATAGTTTTTCAATTTCTAAAATGTTTTGAACTTGATCCATGAAGTTTTATTTATTCAATCTTCTATGTATACTGTTGAGTGTTTTTTCTAAAGATTTATAAAAGCCAGCTTTTGATAGTTCTTTTACTCCTTGTTCATTTAATCCCTTTGGTGTTTGAGATTCTTTAACCAAATACTTTAAGTTTTTTTTTGAATTTGCTACAGCATCTTCTGATAAAGCTAAAAATAAAGAAGTTATGTACTTCTGTGCATTATTTCTTTTAACACCTCGTTTAATCAACCAATTGGTCATTATATTTAGGAATTCATAAAATGGCGCCATCATTCCTGAAGTTGACCAAAAATTAATTGAAGATTTTTCATTTTTGATTTCAATAGTTGTTCCAATTTTATTAAAAAAATCTTTAACTTTTTTATTTGGTGGACAGATTGGTACTGGTCCTTTTTTTAATGAAATTGGTGGTAATGGAATAGCCCTTATAATTTTTGCCTTAACTTTAATTGCTTTTTTAAGTTGAGTTAAACTAATCGTTGATATGAAACTTATAACTGTCTGGTTTGCTTTAAATTTTAAATCTTTAATAATTTTTTCACCTACTGAAGGTGTTATTGATAAAAAAACCCAGTCGGATAAGTTAACTATTTCTTGATTACTTTTTGCTATAATAACTTTCGAAAATTTTTTTTTAAGATTTTGAGCCATAGATTTATTTCTTGGTGAAACTAATATTTTTTTAAAAGATATTTTTGAATTACAAATTCCAGTGACTACCGATGAAGCTATTTTACCAGTTCCAATAAAACCTATTTTCATATTATTACTATATCAATAAATCATTAAATTAATGGCAAAAAAAAAGCCCCTCGAAAGGGGCTTTTAAATATTTTAAGCTAACTTAATAATTAGAATGATTTTCCGATAGATATTTTACCCATCGCACCTTCTAAGTTGTTAAGTTCGATTGTGTTGTCATCTGAAGTCATTTTAGCACTATCAAAATCTAACATCATTGCTTCGCCTCTAATGAAAATAGTATTATCAAATGTTTTATTATAACCAACACCATACATAGTACCATCTAACGATGTGTTACCGTAAGAAGAACCAGTTGGTAAGTTTTCATTTGTTACTACATCAACTTCCATCATACCGTATTTAAAATATACATCGCCAATATTTAAAGTAGCGTAGTAAGTTGTTAAATCGTTGAAGTCTATTTGTACTGTGTTAGCAGCTGATGTTCCTGAACCACAAGAACCCTTTTGAGCAGGATTTGTGTTGTTATCACATCTTGTGTTTTCAACAGTATCAGTTGATAATGTATCTGGAACATAATCATATCCAACACTTAAGTAAGGACCTAATGTCTTTTCAATAAAAAAAGAAGTGTAACCAGCTACACCAGTTGCATTTTCTTTTTTAATCTCGTCACTACCAGCAGTATGGTCAATAGTTTCTTTACCATCAGCGTGAAACACACCTAAAGAAGCCGAAGCACCGACATTTATCCCTAGATCTGCAGATGCTAAAGATATCGTACTGAAAAGGAATAAGATCGCAATTGTTATTTTTTTCATAGTTTTTTCCTATTCTTGTTCTTATTATTTAATATTAATATTACTTAATACAGACCTTATAATTAAAAGATCCTTAACTTACCATTTCTAATTACTCCAAATTAAAATAAAAACTGTACTGTGGTAATATTACAACTAAAAAATGTATATTTTTCAACACTTTTTGAAGGGCAATTATTATTATTTTACTTACAACTACTGGGTTAGTTAATCAAAAAATTTAATTGAAAAAACAGCCCCTGATTCTTAAAAGTTCTCTACTTAAATCTTTATTTTTCTTAAATGGTTTTCTTCCATGCAGCCAAAAGTGGTTATTTGCAACAATTAATGAAGAAACAGGAAGCTTTATAATAATTTTATTTTCACTCTCCTCTAAAGAATCAGATAATTTTTGTAAAAACAATCCTTGTTCCATGTTTTTTGGCTCTGGAAACTGATCAATATATGAAATTTGAGGTCTTTTTTTTAAATCTTCTGAAAATATTGGATGGGACACTTTGTATTCTACATTTTTACTCTTGGGGGATCCCCATACAAAATCTTGTCTTCCAACTGGATCTTTGAATAAATCTTCACAATGCTCCCAATCATCTAAATGTAACATTACAGTTTCACCCTCTTGAACATTTTTTTCTTCTAGCTTACTCATTAATAACCAATCAGTCTTTTCTTTAACATATGTCCCATCAGTATGGAGATCCATATTAGAATATGCTTTTCTTAAATAAGAATCACTTTCGTCTTCATGCTTAACATGAAACCTAGCGTAATATTTTCCAGCCATTGAATCATGGTTCGGATTTCCTATTAAGTATGCAATTGATGTAGATAATTTTACTAAAAAAATATCATTAATTTTTGAAGTATCATTTTTTGGGCTAATAATAAAGCACCCTAAATTTCTATCTCTAATAATCAAATTAATTAATACACTTAGTTTGTTACCAGTTAAATCATCTAAACTTTTTGCAATAGTAAACCTAGTAAATGGTTTGTATTCTAGCGCCGTAACATCAAATTTATTAAAAGGAAATATTAATTTTTCTAAAATTTTATCTTCAATCTTTATATTTATTATTCTTTTAGATTTATTGTGTTCAGTTATTTCAAAACCATCAATTTTTTGCATACTTAATGTTAGTTAAACTTAATAAAAAAATCAATTCTAAAAAGATGAATTTAAAAGGGCTAAAAGTAAGGCAGATAAAACTGTTGGGTAAACAAAATTCTTTTTACTAATTAAGAAAACCATTAAACAAATAAAAATAACTATAAATCTAATAAAATAATCAGCTTGAGCCAATGCACCAACTGGGAAAATAATTATTCTTGCAAGCAATGCTGATAATGTTGAGTAAGCAAGACAATTAAACCATTTAAAAATCTTTGAAGTCTCTTTCATTTTTGTAGATGTGATCACACCAAGAAATCTTGAGAGATATGTTGCTAAAGATGTTACTAAAATTGCTAGTACTATATTAGTTGCCATTTAACTCTCCTATAAAAAATGCTAAGGTTCCAGCTGTAAAACCACCAAGCAATATGCACCATTCGGGTGATATGAAATAAAATGAAATTCCGAATAGAGAGCCTAGTATAACTGACAAACTCATTTGTATAGTTTTCATTGCTCCAATCATTACACATATAAAATAAACTGGATTTACTATTGCCAGTCCTATCATCATGTCTTTATTTAGATGGTCCGAAATCAAAAAACCAAAAGCAGTAGCTGAAACAGCTACTGATAAATTTGCTACACCTACACCAATCCAATAATCTAAACGGTATTTTCTTTGAACAGATTTATAATTTTCTTTCATTATTAGCCATGCAGAGACAGCAATGAAATGACAAGCAAAATAATATTTTAACCTTGGTTGGCTCTTATGTGTTAGTGATGGAAATAAAGATACCGTCATTGGATAAAGTCTTGCATTAACTAACCAAACTGCCAAAAAAATATTTAATAAAGAGGCACCAACAATTAATGACTCAGCCATTATTAATGAACCTGGTAAAGCATAGGTTAAAAAGGTTGAAAAAATGCTTTCTTGAATATTTAAGCCAATATTTTTGAATAAAGCACCAATGGCTATAAAACTTGCAGCTAATGCAATTGCAGGACTATTTAGATCCTTTATACAAAAAAAACCTTTTAAAAAATATTTTATATTAATCATTAACCGCCAAGGAATAATCTACCAACATCTGGGTTATTTAGTAAATCATCTCCTTTTCCAGCAATCGCAGTCTGACCAGAAACTAGCACGTAACCAATGTCTGCAAACTCTAATCCTTTTTTAGCATTCTGCTCTACCAAGATTATAGTCTTATTCTCATTTTTTTGAAGATCTCCCAAGATTTCGAAAACCATATCTATATATCTTGGCTCTAGACCAATTGAAGGTTCATCAACTAATAATACTGATGGTTTCATAACCAATGCCCTAGAAATTTCTAACAATCTCCTCTCTCCACCTGATAAAACTTTTGCTGGTTGATTTCTCCTATT
>JACWDR010000014.1 GCA_014653975.1 Pelagibacterales bacterium SAG-MED20
TTAACTGACCATCCTATGGAATGTGAAACTTGTGAGGTTAATAATAACTGTGAACTTCAAGATGTTGCTAATGATTTAGGTATTTCAGATCACAGATACAACGCACCAAAACAACATAAAGGTATTCCAAAAGACACCTCTCATGACTATATGAGAATGAACTTAGATAACTGTATTAATTGTGGACGATGTGTAAGAGCTTGTGATGAAATTCAAGGATCATTTGTTTTAACAATGAGTGGTAGAGGCTTTGAGTCTAAAATTACTACAGATAATGACATGACATTTGGAGACTCATCATGTGTTTCTTGTGGTGCCTGTGCGCACACTTGTCCAACAGATGCTATTTCAGATGTATTTCAATCAAAGTCAGTTGCTGTAGATGAAAAAGTAAGAACTACTTGTTCTTACTGTGGTGTTGGTTGTAATTTAGAAGCATCAATCAAAGATAATAAAGTTGTTGCGATTGATACACCTAAAGAGACAGATGTTAATGCTGGCCATACTTGTATTAAAGGAAGATATGCATTTAGTTTTTATGATCATCCTGACAGATTAAAAACCCCACTAATAAAAAGAAATGGAAAATTCGAAGAAGTTTCTTGGGATGAAGCTTATGATTTTATCAAAAAAGAAATGAATAGAATTACCAAAGACAATGGCCCTGATGCATTTGCTGGAATTTCATCTGCAAGATGTACTAATGAGGAAAACTATATATTTCAAAAAATGATTAGAGCAACTGTTGGTACTAATAGTGTGGACTGTTGTGCAAGAATTTGTCACTCGCCAACGGCATGGGGAATGCAACAAACATTCGGAACAGGTGCTGCAACAAATTCCACTGAAGATATTTATCACGCAGATTGTTTTATAGTTATTGGAGCAAACCCTACTAATGCTCATCCAGTGACTGGTGCAAAAATTAAACAACAGGTGATGAAGGGTAAAAAATTAATTGTATTAGACCCAATTACAACTGAACTTGCAAAACTTGCTGATTACCATATTAAATTAAGGCCTGGTACTAATGTTGCTGTGCTTAATATGATGTTACACTTTATTATTAAATCCAAATTATATAACGTAGATTTCGTTAGAGATAGAACAGAAGGATTTGATAACTTTATTAAAGAAATTGAGAGACAAGATGTTGATCAATTAGCTAAAGTTGCTGGTGTTGATAAACAAATGGTTAAGGAAGCAGCTATAGCTTATGCAACAGCTAAAAACTCAATGGAATTCCACGGTTTAGGTGTTACAGAGCAAGAACAAGGATCAAAAACAGTAATGTTAATTGCAGATCTTGCAATGATTACAGGAAATATTGGAAGAAAAGGTGTTGGTGTTAATCCTCTTAGAGGTCAAAATAATGTTCAAGGAGCTGCGGACATGGGCTGTCAACCTCACCAAGGAGCTGGCTATTTTGAAGTTGCTGATGAAAAAAATCAAAAATTTTATACTGAAAAATATGGAACTACTCATCCAACAAAACCTGGATTAAAAATTCCAGAAATGTTTGAAGCTGCAATTGATAAAAAATTAAAAGGTCTATGGATTATTGGAGAAGACATTGTTCAAACTGACCCTAACAGTGCACATGTTGTTGAGGCAATGAATTCATTAGAGCTTTTAGTTGTTCAAGAGATATTTATGAGTGAAACAGCTAAACTTGCAACTGTTGTTTTGCCAGGAACTACATTCTTAGAAAAGGATGGAACTTTCACTAATACAGAAAGAAGAATCCAAAGAGTGAATAGAGCTGTTCCACCTCTTCCAGGAACAAAACCAGATGGTGTAATAGTTACAGATATGATGCAGAAACTTGGTTTTGATCAACCAACTTATGATGCAGACCTAATGTTGAAAGAAATCGCAGATGTTGTTCCTTTTTTTAAAGGAGTAACACGAGAAAGGCTTGGTAAACTTGGTTTACAGTGGCCTGTTCAAGAGGATGGTACTGATACCCAAATTCTACATACAGAGTCTTTCAAGTTAGGAAAAGGAAGGCTAAAAAATTTCGATTGGAAAGAATCTAATGAAATAGAGACAAATAAAAAAGAATATCCTCTGATTTTAACGACTAGTAGAGTTTTACAACACTACAACGCAGCAACAATGACTAGAAGAACTAAAAATATCAATATTGTAGATGAGGATGTACTTTTAATTCATCCTAAAGATGCAGCTCGTAGAGATATTAATACAGGCGATATTGGAAGATTATATTCGGGAAGAGGCGAAGTGGCTTTAAAAGTAGAAGTCACAGACAAAGTAAAAGAAGGAATCGTATTCACAACATTCCACTTTCCTGAACATATGGTCAATATGGTAACTGGACATGGTAAAGACGAAGAAACTATGTGTGCTGAATATAAAGTATCATCGGTAGAAGTTCAGAAAATATCAAATCAATTTAAAACTGAAGTTAAACCTAAGGAAAATCAAGCAGAAGTTAGCTAACTAAAAATGACCAATGGTTGGCGTTTTGATAACACTTACTCAAAACTACCTGCGTCTTTTCTTTCAAATACATCCCCGACTCCAGTAAAACATCCAGAGCTTGTAATTTTAAACGATAATTTAGTAGAAGAATTAAGTCTAAATTTTTCAAAATTAAGTAAAGAAGATTTATCAAAATTGTTTTCTGGGAATTTACTACCAGAGGGATCAAAAGCTATAGCACAAGCTTATGCTGGGCATCAATTTGGCCACTTCGCTATGTTGGGTGATGGAAGAGCGGTTTTAATGGGTGAACACATTTCTAAAAATAATGAAAGATTTGATATACAATTTAAAGGATCAGGAAAAACTCCTTTTTCAAGGAACGGCGATGGAAGAGCTGCATTAGGGCCAATGTTAAGAGAATACATTATTAGTGAAGCAATGCATGCTTTAAATATTCCAACCACAAGAAGTTTAGCAGTTGTCAAAACTGGGGAAGATGTTGTGCGAGAAAATATACTAAAGGGTGGTATACTTACAAGGGTTGCTAGCAGTCATTTACGTGTTGGCACATTTCAATATATAGCAGCAAGACAAAATAAAAATGATTTACAAACTTTGATCAATTACACCATAGAACGACACTATCCAAATATTAAAGAGTCAAAAAATCAGGCATTAGATTTAATAAAAGTTTTAATGCAAAAACAAATTGATTTAGTGATAAATTGGATGCGTGTTGGGTTCATTCATGGAGTGATGAATACGGATAATATGACTATATCAGGCGAAACAATTGATTATGGTCCATGTGCTTTCATGGATATTTATGACCCTGAAACAGTTTTTAGTTCAATAGATCAGCAAGGTAGATATTCATATTCTAATCAACCAAGTATTACAAAATGGAATTTAGCTAGATTTGCAGAATGTTTAATAACTTTGATAGATGAAGATAAGGATAAAGCAATTGAAAGGGCAACAGAAATAATTAACAGTTTTGAAAAGAATTATGAGTTAAAATGGCTAAATATGATGCGTGATAAACTAGGCTTGTATGGAGAAGATCCTAAAGATCAAGTTCTAATATTAGACTTACTGGCTTGGATGCATAAAAATAAAGCAGACTACACGAATACTTTTTGTTATTTAATGAATGAAAAAGTTCCACAGGATAAGATTTATAAAGATGAACGCTTTACTTTTTGGGAAAAAAAATGGAAAGAAAGATTAAAACTGAATAATAATTCGGAAGAAAAATATCTCAAATTAATGCATAAAGTAAATCCATTGGTTATCCCAAGAAATTATAAAGTTGAAGAAGCTTTGCAAGCAGCAAATAAAGATGATCTAATTCCTATTAAAGATTTATTAAAAGTTTTGCAAAACCCATATGATAGTAATGTTGCAGAATATATAAATTCAGCACCTAGGGATAATAAAAAATATAAAACATTTTGTGGAACTTAACTATGTGTGAATTTTTTACAAAATTTTTTAAAAAAAAAATTAAATACCATGAGGTATCAAAATTTTTAAAACCTAATGATTTATTTTTTGATGTTGGGGCACACCATGGTGATAAATCAAAAGAATTAATAAAAAATAATATTAAAGTTGTAATGATTGAGCCACAACCAAATTGTTTAGAAGAATTAAAAAAACAATACTCAGGTAATCCTTCAGTAAACATAGTTCCCATGGGTCTTGGAAGATCTATTCAAAAGATGGAAATGAGTATAAATACTGAAACACCAGTAATTTCTACTTTTGCTAAACATTGGAAATTAGGTAGGTTCTCAAATTCTAAATGGGATAAAAAAATTACTGTTGATATAACTACATTAGATGAGTTGATTGTAAGATTTGGTAACCCAAAATATATCAAAATTGATGTTGAAGGTTTTGAACATGAAGTTTTGCGAGGCTTAACTAAAAAATCTGGAATAATTTCATTTGAATTCACTTCAGAATTTATCAATGACGCTTATAAATCTATAGATTATTTAATTACATTAGGATACATAGATTTCAATTATTCATTGGGTGAGAAAAGAAAATTTTCATCAAATTGGTCTAATGCAAATCAAATAAAAAGTGAGATTAAACAACATATAATAAATGACAGTCTTTTATGGGGAGATTTATACTGTAAATAATCAGACTGACTATCTTTTAACCCAATTTATATAGCCCTATATTTATAAGGCAAACTTCTTAAAAAATTTTTCATAAAAAATAAAAAAGTTAATAAAACAATTGAAATTAAATAGAAATCTAAAGAATGTTTTAAAGCAACAATTAATGGTTCAAAATTTGGTAAAAGATTATTTCTACTTATATAAGTAAGTATTGAAGAAAATAAAAATTTAAATGTTAACAGGTAAAAATAAAAACTAAAAAAATTATTATCATTTTCATTTTTTTCTTCCCTTAAAATAAAGGGTATTAAACCTAAAAAAAATATTTCTCTATATATAAAATTTGATAATAAAAAATAACATGACAAAATTAATGCAGATGACAAAATATAAAGTTTATTTTCAAAATTATTTTCAATAAGCATTTTATTTATTGAAGTATGTTGGTTAAGCTTTTTAAAATAATAAAGATTAATTAAACCAACTGGTACAAACACTACTAAAAATAGATATATATATTTTACTAAGTAATAGTCTTTATTTCCAATATAAATAGTCAGTTCTTTTATAAACTTAAATCCTCCAATAAAAGAAAACTCATAAACACCATATCCATATCCTGTAAATTGCATTTCATTACTGAATATTTTAAGTAAATTTCCCCATTGAAAAAATATCATAGCTAAAATTAATAATAAAATAATTAGTAAATTAGTAATTATTTTTTTTGTATTTTTTTCAAAGAAAAATAATATTGAAAGACTAAGAGGATAAAACTTTAACATTACAGCAAAAACGATAGCCATGTGCTTAAAAATTATATTTTTGTTTTTCGCAATAAAAACCATAATAACAAAAATAATTATATCTATATTTGCCCTTTCTATAGCTAATAAAACAGGTGTATTTAATATTAATATGAATAGTGAAAAATATTTTATATTTACTTGATAAGTAAATAATCTAACGATTGTATATACAAAAAGTAAATTAATCATAATTGGAAATACTAAAAAATAAAATTTTGGCACAGCTTTTATGAAAGGAAGATAAAGAAGAATTTCACCATAAACATGCTTTCTATTCCAATAATCACAAGGATTATCTAAAAAAACGTCATACCCTTTATCAATACAAAGATTTGCCTGTAATATAACTGTCCAGTCTGCAAATAAATTAGCGGCATCATTCCTAACCATTGGTATAATGGTAGGATAAATTATTTGTTTAGTAATTAATAAATAAATAATAAACGAAAAAAAAACAAATGTTAAAAAAATTAGTATATTTTTTTTTAAGTGCATTTATAACAAAAGAATTTTAATTATAAAACATAAGGTTCTGGCCTTGCATTATTTTGCAATACTCTTTCAACTGCAAAATCACTAATATCAATCGTTTGATAGGATCCAGTAGTGATTAACTCTGTCAGAGCTCTACCTATTCCTGGTGCTTGCATTAATCCTCTACCTGTAAATCCTGAGGCCATATAGACATTTTCATATTTAGGATGTTTTCCAACTACAGCATTGTTATCTAATCTGTTACAATCATAATACCCAGCCCATCCGCCAGTTAATTTTAACTCTTCAAATGCTGGTATTCTTTGTGCTAGTGCAGGCCAAACTAATTCTTCAAAATCATTCCAAGCTGGCTCTAAATCTTTTGCATTAAAAACTGAATTTGGTGATCCAGCCAAATATTCTTTGCCTTCTGGCCTCCAATAAACACCAGTTGTTAAATCACCTGTTAAAGGCATTTCTGGAATATGTTTAGGGCACTTAACTCTAAACACTGTATGTTTTTGTGGTACCACAGGAATATCCTCTAATATCTCCTTAGTCCAACAGCCAGCTGCAGAAATAATAGTTTTAGCTTTTATTTCTGAAATACTTTTTACTTCACCTTTTATAAACTCTGAGCCAAGCTCAATGGCTTTGCTTTTAAGAGCGCTGTGGAACAAGAAAGGGTCTATCCAACCCTCACTTTTATTATCTGTAAAGGTTGCAGTTTCAATTCCCTCATTATTTATGTAAGGAAACAAGTTAGTTAATTCTGAACCTTTAATATTTTTTGTGCCAGCTTCACATGCCTTATGATTCTCTAATGCTTTATACTGTTCCTCTGCATGCTCAGGTCCAAACATTAATAAATATCCATTTGGTACCATGCTTGCTGTAGGATTAGGGTTTTTCTCTGTTTTTAGTAGCTCAGGTATTTGAAAAATAAACTCTCTTGCAAACTTTCCTAATAGAATATTTTCTTTTTGAAAAAATTGTCTTCTAAAACCCCCAAGAGATAAAGGAAATGATGCATTTTTATAAGTTGGATCTCTTTCAATAACTTTAACTTTTCTACCTTCTTTAGATAAAAAATAAGCGCTAGCTGCACCAATAATTCCACCCCCAATTATTACAACATCATCCATAACTAATTTAAAATTAATAAACTTAAATTGAGCACTAATGCATAAAAACACCAAAGTAAATAGGGAATCATTAGATAATAACTTATCATGTTGACACGTCTAAATCTAATTATGAGAATAATTATCAATAAAATTAGTATGATTAACACAACAATTGCTAAAAATATTTTATGAAAAACAAAAAAAACGACACTCCAGGTTGTATTAAAAATTAAATGAATAAAATAAATATAGACTGTATTCATATCTCTATTTTTATTATGCCAAAAAAACCAGATAGCTATTGTCATCATTAAATAAAGTATTGTCCAAACTGGTGCAAAAATCCAACTTGGTGGATTATAAGTTGGTTTGATTAATAATGAATACCAAGGCTCTTTAAACCCAACAGTTGCCAATCCACCAATAGCAGATGCCGAATATGTAACTAAAGCAAATAGTATGAAAGATAAAAATTTATTTTTATGCATATTCGTACTATACATTAGTTCATGGAGGATAAAAAAGTTATTTGGATCACTGGTGCTAGCAGTGGAATTGGTAGAGCTCTAGCTATTAAATTTGCTAACAAAGGATGGATAGTTGCAGCATCAGCTAGACGTGAAAACTTACTTCAAGAATTAAGTAAAATTAATAAAAACATTTATTCTTTTCCTTTGGATGTCACTAATATTGAACAATGCAAAATAGTTTTCAAAAGTATTGTCGAAAAATTTAAAGATATAGAAATTTCTATATTTGGTACCGGAATACATGACCCAAAATCTGAAAAAGAATTCAATTTAGAAAAGATAAGAAAAATTATGGAAGTTAATTATTTTGGAACCATGAATTCTATTAATTCTGTTTATAACTTTTATAACAATAAAAAAGGTGGCCAAATATCTATCATTTCTTCAGTTGCTGGATATAGAGGTCTGCCAGTTGCAGGAGCTTATTGTGCATCAAAATCTGCATTAACAAGTTTTGCTGAGAGTCTTCATTTTGAAATGAGAAGAAAAAATGTAAGAGTTACTTTGGTAAGCCCAGGTTTTATTAAAACACCGATGACTGATCAAAATGACTTTCCAATGCCCATGATTAAATCTCCAGAATTTGCTGCTGAAAAAATTTATAATGGTTTAGTTTTAAAAAAATATTTTGAGATACACTTTCCTATAGCTTTTACATATATTATGAAATTTTTAAGAATGCTGCCTAATGGAATTTATTTTAAAGTTGTTGAAAAAGGAATGAAAAAAATAGATTACTAATCTTTAACAAACATAACAGTAAGTTCAGCAACTTTTATACCGAATTTAGTCATTGTGGCTCTATTAATTGCAACTCTTTCATCTTGCATAAATATCCAATCGTCAAAAGTGATTTTCATTTCTTTACCTTTAACAGGAACTAGCAAAACATACTCAAACTTAAATGCAGGGCCATATGAATATCCTTTAGCTTTTCCAACGACATCACCCGCTGTTCCCTCATAATTATGTTCATCAATTTTATCAATTGTCCATTGTCTTTTTTGAACTTCTCCATCATTCCAATCAAATTTTTCATCAAGAATTAATTTCTTGCCATCCCATATGCCATTTAAATCTGCTGAGAATTGTCTGGTTACTTTTCCTGATCTATTTTGTAAAATACCCCATGCTTTTACATTTCCTGATAAATATTCTTCTATAATTAGTCTTGGTTTTTGATCTTTAAAGTCTGTTGGTTTCATATTATTTCCTGTGCAACTAGTTAATAAAATCGTAGCTATTAAAGCAAATATAATTTTCATAAGCTTTATTTATTACATAGTGAGAATTGAATCAAATCTATATTTTTTGATTTAAATCCAGCTTCACAATATGAAAGGTAAAATTGCCACATCCTTTTAAATGTTATATCAAAGCCTTGGTTCCTAATTTGATCCCATCTTTTATTAAATATTTTTCTCCAAATAATTAAAGTGTCAGCATAGTGGTTAGCGTATGAATTATATTCATTAATTTTTAAACCATTGGTGCTCACATAATTTTGTAATTCATTCCTAGAAGGTAAAAAACCACCTGGAAAAATATATTTTTGGATAAAATCTTGTTTATTTTTATATCTATCAAATAAACTATCATCAATAGTTATAGCTTGAATCCCGACAGAACCTGCTGGTGTTAGATTTTTTTTAATTGTACTAAAGTAGCTATTTAAATAATTTTGTCCAACGGCCTCTATCATTTCAATAGAGGCTATATGATCATATTTGTCTTTTAAGTCTCTATAGTCTTTTATTTTAATATTAACTTTTTCATTAAGTCCACATTTGTGAATTCTCTCTTTAGCAAACTCAAATTGTTTTTGTGAAATAGTAATACAGTCTAATTTAATATCATAGTTAGTACCCAAGTATTCGGCAAAACCACCCCAACCACAACCAATTTCTAAAATTTTACTTCCATTTGATGGTTTTAAAAGATCTATCAGTTTTTGGTATTTATTATTTTGTGCAGCAAAGAGTTCCTGATGGGGCTTTTCAAATATTGCACTAGAATACGTTAAAGTTTTATCAAGCCACAAAGAAAAAAAATCATTACCTAGGTCATAATGTTTTGCAATATTTTCTTTGCTCCTATATTTTGTATTTTTTATAATTTTATTTTTGATAAAATTAACAAAAGATAAATCAAATATGCCTGAAAATTTATGAATAATTTTTATATTTTTTGCAGATAATTCAATCAAATCAGATAGATTACTTGTGGTAAAAAAATCTTTCATATAAGACTCTCCTAAACCTACACTTCCATTTTTAATTAAGTTATACATTAACCGTTCATCTTTTATTCGTAACGACACTTTTAAATTTCCTTCTGGATTACCAAATTTTAAAATCTCCCCATCAATTTTGGTAATTTCAAGAAATCCATACTTTATTCTTTTTAAAGCATTAAATACAATTGTGTCAGAAATTTTATAAAGTAACATTAGTTTTCTATTGTTATGTTATTTTTTATTTTAATTTTTTTTTTTATAAATTTAATTCCTTTTGTCCATAATTTAAATGCCTCAAAATGTATCGCAAAAATAATTTTGAATGTCATTAACGGGTGTTTTAAATAGGCTTTGATCAACGTATTATTATTTAATTCACTTTTAATACCATCTTGAGATGCATAAAGAATTTTACCCTCTTTATCATTTTGATCAATTATTACTGAAATTTTATTACCTGGTTTCAGTAATCTAAAAAAATAAACACAGTTCATTTCTATAAAAGGTGAAACATGAAATTTTTTCTTACACACGTGTTGTATTAAATTTTCATTTTTATTTGATTTAAAAATATAAGTATGTTGTTCTCCAAATGTATTTTTGACTTCATATAAAATTGATATTAGCTCTTTATTTTTATTATATATGTAAAAAACACTTAATGGGTTAAACACATAGCCAAATATTCTTGGGTAACATAAAAGTTTAATCTGAATACCATTGGTATCTATATTGTTTTTTTTTAGATTATCTTTAACCCAATTTTGAAGAGAGCTACCATCTCTTGGTCCATGATCTTTATTATAAAAGCTTATAATGTTAAACTTATTATAAGAAAATAATTTCAGATTTTTATCGAGCTTATCTAATTCCGTTAGATCTATTAATAAAGAAAATACTTTGTAAGTAAAAGAATGTAATTTTGGTTTGAATCTTTTATGAATTACAGTTCCACTATAAATTGAGGAATTTTTAATCATTAAGATTTTTCATCATTTCAATCGCAGACTTTATTCCATCCTCATGAAAACCATAACCAAAATAACTTCCACAAAATAAAGTATTTTTTTTATTTTGAATTTTATTTAAATTGCTTTGATTGAATAATGCTGCGTTATCAAAATATGGGTGAGTGAATTTGACCTTTTTAAACATCTTATCTGTAGAAATTTCCCTAAAAGGATTTATCGTTAAAAAAATATTCTTATCAATAGTTAGATTTTGTAGCTGATTGAGCCAATATGTAACTGATGTTTTTTCCATATCATCTTTGCTCATTGAAGAGTTCCAGGAACACCATACACTCTTTTTTTTTGGCATAATAGTCTCATCAAAATGAATGACAGCTATATTTTCTCTATATTTAAAATTTTTTAAAATTTTTTCTTCATCAACAGTAGGATCTTTAATCATTTTCAATGCTTCATCTGCATGACTTGCAATTACAACTTTATCATAATCAAAAAATTCATTATCTTCACCGTAATAAATTTTGGCACCAGAATTACTCCTTATGACCTTATTTATTTTGTAATTTTTAAAATGTTTCCCACTAATTTGATTAATAATTTTATCAACATACGTTTTGCTTCTATTTGCTACTGTGTACCACTGAGGCCTATTTTTTAACTTAAAAAGTCCATGATTTTTAAAAAAATTTAAAAAAAATGTAAGTGGCATCTGTGATGCTTCGTAGGGAGGCATCGACCAGATTGCTGATACCATTGGTATAATATGATAATTAATAAAATAATTTGAAATTTTAATTTCCTTTAAATACTCACCAAGAGTTATTGGATTAGTTTTTTTAATTTCCAGTTTTTCACAGTTTTTATAAAAATTTATAATTTCAAAAAACATTTTAATAAATCTTAAATTGAATAAATTTTTTCTATTTGAAAAAATTCCATTAATTCCTTTACCACAATATTCTAAATCACTATCACTTTCATATACTGAAAATGACATATCGCTCTTCTCAATTTCTATTTTATTTTCTAAAAAAAAATTAATTAAATTTGGATATGTTTTTTGATTAAACACCATAAATCCAATATCAACTGATATTTCTTTTTTATCATCGTAAATAACTTTTATTGTATTTGCATGACCACCAAATTGATCTTCTTTTTCAAATAGATCTACCTTATGTTTTTTTGATAAATAATATGCAGCACTCAATCCAGATATTCCTGATCCTATCACTGCTATTTTCATTATGACAAATTTTTAAGCGGCTGTGTCTTCGTACTCATCCATTGAAGGACATGTGCAAAATAAATTCTTATCTCCATAAACGTTATCTACTCTTGATACTGGAGGCCAGTACTTAATTGTTTTTAAGAACTCAGAAGGATAAGCGGCCTCTTCTCTTTCGTATTTATGATCCCATTTGTTTGAAGTTAATTCAACGTGTGTATGTGGCGCATTCTTGAGCGGATTATCAATTTTATCAAATTTGCCTGATTGAATTTTATCTATTTCTTGCTTTATTTTTCGAAGCGTTGAGCAAAATCTATTAATTTCACTTAAACTTTCACTTTCTGTTGGTTCAATCATCATTGTACCAGCTACTGGCCAAGACATTGTTGGTGCATGAAAGCCAAAATCAATTAATCTTTTTGCAATATCTTCTTCCGTTATGCCAGTATCATTTTTTATTTTTCTAATATCTATTATACATTCATGGGCTACATTCCCGCTTTTTCCTTTATACAAAATTGGAAATGAGTCTTTTAGTTTATAGGCAATATAATTTGCATTTAATATTGCAACTTGCGATGCTTTTTTTAAACCTTCTGATCCCATCATTTTTATATACATCCAAGAAATCGATAAAATACTTGAGCTTCCCCATGGTGCTGCTGATACCGCTCCAATTCCTGTTGCAGGACCACAGTCTTTGATTACTGGGTGTTTTGGTAAAAAAATTTCTAAATGTTTTTTACATGCTATTGGCCCCATCCCAGGTCCTCCACCTCCGTGAGGTATGCAGAAAGTTTTGTGTAAATTTATGTGACAAACGTCTGGACCAAAATTTCCTGGTTTTGCTATTCCAACTAAAGCGTTTAAATTTGCTCCATCCATATAAACTTGTCCTCCGTTTTTATGAATAAGGTCGCAAATCTCAGTTATTTTTTCTTCAAAAACACCATGTGTTGAAGGATAAGTTACCATTAAAGCAGCTAAATTTTCTGAGTGTTCTTCTGCTTTTTTCTTTAAATCATCAAAATCTACATTGCCATGTTCATCACACTTAACAACAACAACTTTCATACCAACCATTTGTGCACTTGCAGGATTTGTTCCATGTGCAGAACTTGGAATTAAACAAACATTACGATTTGTATCTCCATTTTTTTCATGAAATTTGCGTATTACCATTAAACCAGCAAATTCACCTTGTGCTCCCGCATTAGGTTGTAATGAAACGCCTGAAAATCCAGTGATAGATCTTAGCCAGTTTTTTAAATCAGTAAATAATTCTCTATAACCATCCATTTGCTCAACAGGAGAAAATGGATGTGGTTGAGAAAACTCTTTCCATGTCACAGGTATCATTTCAGAAACTGCATTAAGTTTCATTGTGCATGACCCAAGAGCAATCATTGATCTGTTTAATGCAATATCAGAGTCTTCTAATTTTTTTAGATATCTAAGCATTTCAGTCTCTGAGTGATAACTATTAAAAACTGCATGATCTAAATAAGATGACGTCCTCAATAAATTTTTTGGAATATTGGATAAACTTTCATTCATAGATTCTTTAATTGTTTCTGAACAATTAAAAATTTTTAGTAATTGATTTGCTCTATAGAGGTTTTTTCTTTCATCGAAAGAAACTGCCAGCATTTCAGAATTAACTTTTCTAATATTTACTCCTTGGTCTAATGCATTTTTATAAATTTTTTCTGTTTTATCTAAAGTTTTTACTGTAACTGTATCAAAAAATTTATCTGAATAAAGCTCATATCCAGATTGTTTTAATTTATCTGCGAAATTTTTAGTTAGTTGTGAAACACTTTCAGCAATCTTCTTAATTCCATTGGGACCATGATAAACAGCATAAGCAGCAGAGACTATTGCTAATAATGCTTGGGCAGTACATATATTACTTGTAGCTTTATCTCTTCTAATATGTTGCTCTCTTGTTTGAAGTGCAAGTCTATAAGCTTTTTTTCCATGTCTATCTACTGACACTCCAACTATTCTTCCTGGCATAGATCTTTTGTATTCATCTTTTGTTGCAAAAAAAGCTGCGTGGGGTCCTCCATATCCCATCGGAATTCCAAATCGTTGAGAACTACCCACTGCTATATCAGCTCCTAATTCAGAAGGTGTTTTTAATTTTGCAAGTGCTAATAAATCACAAACTAATACGGCTTTACCATTTTGTTTATGTATCTTACTTATTGCTTCGCTAGGGTCTTTAATATCACCTAAAGTACCAGGATATTGAATTATGCCACAAATAATATCTTCATTAATATCTTTGTCCTCATCTCCAACTACTATCTCCAAACCTAAAGGTTCTGCTCTAGTTTTAATAACATCTATAGTTTGTGGATGACAATTTTTTGATACAAAAACTTTCTTTGTTTCACTTTTAGATGTTCTATAACTCAATCCAACAGCTTCAGCTGCTGCTGTTCCTTCATCTAAAAGAGATGCATTGGCAATATCCATTCCTGTAAAATCAATTACCATCTGTTGAAAATTCATCAACATTTCCAATCTCCCTTGAGCTACTTCTGGCTGGTAAGGAGTGTATGACGTATACCAACCAGGATTTTCTAAAATATTTCTCAGAATTACGTATGGTGTATATGTTCCGTAATAACCCATTCCTATAAAACTTGAATAAATCTTATTTTTTTTTGAAATATTTTTTAATTTTCTAAGAGCTTTATATTCAGAGTTTGGGTCACCTATTTCTAAATCATCCTTAGAAAGAATTTTTTCAGGAACTGTATTTTTTATTAATTCATTGAGATTTTTATATCCCAATTCTTTAAGCATAACATTTTGTTCGTCAACTGACGGACCTATATGTCTTTGTATAAAATCTTTTTGAGCATTCTTTAACATTTAACTAGTGCTTTCTTTTGAGAATTTTTCATACTCCTCTTTATTCATTAGTGTATCCAATTCTGATTTATCTTTGATCTTTAATTTAAAAAACCAAGCTTCATCCTCTGGATCTGAATTAATTCTTGCTGGGTCATCAACTATTGATTGGTTGTTTTCAACCACTTCTCCAGATACAGGTGTATAAACATCACTCGCGGCTTTTGTAGACTCAACTACTCCAGCATTTCCATCTTTTACTACAGATGAACCTTTTTCTGGCAATTCAACAAAAACTATGTCACCTAACATCTCTGTTGCATGCTTAGTAATTCCTATAGTTGCAATTTCTCCATCTAATTTTAACCACTCGTGTTCTTTTGAAAACTTTACATCGCTCATTTGTTAGCTCCTTTCACATAACTTTTTTTATAAAATGGCAAATTACTTATACTAGCTGGATATTTTTTTCCCCTTACTTCTAAAAAAACCTTAGTGTCTACTCCTGAAAATGAATTTTCTACATAGCCCATAGCGACTGGTGCTTGAACACTTGGTCCAAAAGTTCCACTAGTAATTTCACCAATATTTTTATCTTCTTTACTAAATATTGAAGTTTTTTCCCTAGCTATAATTCTTCCTTCTGGTTTAATGTCAACACGAACTTTACTTACTCCTTTTTCTATTTGAGATTTAATTTTTTCAAATCCAATAAAACCACCTTCAAGAATTCTATTTTTTGATATTGCCCATTTTAAATTAGCTTCAATTGGACTTTTATTAATATCCATATCGTGTCCATACAAACAAAGTCCAGCTTCTAATCTTAGAGTGTCTCTGGCTCCCAACCCTATCAAATTTGCTCCTTCACTAATTAGTTCTTCTACTAAGGTCTCAACATTATTATTTGCTATAGATATTTCAAACCCATCTTCGCCTGTATAACCAGATCTAGTAATATAAATTTTTTCTTTAAGGTATTTAAATATACCACCATTCATAAATTTTAAATTAGAAACTCCAGTAATTATTTTTTCCAATATTTTCACTGCATTAGGGCCTTGTATTGCTACAAGAGATAATTCTTCACTTAAAATCATTTCATATTTGTTAGCTAAAAATTTAGATAAAAGTTTAAAATCTGAATGTTTACAAGCAGCATTTAATACGATATTAAAACCATCTTCTACTTTTGTAATAATTAAATCATCATGAATTCCTGCCTCTTCATTCATTAAAAAACTATATTTGGATTGATTTAATTTAGCAGTGCTTAAATCTGTAGGAAAAATTTTTTCAAGATCTTTAGCTAAAGACTCATCTCCCTTGATAGATAATTGCCCCATATGTGATACATCAAAAATTCCAGCATTTTTTCTTGTATTTTCATGCTCTTCAATAATTCCTTTAGAGTATTGAATTGGCATTTCATAACCTGCAAATGAAACTAATTTAGCTCCATATTTTTTATGTAATGAATTAAGTGCTGTTTTTTTATCTTTCATATTAACTTTTTTACCCATCTGTATGTTTGCCTGAGAGTTTTGCTCCTTCGGCGAGAATTTAATCTCTTTCCAGAGTTAATATGTTACGGTCCCTTATGCCTGAGAGTTTCCTGGGCGGTTGCTCCTTCGGCCGAATAATTTCCTTATTAATAAGGCTTTATTCTGTCTCCCGTCTTTATTAGCACTCATTGATAAACAGCATGCTAACATGTTGAAACTACCAAAGATTGATCGGAATGTACACCTTAAAGAACCTTAAAGAACTAGACCTTTTTCACAAAACTAATAGCAGCACCAATGGTTGTCAAAAATCCAGCTAACGGCAAGATTGCAACTGCGTATTTCTTTGGCATATAATTCTCTTTGAACTCAATACCTTGGAAACTAATTTCAAAATACCACATTTCCCAATACTTCCCACGCATACCCTCTACAAGTTCAACTCCATAAATCATTAGGACTATACCAATTACCATAATCATAAGTTTCCAGAACTGGCGTATATATAGTGAAAGTCTATTTGGTAATTTTTCATAAATTAAATTTAAAGCTATATGTTCATTATCTCTCGCTGTCAGAGCAAGTGCTATAAACATCAACCAAATATTACTTAATACTGTTAGCAAATCGCCCCAAAC
>JACWDR010000015.1 GCA_014653975.1 Pelagibacterales bacterium SAG-MED20
AAGCTTCCCTTTTTTTTGTTTCTTGATTAGATAAAATTGCACCAACTTTAGTTGCAGCAGAAAAAAGCTCCGCAGTTTTTGCAGTTATGATTTTAAAATAAGTTTCTTCCAACATGTCTACTTCACCTTTATGTTGAAGTTGTAATACTTCTCCCTGAGCTATTTTTGAAGAAGTTGATGACAAAAGTTTTAGAACTTCTAAATTTCCATCTTCCACCATCATTTCAAAACATCTACTTAAAAGATAATCACCAACCAATATTGACGCGTGGTTTCCCCAGATTGAATTTAAAGTTTTTTTTCCCCTTCTTATATTTCCAACATCAATAACATCATCATGCATTAAAGTTGCACCATGTATCATTTCTACACAAGCTGCTAAATTAATATCGCGACCACCTTTTTTATATTTACATAATTTGGCAGATCCGAGTGTTAAAAGAGCCCTTAATCTTTTTCCACCACTCTCCACGTGGTAGTCAGTCATTTTTTGAACTAATTCAACATTACTTGCTAATTTTGATTTAATTTTTTCCTCAACTAAAACTAATTTTTCATCAACTGAGTCTTTTAGTTGAAAATAAGAATTGTTTATTTGGTTTTTAAGTTGAACTACAGTTCCCATAAAAACAAGTTAATATAATTAAGTTATATTTATTACTTATCAATTGACGCACCTTAATCTTCAACTATAAGTAGGCTTTATATTAAATCAAAACTTCTATAAGGATAAACAATGTTCTCTATTTTTAAAAAGAAAAAAATAATAGCTCATATCAAGCTTAATGGAGTGATAGGCAATGCTGGAAAGTTTAAACAAGGCATAGATTTTTCAGGTCAGGAAGAAGTTATTGAAAAAGCATTTTCTTTAAAGAAAGCAAAAGCAGTAGTAATTACTATAAATTCACCAGGAGGGTCTCCAGTCCAATCTCATTTAATTTATAAATTTATTAGAAATCAAGCAAAAAAAAATAAAATGAAAGTTATTGTATTTGCAGAAGATGTTGCGGCATCAGGTGGATATTTAATAGCTTGTGCAGGAGATGAAATATACGCGAATTCAAGCTCAATAATTGGATCAATAGGAGTTATTTATTCTTCATTTGGTTTTACTGAATTGATAAAAAAAATTGGTATTGAAAGAAGGGTACACACAGCAGGTAAAAATAAAAGTTCACTAGATCCATTTCAAGAAGAAAAATCAGAAGATATTGAAAGATTAAAAAATATTCAATTAGACTTACATAAGGACTTTATTCAAGTTGTAGAAGATAGTAGGGGGCATAAGTTAAAAAAAGATGGAATAGAGTTATTTTCAGGTGAGTTTTGGGCAGGAAGTAAAGCAAAAGAATTAGGGTTGGTAGACGGACTTGGCAATGCAAATGAAATTTTAAAAGAAAGATTTGGGGAAGATGTTGTTATTAAAAAATTTGAAAAATCTAAAGGCTGGCTAAGTAAAAAACTTTCTTCATCAAATAATCAAATGGATCAACTTGTTAATATTTTAGAGGAAAGATCTATCTGGCAGCGATATGGATTCTAAAAAAAAAAATACAAAACCAAAATTCCAAACATTTCAAGATACAATTTTGAATCTACAGAAATACTGGAGCAAACAAGGGTGTATTGTTTTACAACCTTATGATATAGAGGTAGGAGCTGGAACCTTTCATCCCGCAACAACTTTAAGATCGTTAGGCCCCAAACCATGGAAAGCAGCTTATGTGCAACCATCAAGAAGACCGACAGATGGACGGTATGGAGATAATCCAAATAGGTTACAACATTATTATCAGTTTCAAGTTTTGATCAAACCATCACCAAATAATATAAAAAAACTTTATCTAAACAGTCTGGTGGTAATTGGCATTAATCATAAAGAGCATGACATTAGATTTGTAGAAGATGATTGGGAGAGTCCGACATTAGGTGCTGCAGGGCTTGGATGGGAAGTTTGGTGTGATGGAATGGAAATAACACAATTCACTTACTTTCAGCAAATGGCAGGTATAGAATGTAAACCAGTTTCTGTTGAAATAACTTATGGCCTTGAAAGAATATGTATGTTTACGCAGAAAAAGAAAAATGTTTACGATCTTTACTGGAATGAAGATGGTGTAAAATATGGAGACGTTTTTCTTCAAGCTGAAAAAGAATTTTCAGCATACAATTTTGAATATGCCAATACAGATAATTTATTTAAAATGTTTGATATGCTAGAAATAGAAGCTAAATTATTAGTAGAAAAAAAAATATCTTTACCCGCCTATGACCAATGTTTAAAAGCAAGTCATGTTTTCAATATTCTTGATGCAAGAGGAGTTATAAGTGTTGCTCAAAGAGCAGGATACATTGGGCGTATTAGAGATATTACTAAAGCAGCCGCTGAAGCCTGGTTAAGTAGTCAAACAGAATAATGGCAGAGTTTTTTTTAGAATTGTTTAGTGAAGAAATCCCTGCAGAGTTACAGCGCAATTCTCGTGTAATTCTATTAGAAAGTTTTCAAAAATTATTTGAAGAAAAACACATAACTTTTAAGAAAAGCATATCTTATTCAACACCAAATCGTCTTATTGTATTGTTTGAAGGACTATCCAAGGAGTTTTATGGAAAAAATTTAGGTTTAACGTTTCAAATTGCGGATGATACTCTAGACTATAATTCTGATTTAAAAGTTTTTGGGAAAAAGATTGGAAAAGATTTCTTTGAAGGTAAGGTTACTTTACCTATAATTCTATTATTTCAAAGAGTTAACTTGATAGAAAAAGGGGAACTGAAAAATATTTTCAAACAAGAAAATAGGTCTGAAGAAGATTTAAACTTAATTTTAGCGCTTATTAAAAAATATAATATCATTGTTGAGTGCCATAAAAAAGCAGAACATTTTATTAATCTAGCGTCTAACTCTTTAACTGTATTCAAAGATAGTGATGAAAAAAAAGTTTTAGAAAACCTTACTTCATTTAGTTTAGAAAGAAGTTTTTAAGGGCTTAATAAAGATTTAGTCCAATTACCTGATACCTCTTTAATATATTTTAGTCTCTCATGAATTCTGTTATCTCCATCTAACCAGAATTCAATACTTGAAGGACTTAGATTCCACCCTGACCAATGACTTGGTCTTGGAACTTCAGTAGTACTGATATATTTTTTCTTAAATTTTTCTAATGAATTTAAAAGTTCCTTTCTATTATTTAATACAGAACTCTGTTGTGAAGCCCATGCACCAATTCTACTATCATAACTTCTGGTGTTAAAATATTTATTTGCTACTTGATCTGAAACTTTTTTTACTGTTCCATTAATTCTTATTTGTCTAAGAAGACTCTTCCAATGAAAACACATCGAAGCTTTTGGGTTATTCTTCAATTCCCCTCCTTTTTGACTATTCAAATTAGTGTAAAATACAAATCCATCTTTATTAAAATCTTTTAATAAGACCATTCTAACAGATGGAAAGTTATTTAAGTCAGAAGTTCCTAATGCTAAAGCATTTGGATCGTTTGGTTCAGTCTTTTTAGCTTCTTCCATCCAGATCTTAAATAATTCCATTGGGTCATTTAGATCTAAAAAGCAGTTATTGAGCCCAAGTGTGTTTTTTTGATTCATAATTTTAACAAAATAATCTATATAATATAGATAATGTCATTTAATACTTTTGGAAAGCTATTTCGTTTCACAACATGGGGAGAATCCCACGGTACCGCTATAGGCTGTGTCATTGATGGTTGTCCACCTAATATAAACTTAAAAGATCAAGATATTCAAGTTGAATTGAATAAAAGGAAACCTGGACAGTCAAAATTTACAACTCAAAGAAAAGAAGACGATAAAATTCAAATACTATCTGGTATATTTGAAGGTAAAACAACTGGAACACCAATTTCTTTAATTATTTACAACCAAGATATGCGCTCAAAAGATTATGGAAATATTAAAGATAAATTTAGACCTGGACATGCAGATTTTACATATTTTAAAAAATATGGAATTAGAGATTATAGAGGTGGAGGAAGATCATCAGCAAGAGAAACAGCATCTAGAGTTGCGGCTGGTGCGATTGCTAAAAAGGTTTTAGAAAATAAACTAGGTAAAAAATTTAGAGTCATAGGAGCTGTCACTCAATTAGGAATACTAGGTTGTGATATTAATAAATGGAGTGATCAAGTAATAAAAAAAAATCCGTTTTTTTGCCCTGATAAATCCATGTTAAATCTTTGGGAAAAATATTTATTAGATATAAGAAAATCAGGCTCCTCTTGTGGAGCAGTTATTGAAATTAGAGCTAGAGGAATTCCAATTGGTCTTGGTGCTCCAATATATTCAAAATTAGATATGGATATTGCTTCTGCAATGATGAGTATAAATGCTGTCAAAGGTGTAAATATTGGGTCTGGAATGAACTCGGCACAATTAAGTGGAGAACAAAACTCAGATGAAATCTCTCAAAAAGGTAAAAAATTAAAATTTAACTCTAATAATGCTGGAGGTATTCTTGGTGGAATTTCAACAGGTCAGGAAATTATTGCTTCTTTTGCAGTTAAGCCTACTTCTTCAATTTTAACAACTAGAAAAACTATAAATAAATTTGGAAAAAATACAACTATATCCGTTAGAGGAAGGCATGACCCATGTGTTGGTATTCGAGCTGTACCTGTTGGAGAAGCTATGATGAATTGTGTATTATTAGACCACTACCTAATGAATAAGGCTCAGTGTAGATAAAAATTTTTATATTTAATTCTTCACTACTTTAATGGAGTCTTTTGTGAACAGAATATCTAAAATCTTTTTTGAAATTTGTGAAGAATTAAGCCCTGCAATGTCGTACATTTTTTTGGGACTATCTTGTTCAATAAAAATATCAGGTAAGGTCATAGACCTAAATTTCAAACCTTTATCAAATATACCTTTTTCAGCTAATAAATTTTTAACATGAGATCCGAAACCACCTATTGATCCCTCTTCAATAGTTATCATTAACTCATGTTCTCTTGCACATTTCAAGATAAGCTCTTGATCAAGCGGTTTGGCAAACCGTGCATCAACAATTGTAGCTTTAATTCCTTTTGTTTGTAATTCTTCAGCTGCAATTTTACATTCTTCTAATCTTGTGCCTATGCTCAAGATACAAACCTGTTTTCCTTGTTGAATAACTCTTCCTTTTCCGATTTCAATTTTTTCATCTATAGAAGGTAGTTCTAAACCAATTCCAGTTCCTCTTGGATATCTAATAGCACTTGGTTTGTTATTAATATCAACAGAAGTATTAATCATCTTAACTAACTCTGTTTCATCACTAGCCGCCATCACTATAAAATTAGGTAAAGTTGATAAATAAGTAATATCAAATGATCCTGCATGAGTTGAGCCATCAGCACCAACTAACCCTGCTCTATCGATTGCAAATCTTACTGGCAAACTTTGTATTGCCACATCGTGGACAACTTGATCATATGCTCTTTGTAAAAAAGTTGAATAAATTGCAACATAAGGCTTATAATTTTCTGTTGCTAAACCTGCTGCAAAAGTAACTGCATGTTGTTCTGCTATTCCAACATCAAACATTCTTTTAGGAAATTCTTTTGCAAAAATATCCATTCCTGTTCCTCCAGGCATTGCTGCTGTAACACCCACAATTTTACTATCTTTCTGTGCGTGTTTAACAAGTGTATTTGCAAAAACTTTTGTATAAGCAGGAAGATTTGTTCCACTTTTTACCTGTTCTCCAGTTATAACATTAAATTTTGAAACCCCATGATAATGATCACTTGCTTTTTCAGCATAAGAATATCCTTTTCCTTTTTGTGTTTTAATATGTATCATGATTGGTCCTTCATGTTTTAAATCTCTCGCATTTTTTAAAATAGGTAAAAGAACATTTATGTCATGTCCATCTATAGGACCCACATAATAAAATCCCAATGAATTAAACATAGTTCCGCCAATTACAGCTGAGCGTAAAAAATCTTCTGCTTTAGCTGCTTTTGCACTAAATCTTTTTGAAAAAGCAGAGGCAATTAACTTAAATGTTTCTCTTAAACTAAAATAAATTTTTCCAGACAGTAATTTTGCTAAATAAGTTCTCATCGCTCCTACGGGCTTTGCAATTGACATGTCATTGTCATTCAAAATAACAATCATTTTTGTTTTTGAGGCCCCTGCATTATTCATCGCTTCATAAGCCATGCCTGCGCTAATTGCTCCATCACCAATGACAGCAATAACATTTGTAGAATTATTTGATAACTTATTAGCCTCAGCTATTCCTAGTGCTGAAGATATTGAGGTTGAGCTATGAGCTGCACCAAAAGGGTCATATTCACTCTCTGATCTTTTGGTAAAACCAGATAGTCCCTTTCCTTGTCTTAATGTCTTAATTTTATTTTTTCTTCCAGTCAAAATTTTATGTGGATATGTTTGATGGCCAACATCCCATATTAATTTATCATTTGGTGTATTGAATACATAATGTAAGGCTACCGTCAACTCAACAACACCCAGTCCTGCTCCTAAGTGACCACCAGTCTCAGAAACGGCATCTATCATTTCTTCTCTAACTTCATCTGAAAGTTGTTGTAAATCCTTTTCAGAAAGTTTTTTTATATCTGATGGAAAATCTATATCGTTTAAATATTTATATTTTTTTTTCATTTTTGCCTTGTTAAAATATAATTTAAAGTATCATTAATATTTTTTGAACCTGATTCATGCTTTTTTTTTAAGTCTTTAAGAATTTTAGATTTAATTCTACCACTGTATTTAATAGCATTTCTATACCCTAGTAAACTGATTAGAGTAGCTTTTCCTTTTTTCTTATCTTTTCCAGTTTTTTTTCCAGCAATTTTAGAGATACCTTTAAAATCAATTAAATCATCAGCTATTTGAAATAAAAGGCCAATATTTGCTCCTATATTTCCAAAAAAATTTATCTCCTTTAGAGTTTTTTTTTTGATGATTGCTGGCGCCATACAACAAAAACTAAATAGCTTGCCAGTTTTTCTTATCTCCATATCTATAATTCTATTTTTAGAAATTTTTTTTTTTTCAAAACTCAGGTCCAAATATTGACCGCCTGCTATTCCTAAATGACCAGAACACTCAGATAGTTTTTTTATTAAATTAACTTTTATCTTTTCATTAACCTTTAAATCATTACTAGTTAAAATTTCAAATGCCATTGTTAAAAGAGAGTTTCCTGCAAGCACTGCCGTAGATTCTCCAAATTTAATATGTGTTGATAGTTTTCCTCTTCTCAAATAATCATTATCCATACATGGCAAATCATCATGTATTAAAGAATATGCGTGAATACATTCCACTGCTGCTCCAACAATAATTAGAGTTTTGTAATCAACTTTAAACAATGACCCCATATCTAATAAAATTTTAGATCTAATTTTTTTTCCACCAGGAAATAAACCATAGTTCATAGCTGAAATTAACTCTGTTTTTTTTTGTTTTTTTATAAAATTTTTTAAAAATAGGTTTGTATCATTTGCAATTTTGATGAGGCTATTTTGCATTCTTTTTGCTAGTTATATCATTAATCTTTTGTTTTGTTTCTTCACTTATTTTTTTTGATTTTTTTTGAAATTTTTTTTCTATAATATTATTTAATCTTAATAATTCTTGATAATTGTTTATAGAGTTTTGAAGATCTTTTTCACTCTCCAGGGATTCTATAATATTATTTGCCTCTTTTGTTAACTCTTCAAGAGAATGAGTGTTATTATCAAGTGGTAAATTTTTATCTTTCATATATTAGTAATTAATAATACATGAAATTCAATCAATCAAATATCAAAAAAGCTAAGAAATACCTAGATCAAAATTATTGTATAGGTGTCCCTACAGAAACTGTTTACGGCTTAGCTGGGAATGCATACTCTAATAAAGCAGTTAAAAATATATTTAAATTAAAAAAAAGACCAGCAAATAACCCATTAATTGTTCATTATTTGAATATTAATTCACTTAAAAAGGATTGTTTAATAAACAATAGTTTTTGTAAACTTCATAATAAATTTTCTCCCGGACCAATCACATACATACTTAAATTAAAAAAAAACTCAAAGATTTCTAAATATGTTACTAATAAAAAAAAAAATTTAGCTATACGATTCCCCAGACATAAAGTATTTAAAGAATTACTAAAAAGTTTAAGCTACCCATTGGCAGCTCCAAGTGCAAACATTTCAACAAAGTTAAGCTCTGTTGAAGCATCAGATGTAAAAGAAGAGTTTGGTTCTAAAGTTAAGTTAATTTTAGATGGTGGTAAATGTAATATTGGTGTAGAGTCAACTATAATTGATCTTACTAGCAAGCCCACAATATTAAGATTAGGAGGTTTGGATATTTCAAGAATAGAAAAGATTTTGGGTAAAAGAGTTAAAATTAACATTAATCCAAAAAAAAAAATTGCACCAGGTCAATCTTTGCTTCATTATTCTCCTGGAATCCCTCTAAAAAAAAATATAAAAAAAGCAAAAAAATATGAGGCGTTTATCCTAATTAAAAAAAGAAATGTCACTTTAAATAATTATTATTATTTAAGTAAAAAAAACAATCTAAAAGAAGCAGCTAAAAATTTATATTCTTGTCTAAGAAAAATTAAGAATAAAGGTTTTAAATCAATAGTTGTTGAAAAAATTCCCAATAAAGGAATGGGCAAAGTAATCAACGATAGATTAACCAGAGCATCAAAATACTAAATCCCTGATACGTATAAGACTATAGAAAAAGATCAATAATAAATATAGGTACTTAGCTAAAATTTTTGCTTAAAGATTTTAATTTTCTATATATTTTATCAGTAACATTTCCGTTACCAAAATCTTTTATCTTTTTTATTTTCTTTTTATGAAATTTTTTGACTGCGTTAAGAATTTTTTTCTGATTATATCCCGCCATTATATTCACATTTCGCAATAATGTAATTTGTCTTTCAGTTGTAGTTCTAAGAGTTACACATGGTACTCCAAGAATTGATGCTTCTTCTTGAAGACCTCCAGAGTCAGATAAAACTAACTTACTATCTTTCATTAATTTTAAAAAATCTAAATATTCCAAAGGTTCAATTATTTTAATAGATTTACCAAATGATAAATTTAATTTTTTTACTTTGTCTTTAGTTCGCGGATGAATTGGAAAAATAATTGGATAGTTGTATTTTTTATTTAAAACTTTAAATGTTTTAAATAGACTAATTATATTTTTTTTCACATCAACACTTTCTGGTCTATGTAAAGTTACCAAAAAATATTTTTTTTTTTTTAATTTTAATTTTTTTAAAATTTTTGCTTTATCAGCAATAAGTTCATACCTTTTCAGAACATCACTAATTGTATTACCTACTATAAATGTTTTTTTAAATTTTAAACAATTATCTTTTTTTAAATTATTAAAATCAAATTTGGTTGGAGGAAATAATATATGAGACATTTGGTCTATAATTTTCCTATTAATTTCTTCTGGCATCGTATCATCAAAAGATCTCAGACCTGACTCAATATGCACAATCTTAATTTTATCCCTGTTTTGTAAATTTCGATTAACTAGTGACGCAGCCATACATCCAGCTAAACCAGTATTTGTATCACCTTGAACTATAAGAAAAGACGGTTTTTTTTTTTTTAAAATCTTTGCTATGGATTTCACTGAGTCAGAAAAAAAAGTAGCTTGTGATTTCTTGTCTGGATTAACATTGTATATTTTTCCTGAAATTTTAAAAAAATCAAAAAAAACTTTACTCATTTTATCTAAAAAATGTTGATTGGTATTTATTAAATAAAACTCATCTCTTTGTGATTTGAGCTTTCTTATTAAGGGTGATAACTTTATTATTTCAGGTCTAGTAGAAAGAACAATGCAAATTTTCATATTCAATTATTTATTCATTGGATTAATAGACTAAAAATTATCTAAATACATCTCAAATATTAAAGTAATTTATTAATTTTGAAAAAATCACTAAATAAAATTATATTCCCTCTTTTTTTTAAAAATTTTTCATAGTCTTTGTGGTTTGGGATTGAGTAATATGATTTTTTAATTTTGGATTTTATAAACTTTTTTTGTTTTAAATTTCTTAAAGATTGAAAAAAACAGATTGGAAATCTATCATATATATCTAAATAAAATTCAATCATTGAATTGAATTTTATTTTTATTTTTTTTTGAAAGATTATTTTTCCACTGTCTATTTTTTCATCCACCAAATGAAAGGTAATTCCATTATCTGCATTATCAATCTTTGTCCATAAATATGGCATCAGTCCTTTGTATGATGGTAGTATTGAAGAATGCTTGTTTATAAAAAAATGATTTTTTTGATTTATCAATTTTTTTTTTAAAATATGGTTTGTAAGTAGCAAAGAAATTTTTTTATCATTTTTATTAATATTTTTTAGTAAATATTTATTATTTGTTGAATTGATGTAATTGTAATTAATATTGTACTTTAAAGCTAAATCCTTAAAACTATTAATTCTATTAGAAAAATTATAAAAAAGTGCTAGCATATAAAAAATTGACAACTTTAAAAAAACGATAATTCCAAAAGTTTTTAAATACCAATATGAAATTTTACTACCTTTAAGGTTAGAAAGTTTATTGGGTAATATCCAAATATGATCAACTATTATTTGTTTTTTTTTTAAATATGGGATTAATTTTCTAACTATATTTAAACTCCAACATTTATCATTATCAACCAATATATTTATTTTCATTATCTGCGATATAATTTTAATAATGGTATTATCTTTTATTAAAATTTTTTCAACACTATTAATTTTAGTGTAAAAAAAATATTTCTAGTAATTCTCATTTTACTTGAACCCATTTTATGATGATAATTTAAAACGAGAGGATATTCAGATATTTTCAGATTTTTAATATTTTTAGTAAGGTATAGTAGTATTTTAACAACAATATTAAAATCTTCATTTTGAAAAAATTTTTTATTCTTCATTAAATTTTTTATTAAATGTGATCTATATACTCTAAAATTTCCTGTATATTCTTTTAGATTTTTATATGGGAAAATAAATGAATAAACATATTTTGCAGCATAACTTAAAGATTGTCTAAAATAACTCAAACCATTAATTTTTGAAGTCGGTAAAAATCTTGAGGCTATAATAATATCTGAATTGTTTTTTTTTAACACATTCACCATATTAGGTATTATTTTAATAGGATGTGTATTATCACTATCCATAGTAATAATAAAATCATTTTTTTTCACTTTATCTTTAACAATATTAAAGCCTGACTCAAGTGCTGCACTCAGCCCCAAGTTTTTAGGGTGTCTTTTATAAATAACTTTAAATTTATTTTTATTTAATCTTAATTTAATTGTATTATCTGTTGAACAATCATCTACTAAAATAACAACAAAATTTTTAGATATTTTTAAATTATCAATTTTTTTAAATATTTTGACTAAATTTTCTTTTTCATTATATGAAGGTAAAATTAAATAAATCATGATTATTTATAACAAAAAACTCTTATTTTGTAATAATAATATATTAAATTGAATTATTCATTTATATAAACTTATTTGGTTTTAAAATAATAATTATTATTTATAGTTTATGAAAAATTTTTTAAAAAGTTTTTTAAAAAAAATACTTACAAATACTGGTCCGAAGCCATTAGAAAATAATAAAATCAAAATTCATACTGGGCTAACTAAAAACAAAATATTAAAAGGTAAAACTAATATTAATCTATATAATTTTGGAAAACTTAACAAAAATAAAATTTTTTATATAATAAGAAGATCTCCAGGTGCAGGCTTATTTTCTAACGTTATATATGTAATAAATCATCTTATAATAGCCAAAGAAAACGGCTTCAAACCGTTTGTTGATATGCAAAACTATAAAACAATCTACAATGAGAAATATAAAATTAATAAAACCCTAAATGCTTGGGAATATTATTTTGAACAAGTATCAAAAGATAAAATTAAAGATATATATAAAAGCCGTAAAGTAATAATTACTGATAATACATTCTATAAAAAATTTAAACACTCAATTACTAAAAACAAATTAAATAAAATTACAAAAAAGTACCTAAAAACAAAGAAAGAATTTGTTCTTTATGCAAATAATTTCGTAAAGAAGAATTTTAAAGACAAAACATTGGGAATACATTATCGAGGAACAAGTTACAAAACTTCAGCTAACCATCCTTTTCCACCAACAAAAAAACAAATTATAGATAGAAGCAGATATCTAATGAAGAAATATAAATATAATAAAATTTTTTTATGTACGGAGGAAAAAGAAATTTTTCATGCATTATGTAAAGAGTTTGGCAACAAAATTTGTTTTATTAGAGAGTCTTATCGTTCAGATAAAGATGATGCTTTTAAAAAGTACCCTAGACGAAATCATCGATACAAACTAGGAAAAGAAATTTTAATAGAGTCATTAATATTGTCCAAATGCCAAGGATTTTTATATCAAAACTCTAATGTGAGTGAGTTTGTAAAGTATTTGGATAACAAAAATAAGATTAAGTATTTTTTTATGAAAACTGCTTTTAATTCTTCAAATGAATATATTGCTAAATGGCTTTGGTATTACAAAAATCAAGTTCCAAAATTTTTAGGTGGATTTGAATAATTTAAATAAAAGAGATAAAACTAAGTGATTTACATCTTTAGGTATTTATCGTAAAAAATTAAATACCAGCTGTAATTCAAACTACTAGATAATACAAAATGTTTAGATCTCTTAATTCAAAAAAAATTATATTAATCTTAATTCCAATCCTATCTTTATTTTTTGGATTTTTATTGCAAGAAGATCTTTCAACTGGAGGTGCAAAAATTGACTTCACAAGAACATTTCCTGCTGTAACTGATTTTTCAAATTTTATTTTTAATACTACACATCAATACACAAGACATTTTCCACTCCATTACTTGATTTTATCAATCCCACATTTAATTTTTAATGATATATTTTTTACAAAATTATTTTACTTATTCTTTTCTCTCTTATTGCCTTTTTTAGTTTATTTGAATATTTCTAAATTATATCCAGATTATAGATCTAATTGTTTTTTAATTGCTGTATCTTTATTATTTCTTCCATTTTATAGAGCTTCATCTATTTGGCCAAATGTACACTTAACTGCATTAATTTTTTTATTATCTGCACATTACTTTTATATGACCAGCTTAAGTTCAAAAAAGTTTATTTATAAATTCTTGAATATATTTTTTTTGAGTTTGGCTACTTATAGTGTGCAGTCATATGTAGTATTTTTTATGTACTATCTTTTTTACTATTATAGAAATGAGTCTATTAAAGTTATCTTTTTATTATTAATTTTTTGCATGATTTTTTCTCTTCCAGGATTTTATATATTATTGACAACTAATATTGGTCCAAGGCTCAATTTCACAAGTAATTTATCATACACTGTAATTACTAATTTTTCGATAGTCTTTTTTTGTTTTTCATTCTTTCTATTTAATAAAAATAACCTAATTCAAATAAAAAATATTTTTTTTAAGCTTAGCAGATATGAGATAATTTTATTGATAAGTTTTTTTTTATTATTATCAATAACCTATGAAAACCACCATTTATATGGTGGGGGTTTCTTTTATAAAGTATCAAATGTGGTTTTTGAAAACAAATACTTCTTTTATCTAACTGGATTTTTAGGAATAACAATTTTTTATATATTTTATAAAGTTGATAAAAATATTTTCTTTATGATCTTACTTACTAACTTTAGTGCAATAGCTTATTTTACATCTCAAAAATATTTTGAACCTATACTTATAGTTATAATTCTTGTCTTAAATAAAAATATTTTGTCAAAGAATATAATTACAAACGTTTTTAACACACTTATTTTTTATTATTTAACTATGGGTTATTTCATAGTCGCTTTAATTAACAAAAATTATGGTTTTTCAAAAAGTTTAGTATTTGGAAGTTAAAATTATTTGTTAATTAAGTAAGAATAAAAGATTTTGTTTTATTGCTGTTTTGCTAATACTTGCAAATTTTTTGCTTCTTCTGTCAAAGAAACTTGGGCTATATTCTCATTCTCCGTAACAACAGTTCTTAAAGATCTGTCTATAGTTCGAGCTGTCTTTTCTAGTTTTTCTTTAGTAAATTCAAATTCGCTAATAACCTTTTTGTCTTTTCTACGATCAACAAAAAAATTATATCTTTGAACACCTCCTTTAACTTTATGTCTTTTTTCTAAAATATAGAAACTAACGTCAGACATTAGCTTAAGTATTGGATACAAGATGAATCTTGGCAGAAAAATAACACCTAATGTCATGGCAAATTTTGCTGATATATGAGTGAATTCACCAAATTTTTTAACAATATTTATTTTTGTCTTAATTCTTTTTTTAAAATCACCCTTGTAAGATTTAAATGCCTCTTTCACGCACTTATGATAAACTTGCGATAAAATATTC
Organism: Pelagibacterales bacterium SAG-MED20; assembly: GCA_014653975.1. GTDB lineage: Bacteria > Pseudomonadota > Alphaproteobacteria > Pelagibacterales > Pelagibacteraceae > Pelagibacter. The sequence goes on from JACWDR010000015.1 coordinate 14,474, forward strand.
TTTATTGGTTTTTTAGAATATTTCCAATTTTTTCTAATTATTTCATTTACGTACTCTTTTTTACCAGCATATCTATATAAATATAGCCAGTAGTGAACTTCTTTAAGATCATATTCAGTTTTATTAAGGTAGTTTAAAATACCCCTATCTTCCATTGTGTCAGCTGTCCGATACAAATAATCCTCTTCTTCTTCTATCGTTGTTCCTATAAAGCCTGCTTGTTGAGAATATTCGTATAAAGGGGTTCCAGGTATCGAAGTTGCCCAAGCAGGATAAGCTGTATTCCAGTCATTACCTAATAAGTATCTTAACTGAGCATTATACTTTGCCGTTTCTAAAGCAGTTTTTCTTGACTCGCCTGGGAATCCTAGCATGAAAGCTTCACTAGTAGTAGCCACACCTATTCTTTTACAAGTTTCAATTTGTTCATAAACATCATGTGTAGTCGTTTTTTTTTCCATTATATCTAAAATAGTTTGACTACCTGACTCAATACCGTATCTTATAGCAAGCATATTGTGAGCTTTATAAAATTTTAAGTCTTCCACTGAAATACTCTTGGCTCTTGCACCTTGAGATGACCAATAAATTCCGTGTTTCTTCATCAACTCTGCACATTCATAACCTTGTTTTCTATTACTTCCAAAATTTTCATCATCAACGAGTAAAACTCCAACATTATACTTTTCTTTTAGTTCAATTATTCGGGCTTCCATGTGGCTATGTCCAAAAACTCTATAACCCTTTGTGGCTCTTTGACAAAAAGTACATTTTGCAACACATCCCTTTGACGTTTGTATTCTACCAACTTTTTTACCTTTTAACTCATTATGTATCTTTAAGAGTTCAGGTGTGTAGTGTTGTTTTTCCAAATTAAGTCCAAATATATTTCTAAGGTCATCGGCATCTTCAAAAACTTCATGGATTAATTCACCTCCACTTCCAAAATCATGTAGTCCTTTTTGCCACTTGTCATAACTAGGATATTCCATGTCTGTGCCTTTAATTTGAGCACCAAAACCTGTTAGTTTAATTTGCTTTTTAGCGTCAAAAAAAGCTAAACCTTGTATTTTTTCTAGTTCATCATATTTTTTTTCAAGTCTATTAGGATTTTGTTTAATGTAATCAAGCAACTTATTAAATGCAATTTCACCATCGCCCACAACAACAAGGTCTGTTTCAGTTTTATGTAATAGTATATGAGAAGATCCACTTATATGACCACCAACTATAATCCATGCCTTAGGATAATTATCTCTTATAATTTTTATAATACGTTTTAAATTTGGATAACAATGAGAGAGTGGCCCACTCAGGCCAACTATATCAGGTTTAACTTTATTCAAATTATTAATTATTTCTTCATCAGTATGTCTTAAATTATTAATGTCATAAATTTCACCATCATAACCATTTTTTTGTGCCGCTGCTAAAACTCGCATGATACCTATAGGGAATGTTGGAAATTCATTATCCTTGCCACTCCAAGAATGTTCTTTATTAGATTTCATTCTAGGAATTAATGGCGTTTGACCACTTTGCAATGCACCGTCTGGCACTGAACACAATAAAATTTTCATTAAATTATAATAAATTATTTTTCTAAATATCTACATATATTATAATTTAATTTTTTAAATACCATTATTTAATAGCTCTAAACTCTATAATTTAGCTCAATTATTAATGTTTTTTTTGTTTAATTGACGCAACTTAATATTGATACTTTTTGGTGCGCCTGCTAGGAGTCGAACCCAGAACCTCCTGATCCGAAGTCAGGCGCTCTATCCAGTTGAGCTACAAGCGCATATAGTATTAATATTACATTTTATGGAAAAAAACATTAACTTAATAGTAGAATTAGATGAAAACAATCTAAGAGTTGATGTATTCATTAATAAAAAAGAGAAGTTGATTAGTAGAAGTAGAATTAAA
>JACWDR010000016.1 GCA_014653975.1 Pelagibacterales bacterium SAG-MED20
TGATAAAGTCCAGGTATAGAGTTAGAGCACCCATTACAGCTTTTTTGCCCATCAACTCTCCTGTGTCACTTGCTACATACATATTTTTAATTTTTTGAGTATCATAAGCTGTTAAACCTACAAAGATTAATACACCTAAAATTGAAATAACAAAATCCATCATTGAAGATCTCATAAACATATTAACAACTGACGCAATAATAATTCCAATTAAACCCATCATCAAAAATGATCCAAGTTTTGTAAGGTCTCTTTTCGTTGTGTAGCCGTACAAACTCATCGCACCAAAAGTAATAGAAGTAATAAAAAATACTCTAGTAATACTGGCTCCAGTATATACTAAAAAAATTGACGATAATGATAGCCCCATTAAAGAAGCAAAAATCCAAAATGTACTTTGAGCAGATGACACTGTCATTTTATTAATTCTAGCACTCATATAAAAGACAACACCAAGGGGAGCTAGCATTATAATCCATTTAAAACCTGAAAGAAAAATTGTATTTCCTAAACTTGTCAAAGCAGTAATAGAACCATTCGCATCAGTAACAACTGAAAGTTTAAAAAATATTAAAGACACAAGTCCAGTCAGTAAAATTCCAGAAGCCATGTAATTATAAACTTTTAACATGTAGGCTCTTAAGCCCTCATCCATTACTACAGCTGATTGTTGAACTTCTTTTACTTTATTTACTATATTTTGCTTATTAAATTCCATAGCTTATATATAATAGCCTTTTACTATTATTTCAAGATGTCTTACAAAGCTTAAAAATATTTAATATTCATGAATTACAAAAAATTAGGAAATACAGACTTAGATGTGAGTACAATTTGCTTGGGAACAATGACTTGGGGTGAACAAAACACTCAGAATGATGGTTTTGAGCAGATGGATTTTGCTTTAGATCAAGGGGTAAATTTTTGGGATACCGCAGAAATTTATTCTGTCCCACCTAAGGAAGAAACTTTTGGCCACACTGAAACTATTATTGGTAATTGGTTTGAAAAGACTAAAAAAAGAGAAAAAGTGATTATTGCCTCAAAAGTTTGTGGACCAATGAGAGAATATGTAAGAGGTGGTGGAAATCAATTTGGAAAAAAAAATATTACAGATGCGTTAGAGGGAAGTCTAAAGAGATTAAAGACTGATTATATTGATTTATATCAATTGCATTGGCCGGAGAGAAATACAAATTTTTTTGGAAGGCTAGGATATGAACACGATGATGATAATAATTGGACTGAATTTGAAGATATTTTAGAAAACTTAGAAAAATTTATAAAGGAAGGAAAAATAAGACACATTGGGTTATCTAATGAAACACCTTGGGGTTTATCTAAATATTTAGAAATTTCTAAAAAAAAAGATCTTCCACGGGTACTTTCGGTACAAAATCCTTATAGTTTACTAAATAGAACTTACGAAGTTGGGCTTGCGGAAATTTCTGTTAGAGAACAAGCGGGATTACTTGCTTACTCTCCACTAGCATGTGGTTACCTTACGGGCAAGTATAGAAACAATCAATTGCCAAAAAATTCAAGAATGGAGAGAGATGGTAAATTTTGGACAAGGTATAACAATCAGAATGCTAGAAAAGCCATAGACCTATATTATGAAGTTGCAAAAAAAAATAATTTAAGCTTAACTCAGATTTCTTTGAAATTCTTAGAAATACAACCTTTTCTAACGTCTGTTATTATTGGGGCCACAACAATGGAGCAGTTGAAAACTAATGTGGAAAGTGTAAATATAAAATTATCAGAAGAAATAATTAAAGATATAAATGAAATACAAAAAATTTATCCAAATCCATGCCCATAATTAAAATATTTATATTCATAATTTTTATATCTACATTTGTCAGTCACACTAATGCTCAAGAATTAAAAAAAATGGGCACACACAAAGACTGGGAAACTTATATAATGAATAATGATGCAGGAAAAATATGCTTTGCTCAATCAAAACCTGTTTTACAATCACCTAAAGCCAATCCGAGAGAAGCAAGGTTATTTGTTAGTTTTAGACCAGGAGAAAAAATTTCAAACGAAATAAGTGTTACCAGTGGATATGAATTTAACAGTAAAAACTCCGTGATTGCTCAATCAGGAAAAAATAAATATAAACTTGATCTCGTACAGGAAGGTTTTGCTTGGATAACTAGTAACAAGCTTGAGGTTAAAATGATTAAAACTATGAAAAGAGGCTCTAGAATAATGATTACTGGACATAATCTAAATGGGTCTCAAACAAAAGATCACTATTCATTATTAGGTTTTACAAAAGCTTATAATGCTACAAAAGCAAACTGTGGCTAAATAAATGAAATCAAAAAATAAAATTGTACTCGCTTATTCAGGCGGGTTAGACACATCAATTATTTTAAAATGGCTTCAAGAAAATTATGATGCTGAAGTTATTTGTTATACAGCAAATGTAGGCCAAAAAATTGATAAAAAAAAAATTATAAAAAATGCTAAAAGACTGGGTGTAAAGAATATTATTATTGAAAACTTAAAAGATATTTTTGTAAAAGACTATGTTTTTCCAATGATAAGAGGCCACGCTATCTATGAAGGGTTTTATTTATTGGGAACATCAATTGCGAGGCCACTAATTGCTAAAAGACAAATAGCTATTGCAAAAAAATATGATGCTTATGCAGTATCACATGGGTCAACTGGGAAAGGGAATGACCAGGTAAGATTTGAACTAGGCTATCATTACTTTGGACCAAAAGTGAAGATTATAGCTCCATGGAGAATATGGAAATTAAACTCTAGAACAGATTTAATTAAATATGCAAAAAAAAATGGTATTCCAATTCCTCAAGATAAAAAAGGTGCCCCACCATTTTCAATTGATGATAATTTATATCATACATCAACAGAGGGAAAGGTTTTAGAAGATCCCAAAAATGCAGCTCCTGAGTTCCTTTTTCAAAGAACTCTATCTCCTGAAAAGGCTCCAAACAGAGCATCATTTATAACCATAGGGTTTAAAAATGGTGATCCTATATCTGTAAACGGCAAAAAATTATCGCCAGGAAATTTATTACTAAAACTAAATATTGTTGCTGGCAAAAATGGAATAGGCAGAGTGGATTTAGTTGAAAATAGATTTATAGGAATTAAATCAAGAGGTGTTTATGAAACACCAGGTGGAACTTTATTAATGTTTGCTCACAGAGTAATTGAGTCAGTGACGCTAGATAAAGAAACTATGCATAAAAAAGATAAAATAATGCCAAAATATGCGGAACTTATTTACAATGGTTACTGGTATTCAAAAGCAAGGTTTAAATTACAAAAAATTATAGATCTTAAAAAAAATAAAGTGAACGGATTGATAAAACTAAAATTATATAAAGGAAATATTACTATAATGTCAAGACATACAAAAAGTGAAGCTTACTCATTAAAGAAGGTTTCTTTTGAGGAAAATAAAACATTTAATAAATCTAAAGTAGAAAGATTTATCAATTTCCACAAAAAACAATTAAAATAACATATTTTTGAAGAGACAATTTGGCCTTTGTCTTTGAATTTTAAATACCATATCTAAACATATGGAATCACTAAAAAATTGGATGACAGACAGTGCTAATATCCTGTTTGATGATAGTAAAAATGACTTAAGATCCTTACCCAAGTCAGTAAGATTACAAATTTTATTAGTTTTGAGTTTTGTTTGGACTACAGTTTTTAGTTTATATATCTTTTCTTATACAACGTTTGTCTTTGGTTGGGCTGGACTTTACGTTGCACATATTGGTTTAATATTTGCAGTTTATATGACCTTTAAACAATTTCATAAAGCTGAAACAAAATCTAATAGTGTTTTTGTTACAAAAAATTTTGATCCTTTTAAAATAATGGTAATTGTTTTTGTTATTGTTTTTATATTTGTCTTTTCTAAAGGAATTGAAGTTTTAACAAAAACTAACTCTTATTCTATTCCATATGATGGACCTGCTAAATCAGTATTTGAAAAATGGCTACCATTTAGTAAAGTAAAATAATGGAAAAAATTGCAAAAAATTTACAGCTTATATTAATGAGTATTATTTTAATTAGCACAGTAATTGCCGTTGGTATTGAAATTAAAAATATGATTTTAAGTCAATCAGTAACATTGGCCGACTTACTTTTAATGTTTCTATATTTAGAAGTATTAGCAATGGTTAGAGTTTTTTGGAATCAACAGTCCATTAGTATTACCTTACCTCTTTTAATTGCTATAACAGCGCTTGCACGATTTATTATATTGCAAGGAAAAGAAATGGATCCAACAGCGTTAGTTTATGAAGCTGTTGCTATAGTTCTTATTGCAGCTGCAATTGTGATCTTAAGATTAAGACATAGCGATAAATTAGGTCTTAAAAAGAAAAAAAATAAATAAATTTAATGAACTTTGGAACGTCAAGGGCTTCGGCCATTGAAAAGCTAAATAAATTTGTTGATCAAAATTTATTTGAATATTCAAGATTAAGAAATTTTGATTATGGTCCTAACAATAGATCAAATATTTCATGTCTTTCACCGTATATTGCTCATGGTATAATTTCTGAGTTAGAGGTAATTAAAAAATCATTAGGTAAATTTTCATTTTCAAAAAATGAAAAATTTATTCAAGAAGTTCTATGGAGGACTTATTGGAAAGGTTGGTTAGAATTAAGACCTAATGTTTGGACAGATTATTTAAATGAACTAAAAAAAATACGTGAAGAATTAAAAAATAATACTAACTATAAAAATGCTATAGATGGTGAAACAAATATTGAATGCTTTAATGAATGGGTAAATGAATTAAAAGAGAACAATTATTTACATAATCATGCAAGAATGTGGTTTGCAAGTATTTGGATTTTCACTTTAGAGCTTCCTTGGCAATTAGGGGCTGAATTCTTTTTGAAACATTTATATGATGGGGATGCTGCAGCTAATACTTTAGGGTGGAGATGGGTTGCTGGAATTCAAACACAAGGTAAAAATTATTTAGCTAGTGAATGGAACATTAAAAAATTTACAAACAACAGATTTAGTAATATCAAACTTAATGAAAATGCTCCTCCAAAAACCACTGACAAAACTTATGCAGCATCGAAATTAGAATTTAATAATCCACAAAGTCTTGAAGAAAAAAATCTTTTTATTTTTGAAAATAATCTATCTTTTGAAATAAGTGATTTTAGTGATCAAAAATTTAAAAAGATTTTTTTAATTTCTAACAAAAATGAAAACCGAACAATAAAACTCAGTGAAAAATTAGTAAAATTCAAGTCACAATTAATTGAAGATCAAAAAAAGAGATTAGAAGAAAAATCAATCGATTCTGAAATTATAGATTTAAGCGAGATACAAAATATTGATGAAAATTCTTATGGTCTGTATCCGACAGTTGGTGAAAATCTAGACTTTATAGATTCAAATAATTTAAAAATAGAATTTCTGTATAGAAAATTAGATCAATTTTCTTGGCAATATTGTAATAAAGGTTTTTTTAATTTTAAAAATTATATTCCAAAAATAATTACAACTTTTAATTAGAACCATCTAATCATTCCAATAATTCCAGCTGTTGCGTAAAAAAATTGTAAAAGTAATATTCCCTTGTGACCTCCTCTATAGGCCCAAATTCCAATTAAAATTGCCGATAACACTAATAAACAAAAGCCAAAAAATTCTATTCCAATATTTAATGCAACAAACAAAGAGTACAATATAGCAGTAATCACACCTGCCCATTCAAAAAATTTGTTATTCATTTTATAATTTTTTTATTTGTTCATAATATCTTTTTAAAATTATCATATAAAATTTTGGAATAATTATTCATGTCAGACATATTATCTTTTGCTGCGTTATCAAATTTTTCTAAAGCACCATTTCCCAACTGGTCTTCAAGTGCTTTTTTGTATTCTGGAACACAGCCCCACTCATTGACTGTTGTATCTTTGATTTCGATATGAAACTGAATACCATAAGCGTGATTTTGATATTTAAAAATTTGATATTTAGTAACTGGTGATGAAGCTAATAAAGTTACATCTTTATTGTTTTCTATTCCTTGGACTTCATAAGAGTGCCATTGCAAACTTTTTATTTGATTTGGAAATTCAGAGAATAAACTATCAGTATCTTTTTCCTTAGAAAAATTAATATTCATAATTCCAATTTCTGCTGGTTCTGATTTGACTACCTTGCCACCAAGAACTTCACCTAGCAATTGGCACCCCAAACAAAAACCTAAATAAGGTTTTTTTAAATTAACAACAAACTCTTTGATCGCTTTTTTTTCTTCAACTAACCACGGATATTCTTCCTCCATAAAAGTATCCATTGGACCGCCCATACAGAACATCCCGTCGAATTTACTAAAATCACTCGGAATTTTTTCACCTTCATCTAACTCTATAGTTGTTAGATTAATTCCATCAGCTAAAATTAAGTCTTTAATGTAACCAGGATCTTCTATTTTTATATGCTGTAAAACAATTATATTCACTAAGCTTTAGTTTAGCTTAGAGCACTTCTTGGAGCAATATTTTACTCTATCCCAATTTAACTTCCATTTCTTACGCCAGACAAAAGGTCTTTTACAAACAGGACAGGTTTTTGAAGGTAAATTTTCTTTTTTCACTAAATTGTATTTAATTTAATAAACTTATCTGCTTCAGATAAAATCATTTTTTTTCTTTCATCTTTCATTTTATCAAAAACATAAACCATCATTGATAATCTGGGGTTCTTTAAAAAAAATTTTCTATTTCTATCTATAAATCTCCAGTACAAACCATCCATCGTATTACACCATTCCCCTTTTTTAAAATCCATCATCTTCATAAAATAACTTGATCCACAAATGTATGGTTTAGTTGCAAAAATACCTCCATCACTAAATAATCCCATTCCATAAACATTGGGAACCATTACCCAATCAGATGAGTCGACAAACATTTCCATAAACCACTTATAAACAATTGTTGGTTTAACCTGACAAAGGTTCATTATATTTGATAAAATCATCAGTCTCTCAATATGATGAGACCAGCCATGATTAACAGCATTTTTAATTGCATAATCAAGCGGCGGTAAACCTGTTGTACCATCATACCAAGACTTTTTCATTTTTCTATTATGTTTAAAAAAATTTTTAGTTTCCATTTCATAAGAGTAACCTTGATAAATTCCACGCATAAACTCTCTCCAGCCTATTACCTGACGAATATAACCTTCCAGAGAATTCATTCTAATTTTATGTTTTTTGTGAAATTCTAAAATTTTTTGAATGATAATTTCAGGGGTTATCAAACCTAAATTAATGTACGGACTTAATGCACTATGAAATAGAATATTATCTTTTTGATTAACAGCATCCTCATAGTCTCCAAATAAATTTGATTTTTCTTTAATAAAAAAATCTAAAAGCTTAACAACATCGCTGTATTCAGTTGCAAGCCAAAAATTACTTGTACTACCAGGATGATCTTTAAATAATTTTTCAATAATTGGTTTTAATTTTTTAGTATGACTAGTTTCATTTATTTTTGGGAATTTTGGTATTGAAATATCTTTAGGTAGTTTGTTTCTATTGTCTTCATCAAAACTCCACTTGCCACCGATAGGGTTTCCATCAGCACCCATCAATATTCCAGATTTTTTACGAACCTCCTTGTAAAATGTTGCCATAAAAGGTTTTTTTGATTTTCCAAGATAATTTTTGAATTCATCTCTTGTGTTTAAAAACATTGGAGTTTGAACAACATTCCAACTAATTTTTTCTTTTTTTAAAAATCGTGAAATTTTTTTTTCAAAAAATTTATCTTCAACTTCAAAACTTGAAATTTCTGTAATTTTTTTTTGACTAACTACTTTTTTTAATTTCTTGAAATAATCATCTTTAAATTCTTTATCTTCAATTTTTAAGTAATCTATCTTAAATTTGTTTTTCTTAAGGTTGTCTGCGTAAGACCTCATAGAAGATAGAAATAGCAGTATCTTCTGCTTATGATGCTTTTCATAAGTACATAATTCGTTGTCTTCTGCCATAAAAAACACATGGTCCTTTTTGAAGCGGTCCAAATATTTTAATGGAAATAATTGATTACCAAGTATAAAAAACAATTTCATAGTTAAATATAACTAATTAAAAATTATATGTCAGAAAAATATCTTATTTTTGGTGCGACAGGTTCTATAGGTTCTAGCTTAGCTGAACAGCTAAAAAATTCAGGTAATGATATTCATCTAGTTGCAAGAAATGAAAGTGAAGTTAAAGCAATTGCAGAAAAATTAGGTTGCTCTTATACTGTTGCTGATGTTTTGAAGGACGAGTTTATAGAAAAAGTAAAAACAGATATTAATGATATCAAGGGTATTGCTTATTGTGTGGGCTCTATTGATTTAAAACCATTAAGAATGGTTACTGAAGCTGATATGAATAAATGTATGAAACTAAACCTTTATTCAGCCATTGAAGCTATAAAAGGATTTCAGGAAAGTTTAAAAAAAAACAAAGGCTCAGTAGTTTTATTTTCAACTGTTGCTGCTCAAAAAGGTTTTACAAATCACACTATTATTGCATCTGCTAAAGCTGCTGTTGAAGGATTGACTGTTACACTGGCCGCAGAGTTTGCTCCAAACATTAGAGTAAATTGTATTGCACCAAGTTTATCAAAATCTAAAATTGCAGAACCAATGTTAAAAAATCCTGCAATTGCAGAAGGAATTGCTAAAGCCCATCCCCTTAAAAGATTGGGTGAAGGAAAAGATTCTGCAGCGCTTGCTAAATTTTTAATTACTGAAGAAAGTTCTTGGGTTACTGGACAGGTAATAGCTGTTGATGGTGGTAGATCAAAACTTTCTTAAGATGAAAAAATGTTTTTTACTAATAATTTTTTTTCTTTTATTTACTTCAAAAAGTTATTCCAACAATTACATATTCAATAAAATAATAGAACTAGAAGAGCCTTGGGGATCATCATTTATTAATAATAGTGAAATTATTATTACTGAAAAAGGTGGAAAAATTAAAATTGTCAATGTTGTTTCAAAAGAAGTTTTAGAGATTAAACATAATCTTAATTTTTTAGAAGTCGGCCAAGGTGGACTAATGGATATTATTCACCAAGATAACACACTATGGATTTCTTATTCAGAAAATAGAGGAGACTCAAAAACAAGTACATCAATTGCAAAAGCAATGTTAAATAAACAGGAATTAAATTTTAAAAACATTTTTCAAGCAAACCCTCCAATAAATTCTCGACATCATTTTGGTTCAAGGTTAGCGATTAAGGGTAATTATCTTTATGCATCAGCTGGTGAAAGGGGCCAAGGCATGATTGCTCAAGATCCTACAAAACATCCTGGTAGTATTATAAGAATTTATACTGATGGTAGTATCCCAGAAGATAATCCAAAATTTGAAGGTAAAAAAAATTGGTTACCCGAAATTTATCAAATAGGTGTTCGTAATCCACAAGGTTTAGCACTTTCAAATTATGATGGAAAAATATATCTAAGTAATCATGGAGCAAAAGGTGGAGATTGGTTTGGAGAAGCAAAAAAAGGAGAAAATTATGGATGGAAAATTTTAGGCTGGGGTGGAAAAAATTATTCAGGAACAAAGATAGGTCCCAAATGGAAACCAGGTTTTACTAAAGCAATTCAATATTGGGTACCTTCAATAGCTACTAGTGCTATTACGATTTATAAAGGAAATGAGTTTAAAGAGTGGAATGGGCAAGCGCTAGTTACTTCTTTGAAAGATAAATCTTTAAGAAAATTAATATTTAATGATCTATCCAATGTGAAAGAAGATCTTATATTTAAAAATAAAGTTGGGAGAATAAGAGATATTCAAGTTCATCCATCTAATGGTAAAATATTTTTCTTAAGTGAAAATGCTTTGTGGTTGATGGAAAAAAATCAATCTTGATTTGAAGAAATATCTTTTAAAATCATTTCCTGTAAAGTTTTACTAATAATAATTGTACCTTTTTCATTTGGATGCATTCCATCACTTAAATTTAAGTCAGGTTTTAAAGCAACACCTTCTAGTAAAAAAGGTATCAATTGTAAATTATATTGCTTTGACAGATCTGGATAAATTTGATCAAAATTACTTTTATATTCAAGCCCGTAAGAAGTTGGCGCAACCATACCTGCCAAAATTACTTTAATATTTTTATCTTGTGCAGTTTTTATTATTTTTTCTAAATTATTTTTAGTCTCTTTAGGTTGAATACCTCTGAGCATATCATTTGCTCCAAGACCTAAAATTACCAAATCAATATTAGGTTCAGATAGCGTCCATTCAACTCGGTTTACACCACCAGAAGAGGTGCTTCCAGAAACGCTGCCATTAACTACTTCAATTTTGTAACCTTCTGATATTAATTTTTCTTGTAAAACTACTGATAAATGATGTTTATTATTCAATCCGTACCCAGCCATCAAACTATCACCAAATAATACAATTTTTTCTATTGCAGATACTTTTATAGCAACTAGACAGAATACAATTATTTTAATAATAAAACTTTTATTCATGAGCACTCTTCTTAAATTAAAAAGCATTAATCTTAAATACCAAACTAACAAAGAAACTATAAAAGTTTTAAACAATATTAATTTAACAACTAAGAAAAAGGATACTATCTCTATTGTTGGCGAAAGTGGCTCAGGAAAAACCAGTTTAATTATGTTAATTGGGGGTTTGGAAAAAGCAACCTCAGGGGAAATTTATTTCCAAGATCAAGATTTAACTAGTCTTTCTGAAGACGATGTTTCAGAAATAAGAAGAAAAAACATTGGAATTGTATTTCAATCTTTTTATTTAATTCCAAATTATACAACAGTTGAAAATGTTGCTTTAACCTTAGAGTTAAACAAACTTAAAAACCCTGAGCAACAAGCAAAAGAATTATTAGATAGATTTGGATTAAAGAACAGATTTAATAATCTACCAAGTCAGTTGTCGGGTGGGGAACAACAAAGAGTGGCTATAGCAAGAGCAATAGCAATGAAGCCTCAATTAATATTAGCTGATGAGCCAACTGGTAATCTGGATAGCGAAAACTCAGTAATGATATCAAATATATTGTTTAAGTACGTCAAGGAAGAAGGTTCTTCTTTAATTATGGTAACTCACGATCCTAAGCTAGCCAATAAGGCAAAAAGAAAAATTAAAATTAAAGATGGAAAAATTGCTTAAAATTTCTGAATTTAATTTGATTTTAAAATATGCGTTTAGAGATCTTGTTAGAAACTATCGCAAAATTTTTAGTATTATTCTTACTTTATTTATCAGTCTTTTTATTTTAAGTGCAATTTTAACTATTGAAGATAGTTTAAAAAAAGAATTAGATGATAATGCTAAGTCTTTATTAGGGGGAGACGTTGAAATTGATTACAATAAAGCTCAGGGAAATTTAGAGTTAGTTGATAAGGTAAAAAAATTTGCAATAATTTCTGCAATGGTTGAATTTACAACCATGGTCTCATCAGTAAATGATAACAACAATCAGTCATTGTTCACTCGAATTAAAACTGTTGATAAAAAATATCCACTATATGGAGAAGTTGTTCATGAACCTGTCGGAGCAATGGATAGAATCCATCAAGAAAAAAATACCATTATTGTTAATGAAAATATTTTTAAAACTTTAAATCTCAAAGTGAATGAAAAAATTAAAGTTCAAGATCAGTTATTTATAGTAGTTGGAGTGATAAAATCACTACCTGATGTAAGCGGCTTTGTAGCATTTGGTGATTTTGCAGTAACAAGTAAAGAAACTTTAGGGCTATTAAAACTCAATAGCTTAGGTAGCTTTTTAAATTATGAATATAAGGTTAAATTTAATGAAGGAGATAATACAAAGGCAACTAGGAGTAAAATTAAAGAAATATTTAAAGATGATCTTACGGTAAGACTGCGTTATCCTGAAAATTCAGCTAGTGGTCTTAGAAGAATAATTGATAACTTTTCACAATTTTTATCCCTTGTATCTATTAGCGCTATGTTAATTGCTGGCATTGGTATAGCAAATACTCTGCTATCTTTTATTAATCAAAGCAACATGTCTATTGCCGTAAAGAAAGCTTTAGGATTTTTTTCATTAAATATAAAGACAATATATTATCTACAATTATTAATTTTACTTACTTTCGTAAGCATCGCCTCATACACTTTAAGTTTTTTGCTGGTTCCTATAGCTGATGTATATTTGTCTGAAGGTCTAGGATTAAATATTAAACCCCTATTTTCATTGACTAATTTTATTAAGATATTCCTTGTTGGCATGTTGGTATTAATCATTTTTTCTATTCCAACCATTAATGCAATTGATCAGGTAAAAGCCTCTAACTTATTTAGAAATGTATTTCAAAATTTACAATTTTATTATTCAAAAAAATCTATCTTTGTAAGTTTATTGTTTTTAACAGCTTTAATCATGTTATTTGTCATTGGTTCAGCAAGACCTTTGTATAGTTTGGTTTATTTTTTAGCTTTTTTCATTTGTTTAATTATATTTTTTTTACTTTCAAAATTTATTGTTTTTTTACTAAAAAGTTTAAAAAAAATGTCTAATATCCCTCTTAAAGTTTCAATTAAGAATATTACTCAAACAAAAGGTATTACTCCAATCACCATTATGTCTTTGGGTTTAGGGGTAACTTTATTATTAACACTTGCATTGGTTGGCACAAATTTTAAAAGAGAAATCGCAAAATCTATTCCAGAGATCGCACCTGATTATTTTTTTATTGGGATACAAAATTCTGACCGGGATTTATTTGAAAATGCAATTATTAACATGGATTCTAATGCAAAATTAGAAATTGTGCCTTTGGTGGCGACAGGCATTGTTAAGATTAATGGAATAGATCCAAGAACTTATATTAAACAAGATAATAATAGTTATTGGGTAATTGGAAGTGATAGACGTTCATCATGGACAGCTGAAGTTCCTGAAGACAATCTAATAACTGCGGGTGAATGGTGGGATCTATCAAAACCTAACAAACTTCAAATTTCATTAGATAGTGAAGTTGCAAAAGATTTTAACATAAAATTGGGAGATATTTTTACACTTAATATTTATGGAAGGGAGATTGAAGGAAAAATAGTTAATTTTAGAGCTGTAGATTATCGAGATTTATCTATAAATTTTGCTATGTTATTCAATCCACAATTTGCAAATACTATCCCCCACGAATATTTAGCAACAGCTAAATTTAAAGATCAAAAAAAATTCAAAGAAAACAAACTATTAGAAATACTACCAAGTATTTCAATTATAAGAATTGCTGATTATCTTACAAAGGTAACCAATATATTAAACAAAGTTTTTATTGCTGTAATTTTAATTTCAGCAATTACAATTATTATAGGTTTAATTGTTATATCTAGTGCAATTATTGTACAAGGTAAGATTAAAGAGTTTCAAAACTTAGTTTTGAAAATTTTAGGTTTTTCAAAAAAAGAAATTATTCTATCTTCTGTAATTGAATTTGTTTTAATATTTTTTTCAGTAATATTAATTGCAATATTTTTTGCTGTAATTGGCTCTTATTATATTATTGAAAACATCTTTCAATTAGTTTGGCAGTTAGATTTGCAAATATTATTTAATATTAGTGGAAGTATTGGTTTAATAACATTAGCTTTAATCATGCTAACAAACTTAAAATACTTAAACCCAAAAGTTTATCCCCTGATTAGAAATCAATAAAAAATTAACTTAATCCTCTATAAGTTTTTTTTTTGCTTTTTCAAACTCATCTTGAGTTAATACTCCACTTTGAAGCAAATCATTTAACTTTTTAAGTTCATCACTTAATTGATAGTTATTTGATAATATATCCTCTGTTGCATTCTCAGCTATTTCTTTAGAATTATTATCATCTTTGGCTTTAAAGCCATTCATTATTGCATTTCCACCTAAATAGAAAACAAATCCTAGAATAGGTATTGCCAAACCTAAAAAAATTATTTTTTCCATGATTCTTTTATATATCGATTTTCTCTAATCTTCATCTTCTTCTCGCCATCCTTTTTCATACATAAGCCAGGCAGCATAAATAACAGTAGAAACACCAACTATCATACCAAAATCAAAACCTGTTTGTTTATCATATAAATACCAACCTAATTGGGTTGCACCTATTGGCATTACCGTCAGCATAAGAAATATTATTGCTATTCTATAAGGGTACGGTGGTTTTTTCATACGAAAATATTATTAAAAAAATTATTGTTTTAAAATATATAATTATGAGACAAATAATCTCTTTTGGTTAATTTTGCTTTAAAGTCTCTTAAACAAATGGCTAAAAATACCAGACCAAATTAATTCATAATCTTTATCAATAAGGAAATTATAAATTACACTCTGTTTAATTTCTTTTTCATTAATTTCAACGCAAACTAACTCTGGTTTATAAATATCAAAAGACAGCCCTTCTAAAACTTTTAAGTCAGCTCCTTCAACATCAACATCTAAAAAATCAATTTTAGAATTTTTAAATCTACCTCTATTTAATATCTCGTCTAGAGTGAACGCTTGTATTTCTTTTTCTTTTATATTTCCTTGAAATACAGTTTTTGCTTGGTTGCTTTCTGTGGTGCTTAACTGACTAAGTTCTTTTTGATAAAATAATTTAATAATTTCAGTTTTATTTGAAATTGCACAAGATAAAAATATTAAAGTAATTTTGGCAGGTATGGTTG
>JACWDR010000017.1 GCA_014653975.1 Pelagibacterales bacterium SAG-MED20
AATTTTTTATTGAATACTTTGCTTTAGATTTACTAATGAAAGATGGTGCTTGCAAAGGTCTTATAGCTTGGAATTTAAATGACGGCACCATACATAGGTTTAGAGCTCATAGTACAATAATAGCAACAGGTGGTTATGGTAAAGTTTATTACTCAGCAACTTCTGCGCACACTTGTACTGGAGATGGAAATGCAATGGTCTTAAGGGCAGGCTTACCTTTACAAGATATGGAATTTGTTCAGTTTCATCCAACAGGTATTTATGGTCATGGAACTTTAATCTCAGAGGGAGTTAGAGGAGAAGGGGGTTATTTAGTAAATTCAAAAGGTGAAAGGTTTATGGAGAGATATGCACCTAAAGCTAAAGATTTAGCATCTAGGGATGTAGTAAGTAGATCGATGTCAATCGAAATCAATGAAGGTAGAGGTGTTGGTAAAGAACAAGACCACGTTCATTTACATTTAAGTCATTTAGATAAAAATATTATTGAAAGTAGACTTCCAGGAATTACGGAGGCTGCAAGACTATTTGCAAATGTTGATGTAACAAAAGAACCAATACCTGTTGTTCCTACTGTTCATTATAATATGGGAGGAATTCCAACCAACTATAAAGCTGAAGTATTAACTGTAAATGGTTCTGAAAAAACTGTTCCAGGATTGATGGCAATTGGCGAGGCAGCATGTGTATCAGTACATGGTGCAAATAGACTTGGATCGAACTCTTTAATTGATTTAGTTGTATTTGGAAGAGCAGCTGCCAAAAGAGCAGCAGAATTAGTTAAACCAGGAACTTCACATGAGGAAATAAGTGAATCAGAAACAGAAAAATGTTTAGATAGATTTGATAAATTAAGGAATTCCGATGGTGATAATAGCACTGCAGAATTAAGACTTGCTATGCAAAAAACTATGCAATCAAAGTGTGCAGTTTTTAGAACAGATAAAACACTTAAAGAAGGTGTAGAGGAGATTAGAAAAACTTACGATGATATGAACTCAATTTCTGTAAAAGATAAATCTCTTATTTTTAATACAGATTTAGTTGAAACATTAGAATTTGATAATTTAATTAGACAAGCGATCACAACAGTTGATTCAGCATACAATAGAAAAGAAAGTAGAGGAGCGCACGCGAGAGAAGATTTCCCAAAAAGAGATGATGAAAAATTTATGCAACATACTATTGCTTGGTGCAATGGAAAAGAAACAAAGATCGGTTATAGACCAGTTACTAAAACAACTTTAACAAATGAAGTTCAGTATTTTCCTCCACAAGAGAGGGTCTACTAGTGGTTCAAATAAATTTACCTAAAAATTCAGAAGTTCAAAAAGGTAAATATTATCTTGATAAGACTGGGTCAAAAAACATTAAAAAGGTAAATGTTTATAGGTGGAATCCTTCTGATGAACAAAACCCCAGAATAGATACATATGAGGTGGATATGGATAATTGTCCCTCAAAGGTACTAGATATTTTGAACAAGATTAAAAATGAGATTGACCCATCATTAGCTTACAGGAGGTCATGTGCGCATGGTGTTTGTGGGTCTTGTGCTATGAATATGGACGGCAAAAATGGATTAGCATGCACAAAACCTCATTCAGAAATTAAAGGTGATATAAATATTTATCCTCTACCACATCTAAAAGTTAAAAAAGATTTAATTGGAGATTTGAGTGGGCTTTATAAACAATATCAATCAATTGAACCATGGTTGAAAACAAATACAAAAGTTGAAACTACAGAAATTATTCAATCAAAAAAAGAAAGGAAAAAATTAGACGGTGCATATGAATGTATCATGTGTGCATGTTGCTCAACATCGTGTCCAAGTTATTGGTGGAATGGAGATAAGTATTTAGGTCCAGCGGTACTACTTCAAGCTTACAGATGGATTGTAGACAGTAGAGATGACGAAAAGAAAGAAAGATTAAAAAAAGTAGCAGATGAACTAAAACTGTATCGATGCCATACTATTATGAACTGTACAAGTGCTTGCCCTAAAGGTCTTAATCCTGCCCAAGCAATAGCAGAAATAAAAAAAATGCTAGCTATTGCTAATTTTTAAATAAAGCTTTCTTTAAATTTGAAGCTACTGACAACATTAAAGGTAAGATTTTTTTCAAATCATCAATATTTTTTCTACTTTTTGCCGTATGTGTCGATAGACAAAAACATAGTTCACCTTTAGAGTTTCTTATTGGCAGAGACAGACCAACCATTCCATTAAACCATTCTTCATCATCGAATGCATAGCCCTGCTTATTTATTTTATTTAATTCTTTTTTAAACTGTGAAATATCTGTGATAGTATTTTTCGCAGATTTTGGTGTTTTAATATTCTTAAAAATTTCTAATGCATCATCTTTTTTTATAGATGATAAATAAAGCTTTCCAGAAGCTGATGCATGCAGTGGCAAATGATCTCCTGCTTCCAGATTTAATTGCATTGGCCAATGAAATTCAATTCTATCAAAGTAAACAAGTTTAGTTCCAATAGGAACTGACAAGCTTACGGTTTCTTTTATATCAGTTGTAAGCTTTCTTAAATACGATCTTCTAAGGGTAAAATTTGGCTCGTAAGGAAGACTATGTAAAATAATATTTCTAATTTTTGGTCCTGGAATATATTTTTTTGAACTACTAGCAATTAAAAACCTTTCATCACACAAAGTTTCTATATGGCGGTACACTGTTGCTAATGGAATATCTAATTTGTGAGATATTTTTTTTGCTGTAAAATTTTCTGGATCTAATAAAACTTCTTCTAAGATACTTAATATTCTTCTTGGCGAAGTTCTACTATTTATATCGCTCATTATTCTTAAATTTTTTTAGTAAAAAATTAAGACAGAACTGGAATTGTAAACTCTGGACCACTGTCATCTTCTGACCATGTTACAGTTGCAGTCTTTAATTTAGTATAAAATCTTATTCCTTCTGGACCATGCATAGAGTGATCTCCAAATAATGATCTCTTCCATCCTCCAAAGCTATGGTATGCAACAGGCACTGGAATAGGAACATTTACTCCTATCATTCCAATTTTTGCATTTTCAGTAAAATGTTTTGCTATCATTCCACTTTTAGTAAATACAGCCGCACCATTCCCTAATTCGTGATTATTCACTAATTTTAAGGCATCTTCATAGGTATCCGTTGTCATCATACTCAAAACAGGACCAAAAATTTCTTCTTTATAGATTTTCATATCCTCTTTTACATCTTCAAAAATAGTGGGCCCTACAAAATAGCCATTTTCATACCCTTGAAGTTTCATGTTTCTTCCATCTGCAAGTAGCTTGGCACCTTCTTTTTCACCTGTATTTATATATCCTAAAACTTTTTCATAGTGGGCTTTATTATTAAGGGGGCCAAAATCACTTTTTTCATCTGTGTATGGTCCAACATTTAATTTTGAAGTTTCTTCTAATAATCTAGTTTTTAAATTTTCAGCTGTTTTTTTTCCTACACATACCGCAACAGAAATAGCCATGCACCTTTCACCAGCAGAACCAAAAGCAGATCCTATAATGGCATCAGTTGTTTTGTTAACATCTGCATCAGGCATAACAACCATATGGTTTTTAGCACCACCAAGCGCTTGTACTCTTTTATTATTTTTTGTTCCTGTATGATAAACGTATTCTGCAATCGGAGTTGAGCCCACAAAACTAACTGCTTGAACATCTTTGCTTTCTAATAAAGTATCAACTGACTCCTTATCACCGTTCACAACATTTAAAACACCAGGTGGCATACCGGCTTCGATAGCTAACTCCCCAAGTCTTATGGGACAGCTAGGGTCTTTTTCTGATGGCTTAAGAACAAACGTATTTCCACAAGCTATAGCAACTGGATACATCCACATAGGAACCATTGCTGGGAAATTAAATGGAGTAATACCTGCACAAACACCCAATGGTTGTCTCATTGAAAAAGAGTCAACATTAGTTCCTACGCTTGCAGAGTGATCTCCTTTTAATGAGTCAGTTATACCTGTAGCATATTCAACAACTTCAATCCCTCTTTGAATAGAACCTTTTGCATCTGGAATAGTTTTACCATGCTGTTCAGAAACCATCACAGCCAGATCCTCCATATTTTGTATTAATAAATCTTTATATTTTGATAAAATTCTTGATCTGTTAATTGGAGTAGTTTTAGACCATTTTAAAAAAGCTTTTCTAGAACTCTCTATTGCCATTTCAACAGTAGTTTTACTTGCTAGTTCAACCTCTGCTATTTGTTCTCCGATTGCAGGGTTAAAGATTGGACCCTTTCGAGACTTGGCATCACTGTAAACTTTTCCGTCTATAAAATGACTTACTTTTTTCATGACTCTCCTTTTATATATAATTAAAAGTTATACTAGCTTTTTTTCCTTTGCAATATGTTATTCCTTAAATGAGAAAAATATTATCAATTAAAGACTATCAGTTGTTGACTCCTAAAATTACATAAGTTTAGATTAAGATAAAAATAAACTAGATGGAAAGAGAGAGAGACCGTTTGATTAAAAGAGAAAATGTAAGAGTATGTGTGCCAAGGTACTTACAAATTGGCAAAGGTAGCCTAATTGAGCTTCCTGAAATAATAAAAATTTTAGGCTCTATAAAATCGATATTAATTGTAACTGATAAACAAATGGTAGCGTTTGGGTATGTTAATAAATTACAAGAAGTTTTAAGCGCAGCTGGATTAAAATCAGATGTTTTTGATGATACAGTTCCAGATCCAACAGATACAGTAGTTTTAAATGGAATCAAGTTTTTAGAAAAATGTAATAATGATGCTGTAATAGGCTTTGGTGGGGGAAGCCCAATAGATACTGCTAAAGCAATAGCGGCAATGGCAAAGTTTAGTAAAAATATTCAAGATTATAAGCCACCATCAATGTTTGACAAAAAAGGTTTACCAATAATTGCAATTCCTACTACAGCTGGAACTGGCTCAGAGGTAACACATCATGCAGTTATTATAGATTCAAAAAATAATGAAAAAATATCATGTAGAGGAGAAGGTTTTGTCCCTATGGTTGCTATTGTAGATTATGATTTAACTTTATCAAAACCAAGAAGATTAACTATTGATAGTGCAATTGATACATTAACACATGGAATAGAAGCATATGTTAGTAAAAAATCTACGCTATTTTCAGATAGAATGGCTTTGGACACAATAAGACTTGTTACACAGAATATCTATGCAGTTGATAAAAATCCAAAAGATTTAAAAGCAAGAGAGGGATTAATGTTAGCTGCGACCTTGGGAGGATTAGCATTTTCTAATGCATCAATATGTCTGGTGCATGGAATGAGCAGACCTTTAGGTAGTAATTTTAAAGTTCCTCATGGATTAAGTAACGCAATGTTACTACCAACTATAACTGAATTTTCTATTTATCATGCAAAAAGTAGGTATGCAGATTGTAGTCGAGCTGGAAATTTTGCACTTCCTGACGATAATGATGATGTTGCATGTGATAAATTGATCAAAGGTTTATACAAAATTAATAATGATTTTGAAGTTCCATCAATGCAAAATTTTGGAATTGATCAAAAGAATTTTGAGGAAGAGTTGGAAAATATGGCAACTGATGCAGAGAATTCAGGCGCTCCAAACCTCAATCCAAGAGTGCCTTCTGTAAATGAGATGGTAGATCTTTACGGACAAGCATGGAGAGCATTTTAATATGAGTTGGAAATGTTCTTCTTATTATAATCAACTCAAAAAAACGAGAGGGGTAAAATGAAAAAACTAATAAAAACGTCTTTTAGTATTTTTGCTGTATTTGCAGTTGTGATTACTTTTTCACTACAGCAAGTTAGTGCAGCAGAGAAAATTAGATGGAAAGTACAGTCTACTTTCAATACTGGCTGGCCAGCATTAGGTGATCCAGTTGCACGTCTTTCAGACACTTTAGATAGGGCTACAGATGGAAGAATAAAATTAAAGGTTTATGAGCCTGGAAAGATTCTTCC
The DNA here is from genome assembly GCA_014653975.1 of Pelagibacterales bacterium SAG-MED20. Taxonomy (GTDB): domain Bacteria; phylum Pseudomonadota; class Alphaproteobacteria; order Pelagibacterales; family Pelagibacteraceae; genus Pelagibacter. Next base: position 5,988 of record JACWDR010000017.1, read on the forward strand.
TCCTTTAGAGATTTCACCATCAATTAGTAAAGGTGATTTACCTGCAGCTTATAACTATATGGCTTATGACCAAGGAAGAATACCAGCAGCTGTTTTATTTGCAGCTGTACCATTTGGAATGGAACCATGGGAATATGCTGCATGGTGGTTTGAAGGAGAAGGTTCAAAATTAGCAAACGAAATCTACAACAAGCAAAATATTCAAGTTTTGTTATGTAGTACTATTGGACCTGAAACTGCTGGTTGGTATAGAAACCCAATCACGAGCCTAGATGATCTTAAAGGTTTAAAAATTCGTTTCTCAGGATTAGGAGGAATGGTTTTAAATGAAATTGGAGCATCTGCTACACTGATGGCTGGTGGAGAAATTTTTGCTGCTTTAGAAAAAGGAACTCTAGATGCAACGGAATACTCAATGCCTGCAATTGATGAGGTTCTTGGTTTTCATAAAATTACTAAGTTCAACTTATTTCCGGGTTGGCACCAAGTATCAACATCTACTCACTTTATGATCAATTTAGATCTATGGAAAAAAATGGGTGCAGCTGACCAAGCTTTATTCGAAATGGCTTGTACGGCAGCAGCTATGAGAGCAATTACAACTGGTGAATTTTTACAAGGAAAACAAATTGCAAGTTTCCCCTCTAAAGGTGTAACAGCTGCTAGATTGCCTGATAGTGTATTGAGAGAACTTCAAAAAGTTAGTGCAAGAGTTATGGATGAACAATCTGCTAAAGATGCTGACTTTAAGAAAGTTTGGAATTCTCAGCAAGCATTCATGAAAGAGTATGATGTCTGGCAAAAATGGGGATATTTACCCAGAAACTTTTAGTATTTAATACTAAAAAATTTGATTATAGTAATAAAAGCGGCCGGTTTTTCCGGCTGCTTTTGTTTTAAGGAAAAAAATTTATGTCTAAAGACTTTACATCTGTCGAAGGTTCACTTGATAAAAAACTACAGCTTAGACATCTGCCTGTCACAAAAAAAATAGATAATTTTGTTTTAGGTGTTGGTGAAGTTTTCAATTGGCTATGGGTAGTATTAGTTGCAGTTATTATTCTTAATGTAATTTTAAGATATGTTTTTAAAAATGGAATGATTGAACTAGAAGAATTGCAATGGCACCTTTACTGTATTGGATGGTTAGTTGGCTTATCTTCAACATATATAGTGGACTCACATGTAAGAGTTGATGTTTTAAGTGAAAGATTAGATTATAGAAAAAAATTATGGTTTGAGTTATTTGGTATTCTCATATTATTTTTGCCATTTGTAATTCTGGTGCTTTATTATGCGGTTCCCTTTTTTGAACTATCTTGGACTACTAGTGAAAGATCAACTTCAGCAAATGGCTTGCCCGCAAGATGGTTTGTCAAAGGTTTTTTGGTTATAAGTTTTTTTCTTTTATTGATTGCTGGCTTATCAAGAATAACTAGAGTAATTGCTACCCTTAAATTTGGATTGGAGACTAAAAAATGATTTCATTAGTTACAGAATATTTTTTAGCGATAGCACTTTTCTTTAGTTTTATAACTTTAATTTTTTATGGATTTCCCGTTGCATGGACTATGGGTGGTTTGGGAGTAATCTTCATAATTATTTCAATGTTGTCAGACAGTTTATTTGACACTTTTTATGGTGTTGACTGGGGTTTTGCTTCAATGGTTGTTTATAGGCTTTACGGTGTTATGGCCAATTGGGTTTTAGTTGCACTTCCAATGTTTATTTTTATGGGAATAATGATGGATAAGTCTGGTATTGCAGAAGATTTAATGACTGATCTATCAAAGCTATTTGGAAAAACAAGAGGAGGACTTGCAATTTCTATCGTATTTATTGGAGTGTTGTTAGCCGCCTCTACGGGGATTATTGGTGCAGCAGTAGTCTTACTTACTATATTAGGTGTGCCATTAATGTTAAAAAATAATTATAATCCAGACTTAGCTTGTGGGGTTGTTTGTGCGACAGGCACTTTAGGAATACTTATTCCACCAAGCATTATGCTTGTTATAATGGGAGATCAAGTGAGAATATCAGTTGGTGATTTATTTATGGGCGCTGTATTTCCAGGTCTTTTACTGGGTTTGCTTTATACAATTTACATTTTTGTTTATGCTTATATGAATCCTAAAGCAGCTCCACTTCCAAAAGATGCTGAACCAGTAAACATCAGAATAATTTTCAGAGTCTTTAAATCCATTATTCCTCCTGCATTACTAATTTTTGCAGTTTTAGGTAGTATATTTATGGGTATTGCTACACCGACAGAAGCATCAGGGGTTGGTGCTTTAGGAGCATCTTTATTAGCTATAATCAGAGGAAGATTATCTTTTTCAGACTTAAAGCATGTAATTAGAAAAACAACACATACTACAGCTTATATCTTTGCTCTTTTTGTGGGAGCAACGATGTTTGCATTGGTTTTAAGGGGATTAGGTGGTGACGAATTAATTGAGGGTGCATTAAAAGCATTACCATTTGGAACAAGCGGTGTTGTAATCGTAGTCTTGATGGTTGCATTTTTACTCGGATTTTTTTTAGATTGGATCGAAATTACGCTAATAATTTTACCTTTCTTGGCCCCTGTAATGATGGATCTAGGTGTTGATATGGTTTGGTTTATTGTTATGTTTGCAGTGGTCTTACAAACTTCATTTATAACTCCACCGGTAGGTTTTGCTCTATTTTATATGAAGGGTGTTGCCCCTCAAGGTATTACAATAACAAATATTTATAAAGGAATAATTCCATTTGTAGTTCTTCAGGTTATAGCTGTAGCGATAGTTTTTAATTTTCCAGAAGTAGTTACATGGTTACCAAAAGTAGCGTACGGTCCTTAAAAATAAAAATTTAAAAGATGATAAAAGTAAAATTCATAATAATACTATATGTTTCTTTTTTGTCTATTTTTGCTAAAGCTGAGTCAAATTTTTCTTTAAAAGATTACTTAGATAAAAAAAGTATTGAAGAAGGCACAACACAAATTTATTTATTAAATAGATGCAGTGCAGTATATGCCTATGCATCGGGTATTATTTTAAAAACTGATGCTGTGAGTTCTAAAAATTTTATCGAAATTTCTAATAACCTTTTATTTAAATCTGTGGAGCTTATGGTTATCGAAAAAGAAGAAAAATTAGAAGACGCTCAAAAAAAAGCTGAGGAAAATAGAAAATATCTATTCAATAATTACATAACTGATGGTAAAAAAAATTGGGAAAAAAATAAATCCCATTTTAAAGGGTCATATATTGCAGATGATATGACTATCTGTTCTAAATTTACTGAGGCTAAGTAAATAATTATAAAAATCGGTTGAATAAATGTTAATTATCAATAAAAGATAAGCTCATTCATGAAAAAAAAAATTTCTTTAATAGGAGCAGGTCAAATAGGTGGAACTTTAGCACACTTAATTGGAACAAAAGAAGTTGCAAGTGAAGTAGTACTTTTTGATGTTTCAAGTGGTATAGCCAAGGGAAAAGCATTGGACATTGCCCAATCATCATCTGTTGACGGGTTCAATGTAAAATTTTCTGGATCAGACAATTATGAAGATATTCAAAACTCAGATGTTATTATAATAACAGCAGGTGTTCCAAGAAAACCTGGTATGAGTAGAGATGATTTACTTGGTATCAATTTAAAAATTATTAAACAAGTAGCAGATGGTATAAAAAAAAATTCACCTAACGCTTTTGTAATATGTATTACAAATCCTTTAGACGTAATGGTCATGGCATTTCAAAAATTTTCTGGTTTAATGGCTAATAAAGTTATCGGAATGGCAGGGATTTTAGATACTTCAAGGTTTAAATTATTTTTATCAGAGGAATTAAATGTTCCAGTAAAAGATATAGATGCAATGGTAATGGGGGGTCATGGAGATACAATGGTTCCAATGCCAAGATTTACAAAAGTTTTAGGTAAACCTTTGTTAGATTTAGTTAAAGAAGGAAAAATTTCACTACAAAAATTAGAAGAAATTAATCAAAGAACTAGAGATGGTGGGGCAGAGATAGTTAAGTACTTAGAGAAAGGGTCGGCCTTTTATGCTCCAGCGGCATCTGGAGTTCAAATGGCAGAAGCATATTTAAATGATGAAAAAAAATTATTACCATGTGCTGTTCAATTAAACGGAGAATATGGAGTATATAATATTTATGCAGGTGTGCCTGTGATAATTGGGAAAGATGGAGTTGAAAAAATAGAACAAGTAGATTTGGATGAAAAAGAAAAAAAAGAATTTATGCACTCAATTGATGCTGTTAAATCTCTTTGGGAAGCTGCATCTAAGATTGACCCAGATCTTTCTAAATAATGAATATACACGAGCATCAAGCCAAACAAATTTTAAAAAAATATGGTGTAGTCGTTCCCCAAGGAATATTTTCCTTGAATGTAGAGGATTTAATTGAAAAAGCAAAATCTCTTAAGACTGAAAAATTTGTATTAAAAGCACAAATTCATGCCGGTGGCAGAGGCAAAGCAGGAGGAGTAAAAATTTTAAATAACTTAGAAGAATTAAAAGTAGCAGCAAAAGAATTATTAGGTAAAACACTTGTAACACATCAAACAGGTTCAGAAGGTAGAAAAGTTAAAAGGTTATATGTTGAAGAATCTTCAAACATAGAAAAAGAATTTTACCTATCCTGTTTAGTTGATAGAGCAAGTTCAAAAATTGCATTTATATCAAGTGACCAAGGTGGTATGGATATTGAAGAAGTAGCAGATAAAACACCAGAAAAAATTATAACAACAAAAGTCGAAATCAGTGATGAAATTTCAGATATTGATTGTGAGAAAGTAGTTAAAATATTTAGTTTAACTGGTGATGAAAAAAAACAGGCAATACTAATACTTAAGTCAATATATAAAATGTTTATTAGCACTGATGCTAATATGATTGAAGTGAATCCATTAATATCAACTAAAGAAAAAAAGATAATATGTTTAGATGCAAAAATAAATTTTGATTCTAATGCTTTATTTAAACATCCAGAAATTATGGAGTTAAGAGATTTAAATGAAGAAGATCCTACTGAAATTGAAGCAAGTAAACATGATTTAGCTTACATAAAATTAGATGGAAGTATTGGATGTATGGTTAATGGAGCAGGATTAGCAATGGCTACTATGGATATAATTAAACTTTATGGAAAAGAGCCGGCTAACTTTTTAGATGTTGGTGGTGGAGCTTCAAAAGAAAAAGTTTCAGCTGCTTTTAAAATAATCCTTTCAGACAAAAATGTTAAAGGTATTTTGATAAATATTTTTGGTGGTATAATGAGATGTGATGTTCTAGCCCATGGTGTGGTTGATGCTGCTAAAGAAATAAATATCAATGTTCCCTTAGTTGTCAGACTTGCGGGAACAAATTTTAAGGAAGGAAAAGAGATATTAGACAACTCAGGATTAAAATTAATTTCTGCAGAAAATTTAGATGAGGCTGCAAAAAAAATTGTTGAGGCTATAAAATAATATGTCAGTTTTAATTAACAAAAATACTAAAGTAATATGTCAAGGATTTACAGGTTCACATGGCACATTTCACTCTGAACAAGCAATAGAATATGGCACTAATCTTGTAGGAGGAGTTACTCCAAAAAAAGGGGGGCTTAAACATCTCGAACGTCCAGTTTTTAATACTGTAGTAGAGGCGAAACAGGAAGTTGGTGCTGATGCATCAATGATTTATGTCCCAGCAAAATTTGCGGCAGCAGCAATAATTGAAGCCATAGATGCTTCAGTAGAACTTATAGTTTGCATCACCGAAGGAATACCAATTCAAGATATGCTAAGAGTTAAACAAAAATTAAATAATTCAAAAAGTAGATTGATTGGACCGAACTGTCCTGGAATAATAACTCCAAATGAATGTAAAATTGGAATTATGCCAGGAAATATTCATGCAAAAGGCTCTGTAGGAATTGTTTCTAGATCGGGAACTTTAACTTACGAGGCAGTTGCTCAAACGACTGAAAATGGACTAGGACAATCAACATGTATAGGTATCGGCGGTGATCCTATTAATGGAACAAATTTTATAGATTGTTTAGATCTGTTCTTAAATGATGAAGAGACTAAATCTATTCTTATGATAGGAGAAATTGGTGGTTCAGCGGAGGAGGAGGCTGCAGAATTCATAAAAAATCACAAAGTACAAAAACCCACAGTTGGTTTTGTTGCTGGAATAACAGCACCCCCAGGAAGAAGAATGGGGCACGCTGGAGCAATAATTTCAGGGGGAAAAGGTGGAGCAAAAGATAAGATTAAAAAAATGGAAGAATGTGGAATTACCATTGCTAAATCCCCATCAGAGCTAGGTAAAACATTGTTTAATAAATTGTCTAATTGAAAAATACTTTTCTGCTATTATATTAATTAAATAGATGCCATCATCAAAAAATCAACAATTCAAAACAACTTCGTTTCTCAGTAAGTCGAATAGCGCATTTATAGAACAAATGTATCTTAAGTTTATTAATAAAGATTCAGATCTTCCTGAAAGCTGGTCGAACTATTTTGATGGAATAAACGATGAATTAAATATAGTTGCTAAAGAAATTAATGGACCTTCATGGGGGCCTTCAAAAAAAATAGATATAGATGAGCTTCAAAAAAAATTGATCAAGAAGAAAAAAATTTATCTAAAAATACAAGTCAAATAAATATAAATTATAAAGATCTATCCAGATCAAATGCCGACTCAATTAAAGCCGTAGCAATGATTAGATCGTATAGACAACGAGGACATCTAATTGCAAAACTAGATCCATTAAATTTGTTAAAGTCAGATTATCTTGATGAACTTCATCCTGATTCCTATGGATTTAAAAAAGAAGACTATAAAAAAAGAATTTATTTAGATGGAGTAATCAATAAAGAATATTCTAACATAAAAGAAATATTAGAGTTTTTAAAGAAAACTTATTGTGGTTCGATCGGATATGAATATATGCATATATCTAATCCTACTGAACGAAAATGGTTTAGAGATAGAATTGAAAAATCTGAGGATAGAATGAAATTTACTAAAAATGGTAAAGAGGCTATTTTAAATAAATTAATACAAGCAGAGGGTTTTGAAAAATTTTTACACAAAAAATATGTAGGAACAAAAAGATTTGGACTAGATGGTGGAGAAAGTTTAATTCCAGCCTTGGAACAAATAATTAAAATTGGAGGGCAATCAAAAATTAAAGAAGTTAAGATTGGGATGTCTCATAGAGGTAGACTAAATGTATTGGCTAACGTATTGCAAAAATCATATAAAAGAATATTTAATGAATTTGCTGGAGAGTTTAATTCATCGTCCGAAGAGGGTGCTGGTGATGTTAAATATCATTTAGGTGCTTCATCAAATAGAGAATATGATGGAAATTCCGTACATGTTAGTTTGACAGATAATCCATCTCACTTGGAAGCAGTAAACCCTGTAGTTCTAGGACAAACAAGAGCAAAACAGTTTTTTCATAAAGATAAAGAAAGAAATAAGGTGATACCAATATTGATTCATGGTGATGCAGCTTTTGCAGGCCAAGGAGTTGTCGCTGAATGTTTTGCCATGTCAGGTTTACCAGGTCATAACACCGGAGGAACGATTCATATTATTGTTAATAATCAAATAGGCTTTACAACAAGTCCAAGATTTGCTCGATCTTCTCCTTATCCTTCTGATATAGCCAAAATGGTAGATGCACCAATCATTCACGCTAATGGTGATGACCCAGAAGCTGTAGTTTATGCGGCTAGAATCGCAACTGAATTTAGATTAAAATTTAATAGAGACGTTGTTGTTGATTTAATTTGTTACAGAAGATTTGGTCATAACGAAGGTGATGAACCATCATTTACCCAGCCATTAATGTATAAAAAAATAAGGTCTCACCCTTCACCAATAAAAGTTTACAGCAATAAGCTTGTAGCCGAAAATACTATTACAAGTTATGA
>JACWDR010000018.1 GCA_014653975.1 Pelagibacterales bacterium SAG-MED20
TTAAAAAAATTTTTCCCTCTAAAAAAACAACTATATTTTCTAGTGATACAATGAACAAAAAAAGTTCAGCAGATGTTTTGAAAAAAATTATAAATAATGAAATTCAAATTTTAATTGGAACACAACTAATTTCAAAAGGTTTTCATTTTCCAAGTTTAAACTGTATTGTTGTAGTTGATATTGATTTATCATCTCAAGGTCATGACTTAAGAGGTGCAGAAAAGAATTTACAATTATATCACCAACTTTCAGGTAGAGCAGGAAGAACAGGAAAGCCTGCAACTGTTTATTTTCAAACTTATAATTTAGATACCAAAATGATCACAGACATTACAAATAAAGATCCTGATATTTTTTTAGATAAAGAGCTTAAAATTAGGAGAGAAAATAATCTTCCACCGTTTCAAAGATTTATTGCTTTAATAATTACAGGCAGCAATGAAAGAGAACTTGAAAAAGAAGCTTATAGGTTTAAAGTTTTTATAGAAAGTGCTGTAGAAGGCAGAGTTCTTGGTCCTGTGAATGCACCTATATTTAGATTAAAAAGAAAGTTTAGAGTGAGGCTTTTAGTCAGAGGGCGTAAATCTCTAAAAGTTCAGAATTCACTAGCCAAAATCATTGAAAAATTCAAATTTCCTACTGGAATGAAACTAAGGGTTGATGTTGATCCAATAAACTTCAATTAACAGACAAAAAACAACACTTTTTGACAATGTGTGACTTGAAGAGCATAGGGTCATATGTTAATTAAAACGGAATTTTAATAAATCTTCAATTATTTATAAGGAACAGTAAATTGAGCAAAAATAAAGGTTTTTCTGAAACATCAGCTGGTAGATATTCATTAGCACTTTACGAGTTAGCTGCCGAGGGAAAAATGTTAAGTGAGATCGAAGTTCATTCTGCCTCAATTATTGATTTAATTTCATCAAGTGCTCACTTTAAATCTTTAATTAAAAACCCAACCAACAATAAAAAAGATCAGCTTAACGCTTTAAACAAAATTTCAGAACAATATAAATTAAATGAATTATTAACAAAATTTTTAAGTTTTCTAATATCTAAAAGAAGATTTTTTTATGTAGATAAAATTTTAAAAAGTTTTGTTGAAACATGCTCAATTAAAAGAGGTGAATTAAAAGCAGAATTAACATCTGCAAAAGATCTTACTGAAAATGAAGTTAACAACATAAAAGAAGAATTGACTAAAAACTTTAGTTCAAAAATAAAATTAAACTATAAACATGATGCAAGTTTAATTGGGGGTTTAATTGTGCAAGTAGGAAGTACGATGGTAGACACCTCTATTAAAAATAAACTAAAACAAATTGAAAATAGGATGACAGAGGCATAAATGGATATAAACCCATCAGAAGTAACAAAAATTTTAAAAGAGCAGATTAAAAAATTTGGTAACAAAGTAGAGGTAACTGAAGTTGGCCAAGTTTTATCAGTTGGAGATGGAATTGCTAGAGTATATGGACTAGATAACGTTCAAGCTGGAGAAATGGTAGAATTTTCTGATGGCTCAAAAGGAATGGCTCTAAACTTAGAAAGTGAAAATGTTGGAGTTGTAATTTTTGGAGATGATAGAAAAATTAAGGAAGGTGATGTTGTCAAAAGAACAGAAAGTATTGTGGATACACCTGTTGGAAAAGAATTATTGGGAAGAGTTGTTGATGGATTAGGAAATCCAATCGATGGTAAAGGTACTTTAGATAAAGGAATAAAAAGAAGCAGGGTTGAAGTGAAGGCTCCTGGAATTATTCCAAGACAATCCGTTAGTGAACCTATGCAAACAGGATTAAAATCAATTGACAGTCTTGTGCCAGTAGGAAGAGGGCAGCGTGAGTTAATTATTGGTGATAGGCAAACAGGAAAAACTGCAGTTGCTATTGATGCGATTATAAACCAAAAGAAAATAAACGAGTCAGGTGATGAAAAGCAAAAACTTTATTGTATTTATGTAGCTATAGGTCAAAAAAGATCTACTGTCAGACAAATTCAAAAAACTTTAGAAGAAGCTGGTGCAATGGAATATACCACAATTGTAGCTGCTACGGCTTCAGATGCTGCGCCACTTCAATTTTTGGCACCATATACTGGTTGTGCTATGGGTGAATATTTTAGAGATAATGGGATGCATGGATTAATCATTTATGACGATTTATCTAAGCAGGCGGTAGCTTATAGACAGATGTCACTTCTATTAAGAAGACCTCCAGGAAGGGAAGCTTATCCAGGGGATGTATTTTATCTACATAGTAGATTACTTGAAAGAGCCGCCAAACTGAGTGATGAGCATGGTGGAGGATCATTAACAGCTCTACCAATAATTGAAACACAGGGTGGAGACGTATCTGCATTTATTCCAACTAATGTTATATCGATTACTGATGGACAGATATTTCTTGAAACAGAGTTATTTAACCAAGGAATTAGACCAGCAATTAACGTAGGATTATCAGTTTCTAGAGTTGGATCTTCAGCACAAACAAAAGCAATGAAAAAAGTTTCAGGTTCAATGAAACTTGAGCTTGCTCAATATAGAGAAATGGCTGCTTTTGCGCAATTCGGATCTGATTTAGATGCATCTACACAAAAACTATTAAATAGAGGGTCAAAATTAACTGAACTTCTAAAACAAAAACAATATTCTCCTATGACAGTTGCTGAGCAAGTAATTTCAGTTTTCTGTGGAGTTAAAGGTTATTTGGATGATGTAGAGCTTAAAGATATCGCTGAGTTTGAAACTAAGATTATTGAAAAATGTAAATCAGAAAAACCAGAAATTTTAGAATCCGTTTTAAGCACAGGAAAACTTGAAGAAGATACTGAAAAATTATTAGTTGATGTAATATTGGAACTTAAGAAAAACTTTAATTCTTAAAATATGGCGACATTAGATGATTTAAAAAAAAGAATAGCGAGTGTAAAATCTACACAAAAGATCACCAAAGCTATGAAAATGGTTGCAGCTGCTAAACTTAGAAGGGCACAAGAAAACGCTGAAAAGGGAAGGCCTTATTCTGAGAAGATGAATAATATTATTCTTAACTTGTCTAGTGTTATTTCTGATAAAGAAAATGCTCCAAAACTACTTTCAGGCACAGGCGAAGAAAAGGTGCATTTATGTATAGTCCTAACATCTGATCGTGGTCTTTGTGGTGGTTTTAATACAAATATTATTAAAAAAGCTAAAGCATATTTTCAAAAAATATCTGATGATGGAAAAACCTTAAAGATTATAACCGTTGGATCTAAAGGTTATGATCAATTAAAAAGAGCTTATGAAGATAATATAATTGAAAAGGTATCATTTAAAGATTCAAAAAATATTAATTATTTTGATGCTGAAAAAATAGGAAGCATGATTATTGAAAATTTTGAAAAAGAAGAATTTGATGTGTGTACAATTTTTTATAATAAATTTAAAAATGTGATCACTCAAATTCCTCAAGAACAACAAATAATTCCTTTAAAAACTTCTGAAGCAGATGAAAATTCTTCTGAAGATAATTATGAATTTGAACCAGATGAAGATGAAATTTTAAGCAATTTATTGCCTAAAAACATATCTACACAGATTTTTAAAGCGATGTTAGAAAATTCAGCTAGCGAACAGGGTTCAAGGATGAGTGCAATGGATAATGCAACCCGAAACGCAGGTGAAATGGTTGACAAGCTTACTATTGAGTATAATAGAAGTCGTCAAGCAGCTATTACAAAAGAACTAATTGAAATCATATCAGGAGCGGAAAGTTTATAATTATGAGTAAAGGAAAAATTACACAGATCATTGGAGCAGTAGTAGACGTAAAATTTGATGGAGAGTTACCAGAAATTTTATCAGCATTAGAATGTAAAAATGGAGACAATAGATTAGTTTTAGAGGTTGCTCAACATCTTGGAGAATCAAGTGTTAGAACTATTGCAATGGATGCCACCGAGGGATTAAAAAGAGGAGATGAAGTAACTGCAACTGGTGTTCCCATTCAAGTACCAGTTGGACCAGAAACTTTAGGAAGAATTATAAATGTGATAGGAGAGCCTATTGATGAAAAAGGTGATGTTAAAACAAAAGAACAGTGGCCAATCCATAGAGCTGCGCCTGAATTTAGTGATCAATCAACAGAAACAGAAATTTTAGTTACTGGAATTAAAGTAGTAGATCTATTAGCACCATATGCCAAAGGAGGAAAAATTGGTCTATTCGGAGGAGCAGGCGTTGGTAAGACAGTCCTTATTATGGAATTAATTAATAACGTAGCAAAAGCACATGGTGGATTTTCGGTGTTTGCTGGAGTTGGAGAAAGAACTAGAGAGGGAAATGATCTTTACCACGAAATGATAGACTCAGGAGTCATCAAACCTGAGGGACCAGGGTCAAAAGCAGCACTAGTTTATGGACAAATGAATGAACCTCCAGGGGCTAGAGCAAGAGTTGCCCTAACAGGTTTAACTGTAGCTGAGTATTTTAGAGATCAAGAAGGACAGGATGTACTTTTCTTTGTTGATAATATTTTTAGATTTACTCAAGCAGGATCAGAAGTTTCTGCACTATTAGGAAGAATTCCTTCAGCTGTTGGATATCAGCCTACACTTGCAACAGACATGGGTAACCTTCAGGAGAGAATTACAACTACTAACAAAGGATCAATTACATCTGTACAGGCGATTTATGTACCAGCAGACGATTTAACTGACCCAGCACCTGCAACATCTTTTGCTCACTTAGATGCGACAACTGTATTATCTCGACAGATAGCTGAAATTGGAATTTATCCAGCAGTAGATCCTTTAGACTCTACTTCCAGAATTTTAGACCCAAGAATAGTTGGAGATGAACATTATAGAGTTGCTAGAGAAGTGCAAAAAATTCTTCAAACTTATAAATCACTTCAAGATATTATTGCGATTTTAGGAATGGATGAGCTTTCAGAAGAAGACAAATTAACAGTGGCTAGGGCCCGTAAAATACAAAGATTCTTATCACAACCCTTCTTTGTGGCAGAAGTCTTTACTGGTTCACCAGGAAAATTAGTAGATTTAGAGTCTACAATCAAAGGTTTTGCTGCAATATGTAGTGGTGAGTATGATCACTTACCAGAAGCTGCATTTTATATGGTAGGAACCATTGAAGAAGCTGTAGAAAAATCAGAAAAAATGGCGAAAGATACTGCTGCATAATGAGTGAAGAGTTTAAAATAGAAATTGTAAATCCTGAAAAATCTTTTCTTTCAAAAGAGGATGTAACAGAGGTTGTTGTGCCTGCTTTTGAGGGAGAAATGGGGATTTTAAAAGACCATATTTCAATCATCTCATTTTTAAAACCTGGTATTATTAAAATCTTTTCTAAATCTGGAGATGAAAATTATTATGTTGAAGATGGAATTCTTGAATTTAAGAATAATAACTTATCAGTACTAACAAGTTCTATTTTTAATATTAAGGATATTGATAAAAATAAAATCAGTGAACTACTAGTACAAGCAGAAGAACACTCAAAAAATAATGAAATTACAGATCAAAATAAATACTTAGTAGATCAAAAAATTGAAATACTTAAAACTCTTAACTAAGAATTTCTTTCACTTTTTTTTTAACATTTTCATACACGTGTAATTTAAAATCTACAACTAGATCAGTTATATTCTCAAGGTCTATCCATTTCCATTTACAAAACTCTGGGTTATCAGTTTGAATATTAATTTCATTATCTTGACCTAAAAATCTCATTACAAACCATTTTTGTTCTTGACCTCTGTATTTACCTTTCCAAATAATACCCAATAAATTTTTAGGTAACTCGTAAGAAATTAATCCATCTAATTCCTTAATTAATTGTGCATTCTTGATACTAGTTTCTTCCTCTAGTTCTCGTAAGGCAGCAGTTAAATAATCCTCACCTTTGTTAACACCTCCCTGAGGCATTTGCCAAAAATTCTTTTGATTATCTATCCTTTTTCCAACAAATACTTTATTGTTTTTATTTAATACAACAATCCCAACCCCACTTCTAAGAGGTAAATTTGTTTTTTTATTTGTCATTTATCCGTTGAGTAACTTTAAAGCAAAGTTTAATTGGTTATCTGTGTCGGAGTTAAATTTAAAATTATCTGATTCTTCTATAACTTCTATATCAGGTGTTACACCCACTTCAGATATAGATTTTCCGGAAGGAAGATAATATTTAGCAATAGTTAATCTAATTGCGCCTTTATTTTTTAATGGGATTATGGATTGCACAGAGCCTTTTCCATAGCTATTTTCTCCAAGTATGATTGCTCTTTTATGATCTTTAAGAGCACCAGCCACTATCTCTGATGCTGAAGCAGATCCATAGTTGATCAATACAATTACAGTTTGGCCATTTGTTATATCACCTTTTTTAGCAAACCACTTTCTATTCTCTGAAACTTTTCGGCTTTTAGTTGATACAATTTCACCGTCATCTAGAAAAAAATCTGAAATTTTAATAGCTTGGGAAAGTAAACCACCAGGATTATTTCTTAAATCTAAAATGTATCCTTTCAGATTTTTATTTTTATTTAATTTCTCAATTTTTTTTTTGATTTGTTGGCTGCTATTATCATTAAAAGATGTAAGCCTTATATAGCCAACATTATTTTCAATAAGTTCGGACTTTACAGATTGAACTTCAATAACTTCTCTAGTTATATTAAAGATTAATGCTTTTTTCACACCCCTTCTTCTGACTGTTATTTCAATGCTAGAGCCAACAAGACCCCTCATTAAATCAACAGCTTCCATTAGTGATTTTCCCTGTACCTGAGTATTATTGATTTTTACAATATAATCTCCTGCTTTTAGTCCTGCCCTTGAGGCTGGGGTATTATCAATAGGAGTAATAACTTTTACCACTCCTGCTTCCATACCAACTTCGATTCCAAGACCACCAAATTCTCCACTTGTTTCCGTTTGCATACTTTTAAAATTTTCAGGTGTCATATAAGCTGAGTAGGGATCTAGTGATTGCAATAGGCCATTTATTGCAGAATCCATACTTTTAGATTGATCTACTTCATCAACGTATTCTTTATTAATTTTTTCAAGAACCTCACCAAATAAATCTATCTTTTTATAAATATCATTATTATTAGAAAAACTTTTTTCAAAAATAAACAAAGGTATGACAAAAAATAATAATAACTTTTTTTTCATAATTATATCATCACCTTTTCTTTTGGAATCAGTTCTGACCATATTTTTTCAAGTTCATAGAATTTTCTTTTTTCAGGATTAAATATATGAACAATCAAATCAATACCATCAACTAATTTCCAATCTCCACTTTCTTTTCCCTCTATCTTAGAATTTTTAACACCATTAGCTTTTAATTTTTCTAATACTTGTTCTGATAAAGCCTGAATATGTCTTGAAGAAGTTCCACTTGCTATAATCATGTAGTCCGCCATTGAACTTTTATTTTTAAGATCTATAGAAATTATGTCTAAAGCTTTATTGGAGTCCAAGGTATTTAAAATGATGGTTTTAAGATCCGTATTTTTGTCCATTAAT
The DNA here is from genome assembly GCA_014653975.1 of Pelagibacterales bacterium SAG-MED20. Taxonomy (GTDB): domain Bacteria; phylum Pseudomonadota; class Alphaproteobacteria; order Pelagibacterales; family Pelagibacteraceae; genus Pelagibacter. The sequence continues at coordinate 7,543 of JACWDR010000018.1, forward strand.
TAATTTTACCTTATCAAATTTTTCTTAATTGAGAAGATGAAATATTAACTTTTTTAAAATTTATAAATCTTAAATTTTTTTCATTTAACTGCTTAAACGTAATAGATTTTAAGGATTTTGCCTTATAACCTTGACGGTCAAATACTAAAATATTACATTTTTGTGAAATAGATTTCCATTTATGCCACTTATGAAAATTAATAAGATTATCTGCGCCCATAATGAAATATATTTCAAATTTCTTATCTTTATTTAAATATCTTATTAAATCTATTGTTTTATTGGAGTTTATCTTTTCTTCATAAAACTTAACTTTAATATAATTTGTTTTGCGCGTTAGTTTTTTTGCAAACTGAATTCTTTTCTTTAAATCTGACTTACTTTCGTTCTTAAATGGATTTTTTTTTGTAACTGCCCATATAATATTTTTTAAACCAATTTTTTTTTTTGATTGCTTTGATATTTCTAAATGTCCTTTATGAGCTGGATCAAAAGTACCTCCTAAAATACCTATCTTAATTTTTGGAAACTTTAATTTATTTTCTAATTTGACCATTACCAATAATCTCATATTTATAAGAAGTAAGCTGCTCTAAGCCCACAGGACCTCTTGGAGGAAGTGTGTTTGTTGAAATGCCAACTTCTCCTCCAAAGCCAAACTCCCCACCATCAGCAAACTGTGTTGATGTATTATGCATAGCTATAGAGCTTTTGACATTTTTCAAAAATTTTTTAGCTGTTTTTTTATTTTTTGTAATTATAGAGTCTGTGTGCATAGTTCCGTATTTATTAATATGTTTAATTGCATCTTCACAATTTTTAACAGTCTTTACAGACACAGCAGGTGCCAAATATTCTTTAGACCAATCTTTTTCTTTTGCTGGATATAAAACACCTTTGTAATATTTTTTTAGAATATGATCTCCATAAATTTTACAATTATTTTCTTCAAGTTTTTTCAATATAGGATTACAAAACTTCTTAACAATTTTTTCATGTATTAAAATTGTTTCTGTAGCGCCGCATATACTGGTATTTCTTAATTTGGCATTGTAAATAATATTTGTAGCCATTTTTAATTCAGCATCTTTATCAATAAAAGTATGACAAAGACCCTCGAGATGTCCAATAATTGGTACACTTGAAAATTTTTGAACCCTCTTAACTAAATTTTTACCTCCACGAGGTATTAATACATCAATTTGGTTTTTCATTTTTGAAAGCATATAGTCTACGTTTTTTCTATCTTTAGATTCTATAAGTTGTATAAAATTTTCATCTACTTCATTGTCTTTTAGAGCTTTTCTAAACAATTTAGCTAAAATTTTATTGGTATTCATAGCCTCTGAGCCACCTTTCAAAATTACAGCATTACCTGATTTAAAACATAAAGCAGCAACATTTGATGTAACATCAGGCCTACTTTCATAAATAACGCCAATGACACCAATTGATATTGATATCTTGTTAATTTTTAATCCATTGGGTCTTCTCCATTTTTCAAGAGTATTATCTATAGGATCCTTTAGTTTTATAACCCTATTAATAGAATTTATAATATCATTTAATTTTACATGATTGATAGTCAGCCTATCAATCAAATTAATCTTTAATTTTTTTTTTATTGCAACTTTTATATCTTTTACATTTGCCCTAAGTATAGATTTTTTTTCTTTATCTAATAAAAAGATATATTTTTTTAAAACATTATTTTTAATTTTAGTATTAATCTTTTTAAGAGATGCTTTTCTTGCGTTCTGACCCATTAAATTCATATATTTGCTCATTCTATACCTCTACTATATCATCTTTATGTATAACTTCAGATTTAGCAACATATCCTAATAATTTCTCGATTTCTTTCGAATGGTGTCCTAAAATTTTTATTATTTCATCAGATGAAAAAGAGCTCAAACCTCTTGCACATTCAAAATTTCGCTTATCTAAAACTTTTACATGATCACCTTTTTGAAACTTACCAATAACTTTTTTTATTCCAGCCGCTAATAAACTTTTGCCATTTGAAAGGGCTTGTTTAGCTCCATCATCAATAATAAGCTGTCCTTTAGGTGAGATCGAGCTAATTATCCATTTTTTTCTTGCATCTAATTTAGATATTTTAGGTAGAAACCATGTACAATTATTTTCATCTATTATTTTTTTAATTGGTCTAATTAATAGACCATTGGCTATTGCCATTCTGCATCCTGATAGTTGACAGATTTTGGCTGCATCAATCTTAGTTTTCATACCCCCGGTACCGTGTTCACTAATACTCTTTGTTGCATTTTTTTCTAAATCTTTATCTATATTTTTAATCTCTTTTAATAATTTTGCAGTTTTGTAAATTTTGGGGTTTTTAGTATACAGACCATTAACATCAGAAAGTAATATCAATGAATCAGCACCAGATATTTGTGCAACACGAGAGGCCAATCTATCATTATCACCATATTTTATTTCAGAGGTTGCTATACTGTCATTTTCATTAACTATTGGAACAAAGCCCAACTGAAATAAATTATCAAAAGTTCTCTTTGCATTAATTGCTCTTCTTCTTTGTTCAGTATCCTCGAGTGTAAGTAAAATTTGTGATATATTAATCCTTAATTTATTGAAAGTTTCAGAAAATAAATTCATTAGCTCAATCTGCCCTATTGAAGCTACAGCTTGGCTTTTATCAAGTTTGAGGTTTTTTTTACTTAGATTTAATTTTTTACAACCCATTGCGATTGCACCTGAACTTACAATAATAACTTTTTTATTTTGTTTTATTAAAACTTGAATATCTTTAGCAAATTCAGCAAGCCATTTTTTTCTAACTTTTTTATTTTCGTCAATCAGTAAAGAAGAACCTATTTTAATTACAATTATTTTTGAGTTATTAAGATACATAGGAAAGTAGTTTTGCTTTAATTTTGGAGATAGAGCTTCTCTCTAATGTTGAAAGAGTTATCACTTCAGAATCTTTGTTTTTAGAAAAATTTTTTATTATTTTTTTCACTTCGCTTTTATCTAATAAGTCAGTCTTGTTTAGTACAATAATTTCTTTTTTTTTTAGAAGCTCTTTACTATAGCTAACAAGTTCATTTTTAACCTGTTGATATGTAATTTCAAGGTCCTCATTAGTAATATCAATTAAATGCATTAAAATTTTACACCTTTCAACATGTTTTAAGAATTTAATCCCAAGACCAATACCTTCATGTGCACCTTCAACTAGCCCAGGTATATCAGCTAGAGTTATTTCTTTATCATCATAACTAGCAACACCAAGATTTGGATTTAAAGTTGTAAATTTATAATTTGCTATCTTGGGAGTAGCATTAGTAATAGCTGCTAATAAACTTGATTTACCCGCATTGGGCAATCCAACAATTCCTATATCAGCAATAGTTTTTAATTGAAGCCATATAACATACTCTTCACCTATTGTACCTTTTGTAAATTTTTTTGGAGCTCTGTTTGTTGAACTTTTAAATCTAGTATTTCCTAGTCCACCCTTTCCACCATTAGCAACAATAAACTCATCACCTTCTTTTTTAAAATCATAAATTAATGTTTTATTATCTTCTTCAAAAACTTGGGTGCCTATTGGAACTTTTAAAAATAAATTATCTCCTCCACGTCCAGTGCGATTTTTCCCAGATCCATTTTCACCTCTTTCAGCTTTATGGTGTTGCTGAAATCTATAGTCAATAAGAGTGTTTAAATTTCTTTCAGATCTTAAAAGTACAGAGCCACCTTTGCCTCCATCTCCACCGTCAGGTCCTCCATATTCAATAAATTTCTCTCTTCTGAAACTTGGAGATCCATGTCCTCCGTTGCCGGCTTTTACATAAATTTTAACTTGGTCTAGAAACTTCATAATACAACTCTTAGTTTTTAGTTGTACTACTAATTAGGTTTTACTGAGACAAATGTTCTGTCTGATTTACCTTTTTTAAATACCACTTTTCCTTCAACTACAGAAAAAATTGAATGATCTTTACCCATTCCCACATTTTCACCAGGAAAAATTTTTGTTCCCCTTTGTCTAACAATTATGTTCCCAGGAATTACTATTTCACCACCATACTTTTTAACGCCGAGTCTTCTGCCGGCACTATCTCGTCCGTTTCTTGAAGATCCACCTGCTTTTTTTGTTGCCATAACTTACCTAATTTATTTACTTGCTACTTTTGTTGCTATTTTTTTA
>JACWDR010000019.1 GCA_014653975.1 Pelagibacterales bacterium SAG-MED20
CACAACTTACTTTGATGCTGTGTCCAATACTATTAGTTCTGGTCAAAGCTCAACGACTGCCATGAAGGGCTCGACAGAGTCCGAACAGTTTTAAACTCACCTTAGTTATTTTTGTTATAAAAAAAAATAGGATCCTTTAAAAGGGGTACTTTTTTTGTTTGCTATATGAGACATTATATGCGATTGATAATCATTCGCAATGCAAATAATAAGCATTCTAAATTAACTAGGGTAAAGAAAGAATAAAATAAATGAAAAAAATACTACTAACAATATTGGTATTAAGCTTGTTTAAAACCTTTGCATTGGCTAATGAAGTTAATGTCTTTAGTGCAAGACACTACGATTCAGATATTCAACTTTATGAAAAATTCACAGCTAAAACTGGAATTAAAGTAAATATTGTATCTGGAAAAGATAAAGCACTACAAAAAAGAATTATTGAAGAGGGTGTGGAGTCAAAGGCTGATTTATACATTACTGCTGACGCAGGAAGATTAGGTGCGTTTGCTTCTAAAGGTATGTTTCAAAACTCTTTAACACCAGCTATCAAAGCAGCAGTTCCATCAAACTTTAGAACTTCAAAGTGGACTGGAATAGCTAAGAGAGCAAGAATAATTTATTATTCTCCAGAAAGAGTGAGTGCGAATGATCTTAATGGAATGACTTATGAAGGTCTTGCTGATCCAAAATGGAAAGGTAAAGTTGTTATAAGAAAGTCTAATAATATTTACAACCAATCTCTTGTGGCATCATTAATTAAGAATAATGGAAAAAAAGCAACAGCAGAGTGGGCAAAAGGTGTAGTAGCAAATATGGCTAGAGACTCTAAAGGAAATGATAGAGCTCAAATTTTAGCTGTAGCTGCAGGTGAAGCTGACTTAGCGTTAGCAAACACATATTATCTAGCTTTAATGTTGTCAGGAAAAAAAGGTGCAGAGCAACAAGCAGCTGCAAAAAAAGTTTTACCTTTCTTTCCAAATCAAGAAGGTAGAGGAACTCACATGAACATTAGTGGTGGAGGTGTATTAAAAAATGCTCCAGATCCAGATAATGCAAAAAAACTACTTGAGTTTTTATTAACTAAAGAAGCACAAGAACATATAGTTAATAATACATTTGAATATCCAATGATTGATGGTGTTGAGCCTCATCCATTAGTTAAACAAATGGGTCTTAGATTTAAACAAGATTTAAAAACTAAAGTAGCTAATTATGGAAAAAACCAAGCTGCTGCATTAGAAGTAATGTTATCAGCAAAGTGGAAGTAAAGAGGTTATAACACAGCGCACTTTTAATATTAAGTCATTTACCCTACTTAATATTATTAGTGCGTGGGTAAAAATGGGTAAAAAAATTAATATTTGGTATTTTAGTTCTTTTTTAATATCTATAGCTGTAGCTATACCTATAGTTACTGTTTTTAGTAGTTTTTTTGAAGCAACAGGTAACTATTCTTCAATTCTTAAAAATACTTTTCTTTATGATTATATTTTAAATTCTCTTTTATTGTTGATTGGTGTTTTAATTTTAACATTTGTAATCGGTGTCGGGTGTGCATATCTAGTTTCATTTTATACCTTTCCAGGTGTAAATTTTTTTAAATGGGCTTTAATTTTATCTTTTGCAGTTCCTGCTTACATATATGCTTATTCATTAACAGCATTTTTTGAAAATTATGGAACAGCTTTTTCAATTTTAAAAAATTTATTTGGTGAAGGAAATTACAATTCTTTTATACCAAAATTTGATGGAATGATGGGTGCTATAATTTCAATATCGTTTTCTTTGTTTGGTTATGTATATGTTTTAACTAGAGCATCTTTTCATTACCAGTCACAAAATTTAATAGAACTTGGAAAAAACCTTGGTTTTTCAAAGAAAAAATCTTTTTTTAAGATAATTCTTCCTTCTGCAAGGCCAGCAATAGTAGCTGGACTTTCACTTGTTGCTATGGAGACTTTATCAGATTTTGGATCAGTATCTTTTTTTGGAATATCAACACTTACAACAGGAATTTATAACGCATGGATTTCATTTGATGATCTTACTTTGGCAAATAGATTATCATTTTATTTATTAATTTTTATACTTGGGTTGTTTGTTTTAGAGAATTTATCAAGAAAAAAAGCACAGTATCACACTCCATCTAAGGGAGGGGTTAAGTCAAGAACATTGATAAAATTAAAAGGACTTAAGTCATTTTTTGCTTTTAAATTTTGTGCAACTATTTTTTTTATAAGTTTTTTATTTCCAGTTTTACAAATGCTTTATTGGACAATTATTTTTCCAAAACACCTAACTGACTTAAATTTAATAGAATTGTTTTCAAATACTATTTTATTGGTATTTTTATCAAGTATTGTATTAATTTCTTTGGCTTTTATTTCAAATTATGGAAATAGAGTCTCTAGAAGTAAATTTCTTGAAGTTTTAACAACTTTTTCTATATCTGGTTATGCAATACCAGGAATAATATTAGCAGTCGCTTTCATTACTTTTATATCTTGGTTCGACAGTAATATCGTTAATTTTTTTGGATTTAAATCAATTAAGTCAATTTTTATAGGTTCTATTATAGGATTAGTTACAGTTTACTTTGTCAGGTTTTATTCTTTAGCAAGTAATGGACTTAAATCTGGTTACTTGAAAATAAATTATTCGATAGACGAAAGTGCTTATTTGCTTGGTTATTCTAAATTTAAAACTTTTAAAAACATTCATATACCTTATCTAAAAAACTCAATGCTTTTAATTGGAATTCTATTATCTATTGAAATTATTAAAGAACTACCAATTACACTAATAATGAGACCTTTTAATTTTGAGACATTTGCTACAACAGCATACGTTTTTGCCTCTCAAGATTTACTTGAGGCGGCTGCTGCACCCTCATTATTTCTTGTACTTATTGCAAGTTTCTTTATTTTGATTACATCTAAATATATTCTCAAAGATTAAAATATGACTAAAAATTTTCTCGAAATTAACAACGTAACTTTTAAGGCAAGTGAAAAAAACAAAGTTAACAATGTTTCTTTAAATATAGAAAAAGAAGGTGATATAGTTTGTTTGTTAGGACCATCTGGAATTGGTAAAACTACTATTTTAAGAACTATTGCTGGTTTAGAGAAGATTGACTCTGGTAAAATCGTTTTAAAGGACCAAGTATTATCTTCAAAAGAGATGCATGTTGAACCAGAAAATAGAAATATATCAATGGCCTTTCAGGATAACTCTCTATTTCCTCATTATAATGTTTTGGAAAATATTAAATTTGGTGCAGAAAGAAACAAAAAGAAAAAAGGTATAGAGATTGATGATTTAATTAAATTTCTTCATATTGATCATGTTATAGATAAATTTCCACACCAAATTAGTTCTGGTGAAGCTCAAAGGGCCTCGTTAGCACGTTCTTTATTGTCTAATCCTGATTTGTTGTTATTAGATGAACCATTATCAAATGTGGATCAAAGTTTTAAAGAAGAGATCCAAGTTAAATTAAAACAAATATTAACAGAGCAGAAGATAACAACAATAATAGTTACGCACGACTCTTATGAAGCATTTTATCTTGGAACAAAATGTGGAATAATTTTAGACGGGCATTTGAAGCAATATGATGACCCATATAACGTTTATCATTTTCCAAATTCAATAGAAGTTGTGAATTTTCTTAATAGAGGAATTCTAATACCAGCTAAAGTGACAGGAGAAAACAGTTTAGAAAGTAATGATTTAGGAACCATAACTGGAAACTTCATAAAACATTATCCAAAAGGATCTGAGGTAAAATTATTACTACAACCAGAAGATTTAGAACATGACGATAAAAGTAATCTAAAATTAGAGGTCGTCGATAGAAAATTTAGAGGTACAAACTTTATTTACACTTTAAAGACAGAAAGCAGTAAATTAATACCTGTATTTGTTCACTCCCACCATATTCATCAACATGAAGTTGATGAAAAATTTGGTATTAAGAGACCTATTCATATTGATCATATAGTTTGTTTCTAATACAAAGATTTGATTTGCATATGACTAATAAACTCAAGATTTTTTTAAAAGGAATAAAAGATGTAAGTCCATTAATGATACCTGTTGTACCATTTGGAGTTATTTTTGGTGTGTTAGCCATTGAACTTGGATTTAATGGTTATACTACAATGGGGATGTCCATAATTATTTTTGGAGGAGCATCTCAAATAATTTTTTTACAATTATTTTCAGCTGGAGCATCATCGCTAGTAATTTTAAGCTCAGTAGGAGCAGTAAACTCAAGGCATTTGTTATACGGCGCAGTTCTTTCTGAACATCTGTCAGATCTAAAATTGAGTTGGAAAATTATCATTTCTTATTTTCTTGTTGATCAAGCTTTTGCAGTATCAAACAATTATTTAAAAAAAAATAATGATAAAAATAAACATTTTCACTTATTTGGTGCAGGTGTTACATGCTGGATAATTTGGCAAATTACGACATATTTTGGAATAATTTTAGGATCAGTAATACCTGATAAACTAGGCTTAACATTTGCTATCCCATTAACTTTCCTGGCATTATTAGTTAATGATTTTAGAAAGATAATAAATGTCATAGTTATTTTAGTCTCTGGCACTATCGCAACCTTGGGCTATCAAATTATTCCATTTAAAGCATATGTAATTATTGCTTCATTATCAGGTTTAATTGTAGCTTACATCCTAACTAAAATGATGAATAAAAAAAATGACTAATTGGTTTTTAATAATATATTGCGGTTTAATTACTTTTTTTACAAGATTTTCTATGATTGCTCTGCTTAAAAAAGAGATGTTTAATGATAGAGTTAGAGAGGTGTTGTCTTATGTGCCTTCTGCAATTTTTCCTGCAATTATATTTCCAGCTATTTTTTTAGATAGTGCTGGATCAATACAAATAGAAGATAACCCTAAAATTATAGCTGCATTTATTGCTACTATCGTTGGAATTTTTACAAGAAATATAATTGCGACAATTTTTTCAGGACTAGCCTCTTACTGGTTTTTAGTATTTGTTGTATAAGATTATATGAAAAATATTTTAATATTCATCTTTTGTATTTTTGCATTTAATGCTAATGCACTGGAAAAAAAAACGACTTTTAATAAAGAATTGTTCGAAAAAGCGCTGTCAGACGGCAAGGTTGTAGTTGTAAGTTCATGGACTAAATATTGTTCATCTTGTGCAAGCCAAATGAAAGTTTTAGATAAAGCAAAAAATGAATTCAATAATATTGAATACTTTTCTTTTGAAATAACAAATAAAGAGATATCCAAGTTACTAGATGTGCAATATCAAACTACACTTTTAATTTTTAAAAATAATAAAGAAGTTTATAGAAGTATTGGAGTAACAAGTAGAGACGCCATTTATAAAGCTATAGAATCTTCAATATAAAATTAGGCACCTAGTTTAATATTCCTAGGAACGTTAATATCCATTAATTTTGGTTTAGGTAAGTTTAAGTTATTCATAATTTCCTCATATTCATTTTCATTATCGACTTGTAATCTAGGGTTAAATTTTTTTTCATTACCTATAGTGCTCTTTTTTTTTCCATTATAATCATGACCTGGATATAAGATTGTTTCTTCCGGTAGCTTTAATAATTTATTAAAAATAGAATGATATGCATCTTTAGCATTTCCATTTTGAAAATCAGTTCTACCAGTTCCATTTATTAACAAGGTATCACCTGAAAATAATAAGTTATTCATTAAAAAACTGTAGCTGTCAGATGTATGCCCAGGGGTATAAATTGCTTTTATTTTTAATCCATCTATCTTTATTAACTCATCTTCTTTAACCTTTATTTGGACTGACTCTGCTGGAGTGTGTTCTCCCATGATTGTACAACAATTTGTCTTTTTATTTAGTTGTGATGCACCTGTAATATGATCAGCATGAATATGGGTGTCTATCACTTTTACTAATTTTAAATCTAATTCCTCTAAAGTTTTAATATAAATTTCTATATTTTCTAAAACTGGATCAATGATAAGAGCTTCTCGTCCTTTTTCTGAGGCGATTAGATAAGTATAAGTACTAGAATTATTGTCAAAAAGTTGCTTAAAAATCATGATCAATTTACTATATTTAATTATAATCTATATTAATAGTATCTAAAAGATGAATAATTATAAAAGACAATTTTTTAAGTTAATAACTTTATCATTTGTTTCGACAGTTTTTTTGCCTTTTAAGATATTATATTCAGCTACTAAAAAAATTATTAATCAAAATCTTTCTAATGAACAGAAAAATATAATGTTCAATGAAGGTACGGAGCGCCCATACTCCAGTCCATTGAACCATGAAAAAAGAACTGGTTTTTTTCACTGTGCTAATTGTGGGGCTAAACTTTTTTCATCAAAAGCAAAATTTGATAGTGGAACAGGTTGGCCTTCATTTACAGAGTCGTTACCAGGTGCCTTTAAAACAAAAATTGATTATTCATTAGGAATGAAAAGAATAGAATATCACTGTGCTAAATGTGGAGTACACCATGGACACGTCTTTCCTAATGGTTTAACTAAAAAAAGATTCTGTAATAATGGCTTATGTTTAATTTTTATACCCGATAATAATTAATTAGAATATCCATATTTTTTTAGTCTAACATCACCAGTTCTTGCATGGGCTTCCATTCCTTCATATCTAGAAATTCTAGCTGCAGCAGCACCAACTAATTCAGTTGATTCTTTAGTCATTCTTTGGAAACTCAAGGTTTTAACAAATTTACCAACAAACAATCCACCAGTATATCTACCAGCACCTTTAGTTGGTAGAATATGGTTAGTTCCTGAACATTTATCACCATATGCTACCGTAGTCTCTTCACCAATAAATAAAGATCCATAGTTTGTTAATCTTTTATGAAACCATTCCAAATTTTCAGTTTGAACCTCTAAGTGTTCTGGAGCATACTCATCACTAATGGTTGCCATTTCCTCATCAGTATCACAGAGAATAACTTCACCATAATCTTTCCAGGCTGCATCTGCATTAGTTCTTGGAACCTCTGGTAGTTCGGCTATTAATTCTGGAACTCTTTTCATAACTTTTTCAGCAAGTTCTTTACTTGTTGTATATAACCAGCAGGGAGAGTTATAACCATGTTCGGCTTGACCTACCAGATCAACGGCAACTATTTCTGGATCAGCTTTTGCATCTGCAATAATTCCAATTTCAGTAGGCCCAGCAAATAAATCAATACCTACTTTTCCAAATAAAATTCTCTTTGCTTCTGCAACAAATTGATTTCCTGGGCCAACTATTATGTCTGCTGGAGGGTTATTAAATAAACCATTAGTCATAGCAGCAATTGCTGGAACACCACCTAAATTTAAAATTACATCAGCACCACACAAATCAGCAGTATAAATTATTGTTGGATGAGCACCAATACCTTCTTTTGGGGGGCTACAAGCTATAACGTTTTTAACACCAGCAACTTTTGCAGTTGTAACACTCATAACAGCTGAAGCAATATGGGCGTAACGTCCTCCTGGCACATAACATCCAGCAGTATTAACAGGAACAAGTTTTTGACCTGCGAATAATCCATCTGAAAGCTCTACTTCAAAATCTTGTCCATAATTTTTTAATTGAGCTTCTGCAAATTTTCTTACTCTTTCATAAGAAAACTGAACATCATCTTTTGTTTTTTGATCTAATGATTTATTAATTTCTTCAATTCTTTCTTTGGAAACAATAATATCACCATCATATTTATCAAATTTTTTTGTAAGATCTATACATCCCTTTTCTTTAGTAGACTCTATGTTCTTAAGTAAATCTTGAACAATTCCTGTTGTTTTTGAGTCATCTGTCGATGAAGTCTTGGGTGATTTTTTTAAATAACTTATAGCCATGATTTCCCTTATTTGATTTTTGAAGCTTTTATTTAAAGCATTAATAGAAATAATTCAATGATGAATTAGTCTAAAGCAACAACTGCAGCAGCAATAGATGCCAATCTTGCTTGAGCCTCATCAGACCTGCTAGTAATAACAACTGGAACTTTCCCTCCAACAACAACACCTGCAGCACAAGCTCCCATAAAGTAAATCATCATTTTAACTAAACTATTTCCCGTTTCTACAGTTGGTACTAGCAGAACATCAGCCTCACCAGCAACAATATTCTTAACACCTTTAATTGCTGCAGATTTTTTTGAAATACTATTGTCAAATGCAAGTGGCCCAAAAACATCAGCATTTAAGTTATCTTCTTTTGCTAATCTTGTTATTTCATTAGCATCAATAGAACTTGGTACACTTTCTAAAACTTCTTCTGTAGCTGAAAGAACTGCGACTTTAGGTTTTTCAATTCCTATACGATTAGAAAAATTGATTACGTTTCTTAGAATATGCATTTTTGTTTTTATATTAGGTAAAACATTTAAAGCTCCATCAGTGATTATTAGTGGCTTATCATCTTTGGTAGTGGTCATATGCCAGATGTGGCTTAGTCTAGTTTTTCCTAGCAAGTTGTATTCTCTTTTTAAAACTTCTTTCATCAAGACATCAGTATGAATGTGACCTTTAACAATGATTTTTACTTTATCTTCACTTGCAAGCTTAGCTGCTATAGTTGCTGTATTATTTTCTATGGGTTCATCAATTATTTGATAAGATGAAATATCCCATTTTAATTGTTCGGCACATTTTTTGATTTCTTGTTTATCCCCTATAAATATAGGTATTATTAAATTTTCACTAACAGCATCTTGAACCGAAAGCATAGGCAAAGGTAATCCTGCATTAACAATTGCAGCTTTAACACCTTTTTTTTTATGTGCCACATCTAGTAAATTATTTGGGCAAACGATTTCTTTACTTGAAAGCATAAGATATATTTAATTTGAACTTATAATAAGTATATACTCTAAATCAATAATGATTAAACCTTTTAAAGTAAACATCCCCAGTAAAGAACTTGAAGAAATTTACGATAAAGTAAAAAATTATCCATGGCATGAAATGCCAGATGATGGTGGTTGGGAGTATGGAACCAATTTGGACTATATGAAAGAAATTTCAAGTTATTGGGCTAAAGATTTTAATTGGCGAAAACATGAAACAGAAATTAACAAATTTTCTAATTACAAAACAAATGTAGATAACATAGATATTCATTTTATTCATGAAAAGGGAAGTGGATCTAACCCTATACCATTACTCCTTATGCATGGATGGCCAGGATCGATTGTAGAGTTTCTACATGTAATTGAAAAACTTGCACATCCTGAAAAATTTGGTGGAAATGTAGAGGATGCTTTTGATGTAATTGTTCCATCTTTACCTGGATTTGGCTTTTCTGGAAGACCTTCTCGACCTATTGGTCCTAGAAAAATGGCTGAAATTTTTAATAAGTTAATGAATGAAAATCTCAATTATAAAAATTATATGGTTCAAGGTGGAGATTGGGGTGCAACTATTGCTAATTGGATTGGTTATGATCATTCTAAAACTTGTAAAGCAATTCATATTAATTGTTTAACGATGCGTCATCCAGATGGGCCACAAAATAAAGAGGAAGAAGATTGGCAAAATAAATTTGATCAAGATCAAATAACGCAGGATGGTTACAGAACACAACAAGCAACCAAACCACAAACATTAAGTTATGGAATGATGGATAGCCCAGTTGGTGTAGCTGCTTGGATTTTAGAAAAAATGTATTTTTGGTCTGATTTAAAAGACAACAAAATTGAAAGTGTTTATTCAAAAGAGATTTTATTAGCAAATATAATGGTTTATGTGGTTACAAAAACTTTTAATACAGCTTCATGGATTTATTATGGAAGAAGAGAAGAGGGGGGACGGTTTTTTCCTAAAGACTTTAAAAAAATTGAAGTACCAACTGGCATTGCTGTTTTTCCAGCAGAAATGTCTGCGTGGCCGCCTAAAACTTATGTCGAAAGAATTTTTAACGTTAAACAATGGACAGAGATGCAAAACGGAGGACATTTTGCAGCTATGGAACAGCCAGACCTTTTAATTAATGATATTGTAAAATTTAAAAAAAAATTTATTAATTAAGTATTTTTTCTAGGATCTTTCAAAGCTTTTATCTTATCAAGCATTCCAGTTAATCTAGCAGTAATATAAACAACATACACGAGAACAAATCCTAAAGCCATTGTTGAAAGAATAGTATATATTGCGGTTAAAATTTCTGTTTCAAACCAATTTTCAATTTCGGAATTAGAATAATATAAAAAATTCCAAAATAAAAAAAAAGCTATTTCGTATACAATAATAATTTTAAATACTGGTCGCATAAATAGTTTCTTATCATAATAATCTTATTTCAACAAAATATTCAAATCATTTAATATATTTTTTGAAATTTTAATCTCTTTTTTAAGGTTATTTTTATATCTATTGAATTTATTTTGTCCTGGATAAAGAATTTCTTTAACTCCTTTTATCTTAGGTAATTTTTTAATTTTTTTAATATTGTCTTTAATTCTCTTATTAAAATTATTTCCCACAAATAAGTTTGGTTTCATTGCAAAAAACAAATGTCCTATATTTTGAGGCCCACTAAAGTCAGTAAAAGGATCTTTTACACGACCTGCATGATTTCCACCGGTGAAAACTCCACTTAAAATATCAACCATCCAGGCTAAACCAGATCCTCTAAAACCTGCTATTGGTAGCTGAACTCCCTCTAAAGCCTTTTTTGGGTCCGTGGTTGGTTTGCCAAATTTATCCAAAGCAACACCTTCAGGAATTTTTCCTCCTTCTCTTGCTGCAACTCTTATTTTTCCTCTATTGATCATTGATATGGAGGTATCCAAAATAAAAGGTATTTTAGAACCTGTCGGGGTTCCAAAACAAATTGGATTTGTTCCAAATAAACTTTTTAGAGCACCGTGAGGTGCTACAGCTGGAGGAGCATTCGTAAATACCATGACCATTAATTTTTTTTTTACAGCTTGTTCAGCGTAATAACCAGATAAACCATAATGACCACTATTCTTAACAGCAACCAAGCCAATCCCAGTTTTTTTAGCATTGTTTATCGCTATTTTGATTGCAGTATCTGCTGCAACAAAACCTATACTGTTATTTCCATCCACATGAGTAATTGATTGAGAAATTTTTTTAATTTTTATTTTTGCTTTTGAATTAATCACATTTTTGGATATACGATCACAGTACATTTTTAATCTAGATAACCCATGGCCATATGCACCAACTAGCTCAGCATTAATTAATGCATCAGCTGAGATTGAAGAATGATTTTTGCTTAAACCATATTTATGAAAAATTTTTACAATTTTTTTTTTTAGAATTTGGGTTTTCACTCTTAGCCTTTACCACGCCATGGAATAGTTTTGTCAATTATTTTACGTAATGTAACATCAAATAAAAGACCCAACATTCCCATTACAAAAATAGTGATCCAAATAACTTCATATTGAAAGTATTTTTTTGCAACATTTTCAACAAAACCTATACCAGTAGTTCCTGCTAAAAATTCAGCAGCAACTAAGGTCCCCCAACACATACCTACAGCAA
>JACWDR010000002.1 GCA_014653975.1 Pelagibacterales bacterium SAG-MED20
TTCTTATCTTCAAATTCTTTGTCAATAAAAGATGTATTCGAAGCTATCAAATGATAAACCCGATATTTTGATATGTAAGTTTGATAAGAAATTTCTAAGCATACCAAAAGAGATTTTGATTATTACAATGCAGTATCATCAAAAGTATTTTCCAACCTTTGATAAAAAAGGAAATATTACAAATGAATTTTTAGTAGTTGCAAATAATAAGGATACCAAAGGTTTTATAAAATTAGGAAATGAAAGAGTTGTAGAGGCAAGATTGAGCGATGCTCAGTTTTTTTGGGAAAAAAATAAAACACAAAATTTAGTCAAACAGGTATCCAAACTTAAAACTATGAATTATTTTAAAGGACTGGGTTCTTATTTTGATAAGATTCAGAGAATGCGAAAACTTGGAGGAATGATTTCAGACGATTTATTGATTAGTAAAAACCAAGTTGAATTATCAGCATCAATTTGTAAAGTTGATTTGATATCAGATTTAGTAGGAGAATTTCCAGAGCTCCAGGGAATTATGGGTGGATATTTTGCTGAGTCCCAGGGTTTTGATAAAGATATTTCTTTAGCAGTAAGTGAGCATTATCTTCCAACAGGTCTTGATAGCAAAACACCTAAAAAACTATTTAGTATTGCTTTAGCTTTGACAGACAAATTAGATAGTTTGGTAGGTTTTTTTGGTATTAATCAAAAACCAACAAGCTCTAAAGATCCCTATGCATTAAGGAGATCAGCTTTAGGAGTAATAAGGTTATTGATAGACAATAATAAAGAATTTAAGATTAAAGATCTTATTAACTATTCAATTTCTTTACACAGAGATCAAGGCTTTGATCTACCAAATAAATCTTTGGAAAGAGAGTTGTCAAATTTTTTAATGGATAGATTAAAATATTATATGAAAGAAAAAGGAATCCGCATTGATATTATAGAAGCAAGCGTTGACTCCTATAGTCTAGACAATATGAATAAAATTTATAAAAAAGCATCAACCTTAAATAAAGTAATAAAAAAACAAATCGGAGAAGATATTATCTCAAGTTATAAGAGAGCATCAAGTATATTAGATAGTGAATCAAAAAATGAAGATTTAGAATTATCAAATACAACTGACCCTGGTATTTTTAAAAATGATTATGAAAAAAATTTATTTAATAAAATTAAAGAATTAAGAAAATATTTTACAGGTATAAATAAAGATGAGAATTATGATGAATCTCTTACCAATTTAGCTGGTTCAAAAAAAGTAATATTTGAGTTTTTTGACAATGTAAAAGTTAATGATGAAGATAAAAATATCAAAAAAAACAGATTGGAACTTTTACAAATGTTATGTAGAACATTTGATAATTACATAATCTTTTCAAATATTGAGGCTAAATAATGAATAAATTGGTTTTGAATTTTAAATCTAAAGATTCAAAAAAAATAAAGAATCCAAAAAATTTTCTTGGTGGTAAAGGTGCAAATCTATCAGAAATGGGAAGAATGGGCTTACCTGTTCCTCCGGGGTTTACAATTTCAACTAAAGTATGTGAACTATTCTATAAAGATAAAAAAAAACTGAACTCAAAAATAGTTGATACTATTAAAAAAGAGTTAAAAGTTATTGAAAAGGAAGTCAAAAAAAAATTCGGTGATTTAAAAAACCCATTATTATTATCAGTCAGATCTGGTGCTAGAGTATCGATGCCAGGAATGATGGATACAATTTTAAATCTTGGATTAAATGATAAAACAGTAATCGCATTAGCAAATAAAACTTCTAATATGAGATTTGCAAAAGATAGTTATAGAAGATTTATCCAAATGTATGGAAATGTTGTGATGGGAGTTGAAGGGTATCTTTTTGAAGAATTAATCGAAAATTATAAATTAACTAAAGGAGTTCTTTTAGATACAGATTTAGATGAAAATGACTGGGATGGGTTAATCAATGACTTTAAAAAAGTTGTTAAAGATCAAACAAAAAAAAATTTTCCACAAAATGTTTTTGATCAATTATTTGGAGCAATTAGTGCAGTATTTTTATCATGGGAAAGCAATAGAGCAAAAGTTTATAGAAAATTAAATCATATATCTGCCGAATGGGGAACTGCAGTTAATGTTCAATCAATGGTATTTGGTAATATGGGTAATGACTGTGCGACGGGAGTTGTTTTTACAAGAAATCCATCTGATGGAGCAAATGAAGTTTATGGTGAATATTTAATTAATGCTCAAGGAGAAGATGTTGTAGCTGGAACAAGGACGCCTCAATATATTACAAAAAAAGCAAGGAAAGATGCAAAGGCAAAAGAAGATTCAATGGAAGAGTCTATGCCAAAAGTATTTAAGCAATTAGATAAAATTCTGAAAGCTTTAGAAAAACATTACAAGGATATGCAGGATGTGGAGTTTACAGTTGAAAATAACAAATTGTGGATGTTACAAACAAGATCTGGAAAAAGAACTTCAAAGTCTGCAGTTAAGATTGCAGTAGATATGGTAAAAGAAAAACTAATTTCAAAAAAAGAAGCGGTAACGAGAATAGATCCAAATTCTTTAGATACATTGCTGCATCCAACATTAGATGAAAAAAGTTCAATAAATATTATTGCTAGTGGTTTACCAGCATCGCCCGGTGCCGCAAGTGGAAAAGTTGTTTTTTCTTCAGATGAAGCTGAAAGATTAAATGGAATGATGCAGGACACTATTTTAGTAAGGGTTGAAACATCTCCCGAAGATATTCACGGTATGCATGCAGCAAAAGGTATTCTAACTGCAAGAGGCGGAATGACAAGTCATGCAGCTGTTGTTGCAAGAGGAATGGGTAGACCATGTGTTTCTGGTTCAAGTGAAATTGATATTAATTATGAAGCCAAATCTTTCAAAACATCATCAGTTGAAATTAAAGAAGGTGAAATTATTACAATTGATGGTTCAACTGGAAGAATTATTTCAGGAGAAGTTCCAACAGTTAAACCTGAAATATCTGGTGATTTTTCAAAGCTGATGAGTTGGGCTGATGGATTTAGAAAATTAAAAGTAAGAACTAATTCTGAAACACCATTAGACACGAAAACAGCTAGAGATTTTGGAGCAGAAGGCATAGGTCTTTGCCGAACAGAACATATGTTTTTTGATGAAGAAAGAATTCTATCAGTTAGAGAAATGATTTTATCTAAAACTACTGAAGACAGAAGTAAAGCATTATCAAAACTTTTACCACATCAAAGAAAAGATTTTGTTGAAATATTCAAGATTATGAATGGCCTGCCTGTTACAGTTAGGTTACTAGATCCACCATTACATGAATTTCTTCCAAAAACAGAAAAAGAAATTAATGATGTTGCAAAAGTAGTGGGTCTTCCTCTAAAAGAAATTGAATCAAGAATAAATGAATTACATGAGCAAAACCCAATGTTAGGGCATAGAGGATGTAGATTAGGAATTTCGTTTCCAGAAATTTACGAAATGCAATGTAGAGCAATATTTGAAGCTTTGTCAGAACTTAAAATAAAAAAAATTAAATCAGCATTCCCTGAAATTATGATTCCATTAGTTTCAACTGAAGCTGAAATAAGAATTATGAAAGATTTAGTAGTGAGAGTAGCAAAAGAAGTTCAAAAAGATAAAAATGTTAAAATTGATTATTTGGTTGGTACTATGATTGAATTACCTAGAGCAGCACTTAAAGCAAAAGATATAGCAAAACATGCAGATTTTTTTAGTTTTGGAACTAATGACTTGACTCAAACAACATTTGGCCTGAGTAGAGACGACAGTGGAAAATTTTTAAATGATTATATTGAAAATAAAATTTTCTCTATTGATCCTTTTGTTTCAATTGATGATGGAGTAGGTGATTTAGTTGAAATTGCTGTAGAAAAAGGAAAAAAACAAAACAAAAAAATTAAACTTGGAATTTGTGGAGAACATGGTGGCGATCCAAAAAGTATTAAATTTTGTGCAAAAGCAGGTCTAAATTATGTTTCTTGTTCACCATATAGAGTTCCTGTTGCCAGATTAGCAGCAGCACAAGCTGAAATATCAAAAAAAAACTAAATTTGTAATTTAAAATCAATAGCAGATGCGCTGTGAGTGATACTACCTATTGAAATTCTATCAACGCCTGTTGCTGCAATTTTTTTAATTGATTCTAGGGTTATATTTCCTGAAGCTTCAGTTTCGTAATATTTTTTGGCAATTTTAATACCAGCTCTAAGTGTTTTGCTATTCATGTTATCAAATAGAACTGTATTAAATTTTAAACCCATTATTTGTTTAAGTTGTTTTAAATTATCAACCTCTACAGTAATTTTTTTTCCTTTTTTATTTTTAATTGCAAGATTCACTAAAGTTTTAATATCTGAACTTGCTATATGATTATCTTTAATTAGAAATTCATCACTTAGATTAAATCTATGGTTTGTACCTCCACCCAACTTCACAGCATATTTTTGTATTACTCTTAAGGTTGGGATTGTTTTTCTAGTGCAGCAAATTTTACTTTTTTTATTAACTAACTTAACAAATTGATTGGTTTTAGTGGCAATTCCAGAGATATGACTCATAAAGTTTAAAGCAACTCTTTCACCAATTAGAATATTTTCAGCCTTGCCCTCAATTATTGCAACTACATTATTTTTTTTAACTAATGAGCCTTCTTTCCTTTTAATAATAAATTTAATTTTAGTATCAATTAATTTAAATGTTTGCTTAGCAAACTCTAAACCAGCAATCATTGCTTGTTGATTAGAAATTAATTTAACCTTTATGATTTTTGTATTTTTAACTAAGCCTGAAGTAATGTCACCATTGGGATAAAGATCTTCATTTAAAGCACGCTTAACAATATTTTTAATATAATAATTACTTAGTTTAATTTTAGCCACTTTTATTATCTGCCGATTGCAGCCATTCTTTCAACAGGAATTCTAGCTTTTTCTATTGTCTCTTTATCCATTACGATTTCACCAGTTTCATTTTCTAGACAGTCTAAAATTTTAGGTAAGGTAATTCTTTTCATATGAGGACAAAGGTTACACGGTCTAATAAATTCTACATTTGGATTTTCTACTTGAATATTATCACTCATTGAACACTCAGTCACCATCATTACTTTTTTAGGTTGATTGTCCTCTACATATTTTATCATGCCCCCAGTTGATCCAGCAAAATCACTTGCTTTAATTACTTCAGGTGGACATTCTGGATGTGCTATAATTTTAATGCCAGGGTTTTTTTCTCTAATAGAATGTATCTCTTTTTCATTAAACTGTTCATGAACCATGCAAATACCTTTCCAGGCAATAATTTCAACATCTGTTTGAGAAGCTACATACTTAGCTAGGTAATCATCAGGTAAAAAAATAACTTTTTTAACCCCAAGAGATTCAACAATTTTTACTGCATTAGCAGACGTACAACAAATATCAGTTTCTGCTTTTACTTCTGCAGATGTGTTTACATAAGATACAACCGGTACACCTGGATATTTTTTTTTTAGCAACCTTACATCTTTACCAGTAACCGATGATGATAAAGAACAACCAGCATTCATATCTGGTAGCAAAACTTTTTTTTCAGGACACATTAATTTAGAAGTTTCAGCCATGAAATGTACACCAGCCATAACAATTATATCAGCTTTAGTTTTTGCAGCTTCAATTGCAAGAGCAAGGGAGTCAGCCGCAACATCTGCAATACCATGATAAATTTCTGGAGTTTGATAATTATGCGCAAGCACTATGGCATTTTTTTCTTTTTTCAATTGATTGATTTTATGAATATAAGGAGCGTGAACAGACCACTCAATCTCAGGCATAACTTTAGAGATTTTTTGATAAATAGGATCAGTTGCAATTCTTATTTCAGGTGTAAATTCCATATTAAAATCTATCAATTTGGTCAGTGCTTGTCATTCCCTTATTATGCCACACTACTTGATCCAATCTGGTATTTTTATTCTTATAACTCCATTTTTACTTTTTAATTCACTGTTCTCTTTGAATTCATCATCCAAATATTTAATTAAAGCAAAAGGATATTTGTCATTAATTAAGATTTTACCTATTTCAACATTGTTCAAGTAGATTGGCTCCCCTTCACTTAATTTACCACTAACTAATTGAACTGGTAATAGTCTTTTTGAAAGTTTATTTTTCAGCTTTATTCTAGCTGTATTTTCTTGGCCCACATAGCAGCCTTTTTTAAAATCTATTGCATTAAGTTCTTCAAAATTACACTCAATTCCAAATAGTTTGTTTTGCAACATGTTCATATTTTTTTGAACTATTCCTAATTCGTGACTTAATTTATAGTATTCGTCAATTTTAGAGTCTTTTAACTCTAATTTTTTTAAGGATAGATAAAGTTTTTCTAAATTAATAATAAGTCTTGCACCAAGATCTTTATTTCTAGGATCTAGTAATATAGAATCCTCTCTATATTTAATTGTATTTCCAGGCTCATCTTTAGCACCCTTAAATTTTAAAAATTTATCCCTATTAAAGGCTGCAATTACAAACTCGTTACTTAAATTCATAATTTCAACATTTGATCTGAGTTTATAAATACTAAGCTGCTTAAAAAGAGGTTCTGCTTGAGATTTTTCACAATCTATGAAAAATCCGGATTTATGTTTAACAATAATAAAAGCAAATAAAAATTTTCCTTGTGGAGTTAATAATGATGCAAAACAACTATTAGTTTCACTTACTTTATTAATGTCATTACTGATAAGATTTTGTAAAAATTCTTTAACATCTGCTCCATTTACAAAGAGAATCCCTCTATCTTCTAAAATATATACATTGTTAGTATTCATAATTGATTGATGACTAAATATAATATAATAACTTTTTTTATAAATGTTAGATCTAATAATCAAAAATGGCTCATGTTACATAGATAAAGATCTAAAAGATCAAGATATTGCAATCAAAGATGGTAAAATTGTTAAGATTGGTAAAATTGAAGTAGAAGCTAAAGAAATTTATGATGCTAAAGGTTTAATAGTTTTACCTGGGTGCATTGATACACAAACTCATTTTAGAGAACCTGGCTCAACTGATACTGAAGACCTTCATTCAGGAAGTAGAGCGGCAATAGTAGGTGGTATCACAAGTGTTTTTGAGATGCCAAACACTAATCCACCAACATCAACTAAGCTAGAGTTTCAAAAAAAATTAGATCTCGCCAAAAATAGAATGTATTGTAACTATGCATTTTATTTTGGTGCAACAGCTGATAATGCAAGTGAGTTAGCAGATTTAGTAAATTTAGAGGGTTGTTGTGGAATTAAACTTTTTGCTGGGTCATCAACTGGAAACCTTTTAGTTGCTGAGGAAGAAGATATTGAAAAAGTATTTCAAAGTAGCTCTAAAGTTGTTGCGGTACATTCTGAAGATGAAGCAATTTTAAATATTAATAAAAAATTAATCAAAAATGGTGACGTTCATTCACACCCAGTTTGGAGAAGTGTTGAATGTGCAATCTCGTCAACTAGAAGAATAGTTAGAATTGCTGAACGCTATAAGAAAAAAGCTCATATTCTACATATTACCACAAAAGAAGAGATCGATTTTTTATCTCAACACAAAGGAAACATAACATTTGAGATTACTCCACAACATTTAACAATCTATGCTCCAGATTGCTATGATAAACTTGGAACTTATGCTCAAATGAATCCTCCTTTAAGAGATAAGTCTCATTATGATAGATTGTGGTACGGAGTAAAAAATAATCTTAACGATACAATAGGTTCAGATCACGCTCCCCATTTAAAAAAAAATAAAGAAAAAAAATATCCAAACTCACCATCTGGAATGCCTGGGGTCCAAACACTTTTACCAGTTATGCTAAATCATGTTAACAATGGGAAGTTAAGCCTTGAACAGTTAATGAATTCTATATGTGAAAATCCAGTAAAGATATTTGGGATTAAGGATAAAGGCTTTATCAAAGAAGATTTCGATGCAGATTTTACAATTGTAGATATGAATAAAAAAATAATTATTAAAGATGAAAATATTGAAAGTAAATGTGGGTGGACACCCTTTAATAATTTTGAATTTAAAGGAGCACCTATATCAACAATTATATCTGGTCAAATTAAAATGAGAGATGGAAAAATTTTGGGCGATCCAGAGGGAACTCCTTTAAAATTTAAATAGTTTTTGCTGAAAAGCTATTTACAAGCACAACTCCAAAAACAATAAAGAACAACCCTAATACAGCTTGCCAAGATAATGATTGTTTAAAGAAAGCATATCCCAATATTGCAACCGTAAATACTCCAAGACCACTCCATGTTGCATAAACAATCGCAATTGGAATTTTATCAACTACAAAAGTTATAAGATAAAAAGATAACAGATAAAAAACTGCAAGAGTAACGGTTGGAATAATTTTGGTAAAATTTTGTGAAACTGGTAACAACATCGTTCCACCCACTTCAAAAAAGATTGCAACTATTAAAATTAGATATGTTTTAATCACTTTTTAAGAATATCATTTTTAATTAAATCTTTTTCTATCTCAGTTAAGATAGCTGGATCATCAATTGTTGCTGGTATTTTGTATTCTTCTCTGTCAGCAATTTTTCTAATGGTTCCTCTTAATATTTTACCAGATCTTGTTTTTGGTAACCTTTTAATAACAATTACAATTTTAAATGCAGCAACTGGTCCAATTTTATCTCTAACCATCTGGATGCATTCTTTAGAAATTGTTTTATGATCTTTTTCAACACCAGATTTAAGAACGACTAAACCAATTGGTAGTTGTCCTTTTAGCTTATCAGCAATTCCTAGCACTGCGCATTCAGCAACTGATTGATGTTCTGATAAAACTTCTTCTATAGCTCCTGTTGATAACCTATGGCCTGCTACATTAATGATATCATCTGTTCTAGACATAATCCAAATATAACCATCTTCATCTATGTGACCTGCGTCGTAAGTCTCATAGTAGCCCTCATAATTAGTCATGTAATTATCTTTGTATCTTTTGTCTGCGTTCCACAATGTTGGGAAAGTTCCAGGAGGTAATGGAAGTTTGACTACGATATCTCCCATTTCATTTGGTTTGGCTAATGTTTGGTCTGGTTTAATTATTCTTACATCGTAACCAGGAACTGCCTTACAAGCTGAACCATATTTTGTTTCCATCATCTCTATCCCCGTACAATTGGAGCTAATTGCCCAGCTAGTTTCAGTTTGCCACCAGTGGTCAATTACGGGAACTTTTAATAAATTTTCAGCCCATTTGATTGTGTCTGGGTCTGCTCTTTCCCCTGCTAAAAATAACGACTCAAATTTGCTTAAATCATATTTAGAAAAAAATTTACCTTCAGGGTCTTCTTTTTTAATAGCTCTAAATGCAGTTGGAGCAGTAAAAAGAGATTTAACTTTATAGTCAGAAATTATTTTCCAAAATGCACCAGCATCAGGAGTACCAACTGGCTTACCTTCAAATAATACTGTGGTGCAACCTTTAAACAAAGGGGCATACACAATATACGAATGACCCACTATCCAGCCTATATCACTTGCTGACCACCATACATCATTAGCATCAATGTTATAGATATTTTTCATAGTCCATTTTAGAGCAACTATATGACCACCAATATCCCTGACTATTCCTTTAGGAACACCTGTGGTTCCTGAGGTGTATAAAATATAAGCAAGATCATTTGAACTCATCTCCACACAATCTACCTCTTCAGAGTTGGAAAGAGCTTCATTCCAACTTATCTCTTTTGGAGCATTTAATTTTGCTTCATTTCCAGGTCTTTGAAAAAGAATTGTTTTTTCTATTTTATGAGAAGCTATTTTTATGGCTTCATCCACTAAAGGTTTGTATTCAACTGTTCTTCCTGGTTCAAATCCACAAGAAGCCGTCACTAATATTTTTGCTTTGCTATCATCGATTCTACTCGCCAATTCACTTGATGCAAAACCACCAAATACCACTGAGTGAATAGCTCCAATTCTTCCACATGCTAACATTGCAATCACAGCCTCAGGTATCATAGGCATATAGATTATCACTCTATCACCTTTATTTACTCCTTGGTTTCTGAGAGCTCCTGCAAACTTTGAAACTTTTACTTTTAATTCTTTGTATGTGAACTGTTTTTTGTTTGCAGTTATTGGACTGTCATAGATTAAAGCAAGCTTATCACCTCTGCCCTGGTCTATATGAATATCTAAAGCATTATAGCAAGTGTTAGTAACACCATCCTCAAACCATTTATAAAAGGGTGGGTTAGATTTATTTAAAATTTTACTCGGTTTCTTAAACCAAAAAATATCATTTGAGATTTCTTGCCAAAATTTTTCAGGGTTTTTTATAGAATTTTCATAAATCTTATTAAATTTGACACTCATTATAATTGATTCTCTTTTGTTGTTATTTACGACTTATTAAATTAAAAATTGTATTAAAATTTAAAAAGTAAGTAAAATCAACCCAAATTAGTCACAATTAAACCTTCTAAAAACTGAATATATTTGATATCTAACCACCAACATGGTTTAAAATTTGTTTAAACCTAGTTTATATAAACTAAAGTTAAAAACTAACAATAAGAGGGAGTTTTTTATGAAAAAACTAAAATTGTTTGCTCTTACAGCTGTAGCCCTAATGGGTGCTTCAGGTGTAGCAAACGCAGAAACTGCGATGTTAGCTACTGATGACTTTGTTGGAATTTCTTTTTGGGTAATTTCAATGGGTATGTTAGCTGCTACAGCATTCTTTTTCTTAGAAGTTGGAAGTGTTTCAGCAGCCTGGAGAACATCAGTTACTGTTGCAGGACTTGTTACTGGTATAGCATTTATACACTACATGTACATGAGAGGTGTATGGGTACAAACTGGGGACTCACCAACTGTTTACAGATATATCGATTGGTTAATCACTGTTCCATTACAGATGGTAGAATTCTACTTAATTCTAGCTGCTGTAGGTAAAGCAAATTCAGGAATGTTCTGGAGATTGTTAATTGGTTCAGTTGTGATGCTAGTTGGAGGATATTTAGGAGAAGCAGGATACATCAATGAAATGCTTGGTTTTGTAATCGGTATGGCAGGATGGATCTATATTCTTTATGAAGTATTTTCAGGTGAAGCTGGTAAAGCAGCAGCAAAAAGTGGAAACAAAGCTCTTGTTACTGCTTTTGGTGCAATGAGAATGATCGTTACAGTAGGTTGGGCAATTTATCCATTAGGTTATGTATTTGGTTACTTAACAGGTGGTGTAGATGCTAACTCACTAAACGTGATTTATAACTTAGCAGACTTCTTAAACAAAATTGCTTTTGGTCTAGTAATTTGGGCTGCAGCTACACAAGCAGGTGGAAGAAGAGCTAGATAATTAGTAAAACCTAAATAATTTAAATTAGGGCGAGTACGTTATACGTACTTGCCCTTTTTTTTTAAGTAATTATATATATTTCATGGCCAAAGTTACCTATATAGAAAACAGTGGAAATTCACATACTATAGAAATAGCTAATGGATTGAGTGTAATGGAGGGAGCTGTTCAAAATGATATACCTGGTATAGATGCTGATTGTGGAGGGGGTATGGCATGCGCAACTTGCCATGTGTATGTTAAAGAAGAATGGCTTGATAAACTTATAAAAAAAGAAGATGGAGAAGAAGATATGTTGGATATGGCCTACGAACCAAAAAAAAATAGTAGACTAAGTTGCCAAATAATAGTTTCGGATGAATTGGACGGATTAACAGTTAATATTCCGATAAAGCAAGGTTAAATGATTAAAACAGATACCTTAATAATAGGAGCAGGACCAGTGGGACTCTTCTGCGTTCATCAATTAGGAATAATTGGTTTGAAATGTGAAGTAGTTGATAATTTGGATAAAATTGGAGGGCAGTGTATAGAGCTTTATCCTGACAAACCAATTTATGATATCCCTGCGGTACCTGAATGTACAGGTGAAGAATTGACAAATAATTTAATCAAGCAAATAGAACCATTTAAGGCAAACTTTCACCTTGATGAAAGAGTAGAAAAAATTGAAAAAGTAGAAAAAAAATGGATTGTTAAAACTAGTAAAGGAACTGAATTTGAAGTTTCTAGCATAATTATTGCTGCCGGCGTTGGTTCTTTTGAACCAAGAAAGTTTCCAACTAAAGATGCTGAGAAATATGAAGGAAAACAAGTTCTTTATTCAATTAGAGATAAAAAAATTTTTAAAGATAAAACAGTGACCATATTTGGAGGAGGAGACTCAGCTTTGGATTGGGCAATTGAATTATCAAATACTTCGAAGATTATATTAGTCCATAGAAGAGATGACTTTAGAGGGATGCAAGCAAGTATTGATAAAATAAACCAGCTAAAAGAAGAAGGCAAAATAAAAATTTATACAAAATATCAATTGGACTCAGTTAAAGGAAAGGAAAGAATTGAAAATATTTGTATTAAGCATGATGACGAAAGTGTAAAAGAGTTAAAAACTGATTTCGTTTTAGGTTTTTTTGGATTGATAATGCAACTTGGACCGATTGCAGAATGGGGATTAAATTTAGATAAAAAAACAGTGCCAGTTAATACAGAAAACTTTGAAACTAACAAAGAAGGTATTTTTGCAATTGGTGATATTTGTACTTACCCTGGAAAATTAAAATTAATTCTATCTGGTTTTCATGAAGGAGCATTAGCAGCTAGAGGTTGTTTTAAATATGCTAGACCAGATGAAAAGTTAAGATTTGAATTTACTACAACATCCAAAGCTGCTCAAGAAAGACTTGGTATAAAAAAGTGATAGAACTATTTAGTTCTGACACCCCAAATGGAAAAAAAATTACAATACTATTAGAAGAAATAGGCTGTGATTTTAAGATTACATTGATGGACTTATCAAAAGATGATCAATTTAAACCTAGTTTTAAAAAAATAAGTCCATTTAGCAAAATACCTGTAATAATTGATCATGAAAATAAAACATCTGTTTTTGAGTCTGGTGCAATTCTTATATATTTAGCAGAAAAATATAATAAGTTTTATGAAGTTAAAGACCGTAATATTATAAACCAATGGTTAATGGCACAGATGGGAATAATTGGACCAATGCTTGGACAACATCACCAGTTCCACCATTATAATCCTGGCAAAAGCAATTTTGGAGAAGAAAGGTTTTTTAAAATTGCTAAAAGACTTTACAGTGAGCTTGATGAGAGACTATCCAAATCAAAATACTTGGCTGGTGATGATTATACAATTGCAGATATTGCAACGTGGCCTTGGATAGCAAGACATGAATGGCATGATATTGGTCTTAAAAATTACATAAATTTATCAAAATGGTATATCAATATTTCTAAAAGAGAAGCTGTAATAAAAGGCTATCAGTTTAAAAATAAAAAAGACCTTCCTCCCCAACCTTAAATATTTAACCCATCAGTTTATATAAAGAGGTTAAAATACCATTGCCAGATAACTCTATAACTAATATAATAACAATTATTAATATTAATTTTTTGTTCATTTAATGAATAAATATAATAATAAAACTATCCAAATAAAAGTATAATAATAATAAATATATTTTTTAGCAAAAAGAAATGAAATTGATTTTTGTTTGGTAACTTTTTTTTGCTTAATCATCAGCGTAAACTTTTTCCTCTTTTTCATGTTTTTCTTGAGCCGCAATACAGAGATCGGCAACAGGTCTTGCCATTAATCTTTTTAAACCTATAGGTTCAGCAGTTTCTAAACAAAATCCGTATGTACCATCTCTAACTCTTAATAAGGCCTGATCAATTTTAGAAATTAATTTAATTTGTCTATTAATAGCTTTCATTTCTACAGTTTTATCAGTGTAAGAACTTGCTTGATCAACAATATCAGCTGAAACGCTATTGTCATCAATTGAACCACTGTATAGAGCATCATTGTTTGATTTTACTAATTCTTTTTTCCATTCTGTAAGTTTTATTTTAAAAAAAATAAGGTGTTTTTCACACATATATTTTTCAGTGTCTTTTGGTACGTATGTTTTTGAAATTTTAGTTGGTGTTTTTACTTTTTTTTCAACTGAGCTAGTTTTTTTTGATTTAGAGCTATTTTTTTTATTAGGTTGTTTTGAGATTTTGGGCATTTTTTTAAATTTTCGATTGCGGAGTATAATCAGCAATTAGTAGGTGTCAAGTTAGCTTAATTCATATAAAAAACACTAAATGACACTTAATAAAAAAAATATACAAAATTTATTTTACATATTTATTACATCTCATTTAATTTTGTGGACAGTGGTTCCATCATTAACAAATAATAATTTACCACTCGATACAATTGAGGCTTTAGCTTGGGGAAGTAATTTAGATTGGGGTTTTAATAAACATCCACCAGCAAGTGCTTTTTTTTTAGAAATCTTTTATCAATTATTTGGCACAAACGACTGGGCATATTATTTATTGAGTCAAATATTTGTTGTGACAGCTTTTTTTATTGTATTCAAATTTTCAGAAGAGCTATTTAAAGACAGAACCTTGAGTCTAATATCAGTTCTATTACTTGAAAGTATATATTTTTACAACTTTACTACCCCGGAATTTAATGTAAATATTTGCCAATTACCTTTCTGGGCTCTTTGCGTTTATTACTCCTGGAAGTTGTTTGACAAACAAAAAGTAATTTTTATGGACTGTTTTTGGCTAGGAGTATTTGCAGCTATTGGTTTTTTGTCAAAATATCTTTTTATTTATCTTTTAATAACAATAGATTTATTATTTTTTTATATAATCTTCATAAAAAGATATAAAAAATTCGATTTTAAATATTTGATATCTCTCGAAGTTTTTATTATTTTATTAGTACCCCATTTAATTTGGTTAACAAACAATGATTATGTGACTATTACTTATGGGTTAACTAGAACTGGATTAGAAAATTCAAATTTATTAGATCACATAATTTATCCATTAATATTTTTAAGCAAACAAATTGGAATATTAATCCTATTTTTTACTATGTCTTTTTTTTTAATTAAAAAATTTAAATTCAAAATATCTTTAAAAGATAAGAAGCTATTGTTTCTGATATTTATTAATTTAGTCCCAATAGGATTAATGCTCTTAACTTCAGTGGTGACGGGATCAAAAGTAAGAACAATGTGGATGACACCGTTTTATTTATTCTTTGGTGTTTTAATTGTTTATATTTTTCAAGACCAAATAAATTTAAAAAAGTTAAATAGGTTTATGTCAGTGTTTCTAGTTTTATTTATCTTTTCACCTTTTGCCTATGGCTATATTTCAATAACTGAAAAGGATAAAAGAACTGATTATCAAGGAAAAAAAATTTCAATAAAAGTTCAAAATGAATGGAATAAAGAGCATAGTGATCCAATTAATGTTGTGCTTGGAAACGAATGGAGTGCTGGAAATTTATCATATCATCTAAAATCTAGGCCTATTTGGGTAGGTGTTATATCGCAAGACAAATTAAACTCGTTAACTAAGTTTATATGTATTGATAATATTTGTGTAGGAAATAGATGAAAAAAATAAAAATATTAATTCCTGTTTACAATGATTGGCAATCTGTTTTTAAACTTTTGGAAAATATAGATCAGGGCCTCGAAGGCTGGGATGATGGTGTAGCCCATATATCTGTTATAATTGTTAACGACTCGTCAACAGAGGAAAAACCAATTAATAACTCTACTTTTAATAGTTTAAAGTCAATTCAAGTTATCAATATGAAAGAAAATAAGGGCCATGCTAGATGTATCGCTGCTGGCCTTAAACATATCAGCGAGAATAATAATTTTGACTTAGTTATTCCTATGGATGCAGATGGAGAAGATAGACCTGAAGAGCTTGGAATACTTCTTTGTAAAGCTTATGAACTTCCAGATAAAGTTATTACCGCCAATAGAATCAAAAGATCTGAAGGGCTTATTTTTAAGTTTTGCTATTTAGTCCATAAGTATTTAACTTTTATATTTACTGGTCAATCTATCAAATATGGCAATTACACATGTCTTCCTAAATCTATAGTTAGTGAGCTAGTTAATGAACCAGCCACTTGGAGTAGTTTTTCAGGATCATTGGCAAAAATATCGAAAGATAGAAAGTCTATTCCATCTATAAGAGGAAAAAGATATTTTGGTCCTTCTAAAATGAGTTTTGTTAATTTATTAAAGCACTCTCTTTCAATTATTGCAGTTTTTAAAACAACACTATTAATTAGATCTATATTATTTTTAATTGTTTACTTATTTTTAATGATAGGAAAAATTTCAATCATCACGATAATACCAGTTATAGCAGTTATTATTATGATGTTGTCAGTTATCACTTTATCAAGGAGAGAAAATATGTCAGAATATGATAGTTCATTAGAGAACATTGAAAGTACAGACAAAATTAAATAAAAAAAATAATTATAATCCTTACTTTAAGCTTATTAACTTCAACCAATCTATTTGCTTCTGAGGCCTCCAACCAAAATAAATTCAATCAATGGCTTTTGAAAAATGGCCACTCTCAATATTTAAAAGATGGGGGTGCTAAGGTTGATATTTGTGCAACATTTAAAAAAAATAGTGATGCTTGGTTAAATGAAGAATGTGGGAATTATCCCAAAGGAAAAATGATAACGATGAACAATCTAAAAATCAAGTTAGCTAATAAAGCATTATCAGCAACTAATATTACTTATCATGCAAACCCAAATAGAGACACCCTGATTTATTATTTATGGAAATATTCTTATAGGGATAGAGGTTCACATTTAAAAGAATTTAAACCGACAAATAGTTCCTACGATTTTAAATTCAACTTAATTGAAGATGAATATTTAAAAAAACAAATGAAAACTAAAGGCATCCTTAGTTATTTATATTATCAAGATGGTGAGGTATTGATTGACGAACTTTCTCCTAAAGAAAGACTGGGAGAGTTTTTAAATAATGAAACAAAATTTTATTCAATGTCAATGGGTAAGTCAGTAACTGCTTATTTACTAGGTCATGCAATATGTGATGGCTACATTGATGGAGTTGATGCAAGAGTAAATGACTGGCCTATAATAAAAGATTCACTTTATCATGATCAAAAATTAATTAATTTTTTAAATATGAATACTGGTGATCAAAAATATATCGATGAATTTGACGATGGTACAAGTAAATTAGGTGCATATGAAGATAGAGATATTGAAACAACTATGCGCTTACACTTTAGAAACAAAAATACAAAAAAATCTAAGGAAAGATACAATTATAATGGATTTGTTACTCAGTTAATTTTAAACTATATGAAATTTAAAGTCGGTGAAGATTATGACAAATTTTATAGCAAAGTTTTTAATGATAAAATAAAGATCAAAAATAGCATTCGTTATGGCTATACTAGTTTTAAAGAACATTTTGGAAATGGACATCCCAACATAATGGCAACAAGATTTGACTACCTTAGAATAGCAAAAGCTATAATGGATGATTATCAGAATGATACTTGTGTTGGAAAATATTTAAAAGAAATTTATAAAAGAAGAATACCAAAAGGAAGCAAAGAAAAAGAAAAGCCTTTATTTAATCGCACAAAATCATATGGGGGTCAATTTCATATGGATTTTCCAGGATTAAAAGACCAAATTATATTTGGCATGGGTGGCTATGGCGGGAATATGATTTTAATTGATGTGGAAAATTCAAGAATACTGATTGTTAATTCACTCCATTACAATAATAAACAATATAAATATAATCACAAAAAACTACTACATGACCCATTTAAAAACGGTAAACAAATTAATTAAAAATTAAATATAGTGAAAAGAATTCTAATTGTTTTTTTATTCTTATTTTTAATACCAAACTTAACTTTTGCAGATTTTAAAAAGATTAAAAAAAAAGCTGTAGTTAATAATCCAGAAATTATTTTTCCAATTCCTAAAAATTTAAAAAAGTGCATTACTAACTCGTATGTAAATAAAGGAAATAATCCTGTTTTACCGGTGATAAAAGTTGATGCTCCATCTGGTTATGGTCTGGATAATAGATTTAACTTTGCTTTGAATAAATTTGAAAATTTTAAACGTCCTTGTGGTGGAGGAAATGTTGAAGCTTGTGAGAATGTTAAAAGAGTGATTTTAGATTGGGCGAAAGCAGATGCAGCTCAAAGAACAGGACCTTCAGATCATGAGGCAAAACATTGGAATGATACTTTAACAGTTAATCTTTACATTGCTTCTCCAATGATGGCTGGATATTCATTTGCAAAACAGAGAATAAGTGTCCCTGAAGAAGAAGACAAAATTATTAAAGATTGGTTTAAAAAAATTGTAAAAAAAAATCAGCATCTTATGTACGAGTTAAAAAGATATAAACAAGGTACACAAGCAATTGGTGTTCCTAGAAGTGCACACAATCATGCTTTATCATCTGCTATAAGTCATATGCAGCTAGGTATTTTATTAAATGATAATAAATTATTTAAAAAAGTTTTTAGAAATTATGAGAATGCAATCAGATATCAAAGGAAAGATGGCAGTATGCCAATTGAAACTAGAAGAGGCGGTAGGGCAATTTTTTATCAAGGAAGAGCTATGACTGCATTAACTACCATAGCAATTATTGCTGAAAATCAGGGATACAATATTTGGGATTACGAATATAAAGGAAAAAATTTGCATAACTTGGTTAAGTTTTTTATAGATTTTACAGAGAATAACGAAATTGTTTTTAAGTATGCTAAAGAAATGAAAGCCCCAGGACCTGCAAAAGATTACAAAAGACAAGATGTTAATGGTAGTTCAAGTAGTCAATGGGGTTGGCTTTATGCATATGCTTCACGATTTCCAAATCATGAAAATATTCAAAGACTTAAACTATGGTCTGTTAACTATAAAGATTTAAATAACTATCAAAGAAAAATAATTTCTAATTTTGATAATATTTTAAAAAGAAATGCAGGTACGTCCTCTTGGACAGTTGTGGAGCCAAGATGTCATTTTACTAAGTAGCTTTAATTGTTGGCAAGCAATAAAAATCAGCCGTATCTATCTTAGAAGAATGATCTCTTCTCATATTCCACCTTTTGTTTACTCCAGCACTAGCTAAGCTTAGTGTTGACCTTCCGTATCTATAATTTGTACTATCAATAGATTTCATTAAGCCCTTTATTTTTTCATCTTTTTCTGAAGAGAATAAATTTTTGCTACTATCTGAACCAGTTAAGCCAGTTAATGTTATTCCTGCTTTTTGATATCTATATCCATCTATAAAAATTTCTTTTAATGCAATCAAAGCAGTTTTAACTATTTCAATACTGTTATTAGTAGCTATTGGAAAATCTATAGTTTTAGCATTGGAATAATACACTCCTTTATTTTGAAAAGGACTTGTTCTAACAGACACAGTTACTGATTTTGCAATTAAAGATTCTGATCTAATTTTTTCTGAAGCATTTAAACAATAACTTGCAACTGCTTCTTGAAGTTCTTGAAATTTTTCAACCCTAGTACCAAATGATCTTGATACTACACAACTTTTTCTTTTTGAAGCCTTAGTTTCTAATGGGATGCAAGGAATACCTCTAAGTTCTAATGCAGTTCTAGAACTTAAAACATTAGAATTTTTTTTAATCCAAGTGTTTGATATATTCTTTAACTGTTTAGCATTATAAATTCCATTTTGATGATAAAATTTTGTCATCTGTTTACCAACCCCCCATACATCATTGATATCTATTTTTTCTAATAGTGGATCAATATTTTCAATACCTATCAAGTTAGTTACACCAGATTGTTTTTTTTTTGCTATATGATTTGCAATCTTGCTTAAAGTTTTTGTTTTAGCAATACCAATACTTGTAGGTATTCCTGTCCATTGTAAAACAATACTTCTAATTTCTTTTCCAACATCTTCAACTTCATTATCAGGATAGTTACTTAAATCTAAAAAAGCTTCATCGATAGAATATATTTCTAATTCAGGATTGAATCTCTTTAAAGTTCTCATTACCCTTCTAGATAAATCTCCATATAAAGAATAGTTTGAAGAAAATACATAAACTTTATTTTTAAGTATTATATCTTTAGCTTTAAAGTAAGGCTCTCCCATTTTAATTCCAAGAGCTTTTGCTTCAGTTGATCTTGAAATTATACAGCCATCATTATTAGATAAAACGACCACAGGTTTATTTCTAATTTTAGGATTAAATAATCTCTCACAAGAAACATAAAATGAATTACAATCTACTAATGCTATTTTTTTAGTACGCTGAATGGATGACATAAGTCACAACCCCCCAAATGAATATTTCAGACTCATCACCAATGATTATTTTATCTTCAATATTTTTTGAACCTGATGTTAAAAATTGTCCATCTTTCGATTTAATAAAACTTTTAACAACTAATTCATCATGAACATTTGCAACAACAGTTGAAAAGTTTTTAGGCTTTAAGCTTCTATCAATAACCAATAGGTCACCATCATAAATACCAACATCAGTCATTGATTTCCCTTGAACTCTAATGATGAAAGTAGCTGGAACATTTTTAATTAGATGAACATTAAGGTCTACATCTTCTTCGATGTAATCTGTTGCAGGAGATGGAAAGCCAGCCCCAGCTTTATGCAGATAAAAGGGAATAGTTAATTTCATGTTCTTGTTTTGTTCTTATTTATAGACTAGTTATACAATACACGCAAGAGATTGTATTTTGAGTCTGTAACTGAATCAAAGGTGAATCAAAACGTGAACATCTAAACTACATTTTGTAGCCTTGTGGATAACTTCAACCAGAGATAGTTTATAATTCTGATACAATTATAAAAGGAGAAAAATATGAGCTCAATTGAAGTTAAAACTTTTGATAATCCAGACGAAAGTAACACAAGCTTTAATAATGCTAAAATGGATATTGTAAAAGTAGGAGACCAAAGAGTAATGAGACTAGTTTTGCAACCAGGCTGGAAATGGTCACAAGATATTAAGCCAACTGTAGGTACTGATAGCTGTAAAGCAAAACATCTCGGAGTAATAGTTTCTGGAGCAGTCTGTGCTAAACATGATGATGGAACAGAATTAACTTATAAAGCAGGTGATGCATATTCAATAGATCCAGGTCATGATGGTTGGGTAGTAGGCAATGAGCCAGCAGTTGTTTATGAATTTCATGGAAAATGGGGAGAATAATAATACAAACATAAAAGAGAATAATTAATGATTTGTATTAAAGCTGAAATACCAGAAGAGTTAAGTGACATAGATGATGAGTTAAAAGCTATTTACCATAGCAAAAACACAGTTTGTTTTTATATATTTAAAACAAGAGAATTAAGAAATGCATTTATAGAAAGAACAAAAGGGATGAATAAAGAAAGTAGAGAAAAAATTTATAAAGAGAATTAATTAAATTAAACTAGGAGAAATATATGAAACTAAATTGTCATTGTGGATCTGTTGAAGCTGAAATTAGTGTTTCAATTAATGAGTTAGTAAAAATAGTAAAATGTAACTGCTCTATCTGTAAAAGAAAGAATGCAACCATGGGTATGATTAAAAATGAAGATTTTAAAATTACAAAGGGAGAAGATCAATTGAAGCTTTATCAATTTCATACAAAAGTTGCTAAACATTATTTTTGTTCTGAATGTGGAATTTATACCCATCACAATCCAAGGAGCAATCCTACAATGACTGGATTTAATTTAGGATGTGTCGATGAGGTTGATGTAGCTAACTTAAAAGATATTACTTCAATAGATGGCCAAAACCATCCTCTTGATAATAAGTAATTTTTTATGCAACGAGTTAACGATTGTTTTATTAAAGTAAAAAAAGATTGTCTTAAATTTATCTCTTCTCAAGAAACAAAGAGAGATAGATTTAAAAATAAAGATAAGATGATTAAATCTTTTTTAATTCCAGTAAGCTTTTGGATAGCAAAAAAAGCTTATAAAAAAAAACCATTAATAATTGGTTTGGCAGGTGGTCAGGGTTCAGGTAAAACGACTATTTCATCAATTTTAACTTTGATATTAAAAAAGTATTTTAAATTAAATGTCTTTAAAATTTCAATTGATGATTTTTATAAAACAAGAAAAGACAGAAAATTATTATCTCAAAATAAGCACCCTTTATTAATGACAAGAGGAGTTCCAGGAACTCATGACATAGAATTAATTTTAAAATTTTTTAAAAAGATTAAATCAAAGAATTTTAAAAATATAACAGTTCCTAAATTTAATAAAGCAATAGATGATCGTTTTAAAAAAGAATTGTGGTTTAAGGTCAAATCTAAACCTGACGTGATAATTTTTGAGGGCTGGTGTGTTGGTGCCAAAGCTCAAACAAACAAGCAGCTGAAAATTCCAATTAATTCACTAGAGAGGGTTTATGACCAAGGGATTAAATGGAGATCTCATGTTAATAACCAATTGAAAACAAAATATAAGGCATTATTTGATCAGTTAGACGGATTGCTTTATTTAAAGGCTAAAAATTTTGATATATTAAGAAATTGGAGATTGAAACAAGAGAGAAAACTTTGGGTGCAAACAAAAAATAAGAAGAATTTGAAGATTATGAGCAGTGGAGATGTAATAAACTTTATGCAAACTTATCAAAGAATTACTCAACAAATGTTAAAAGATGCTATAAAAAATTCATCTATAATTATGAATTTAAATAACAAACATCAAATTCAAAATATAAAATTTAAAAAATAATGATGAAAAAAATATTGATAATATTGTTAACATTAACTTTGGTTAATCAGAAAGCTTTTGCAGTTACTTTGTCAGAAGCTTTACTTCAGGCCTATATTAATAACCCAGAGCTTAATGCAGAGAGAAAAAATATTAATGCATCAAAAGAAGATTTAAAAATTTCAAAAAGTAATTATTTACCCTCAGTCATAATTTCTGGAAGTAAAAGTCAAGAAGATACAAGTAAACTAACCAATAGAGCAGGAAGAGATGTAACAATTAACGATGTTGATCCTTTAACTCAGTCAATAACAATTGAGCAAACATTAATTGACTTTGGTAGAAATGCAGATGTTCAAAAGAACAGATTAGGAATTAATCTTGCAAACGTAAAATTTTTAAAAAAAGAACAAGAAATTTTATTAAAAGCAATTGAAGCTTACTCAGGATTAATCCTAGCTAACGAAAAATCTAAAATTAATCAGAGCAACTTAGATCTATTAGAAAGGCAAGTGGAAACTGATAGAGCTAGACTTGAAAGAGGGCAAATTACTTTATCAGATTTAGCACAATCAGAGGCATCACTTGCAGGGGCTCAAGCAAACTTTATTCAATCTAAAAATGAAATTATATCTAATAAACTTAACTATGAGAATGTAATAGGGTTAATTTCAGATGAAAATTCCCTAAAAAAAAATATTGATATAGATTTTTCTCTTCCTAAAGATTTAAATAATGCAATTGAAACTTCAAAAAAAAATAACCCTGAATTAATTATAGCTAAATTAGAATTTCAACAATCAGAAAAAGATGTAATTATTTCAGAATCTGACTTATCACCATCAGCTAAACTTTCTTACGAAAACTCTAGAGTTGAAGATTTAAGTTCTTCATATGACAAGCGTAATAAAAGTACTTTAAAAGCTACAGTTACATGGCCAATATATTCAGGTGGTAAAAATAGAGCCTCATTCAATAAAAGTAGAAATCTGCAAGATAGAAAAAGGCTATTATTGGATAGTGCAATAAAAAAAAATAAGACTAATGTAGCAATTGCATGGTCTACACTTCAATCCTCAAAAAGTTTATTAAATTCAGTTAAATCTCAAGTTAAAGCAGCCGAAATTGCAAATGAAGGAATTACAGTTGAGTATGAATCTGGACTTGGAAGATCTACATTAGATGTAATTCAATCTAACTCCATTCTATTAAATGCAAAAATTAACCTAGCAAACTCAGAAAGAAACTATCTTCTTTCACAATTTAAATTTTTAAAATCTGTTGGTCTTTTAAATAGCAATCATCTAAAAATTAACTAAATTAAAGGTTTTTTAGTTAAAAAAATATTTGTTGTTGATAAAAAGAACAAAATGTGTACATTTAATGTATGATTCGTATCAAAAAAATTAACAAAAAAAAGGCATAAAATGACTAAAAACACTCTAAAAGTAGTTAAATCTACAAAACAACAAGAAGCAGATAGTAACGAAAAAAGTAAAGCTTTAGAAGCTGCAATTAGCCAAATTACAGATAATTTTGGAAAAGGCTCAGTAATGAAACTTGGCCAAAGAAGAGCAATGGATATCGAGTCTGTATCAACAGGTTCTCTAAGCTTAGATGTTGCACTTGGAATAGGTGGTTTACCAAAAGGAAGAATTATAGAGGTATATGGGCCAGAATCATCAGGAAAAACAACTTTAGCTTTACAAGTTGTGGCTGAAGCTCAAAAAGCTGGTGGAATTTGTGCTTTTGTTGATGCAGAGCACGCATTAGATCCTGTTTATGCAAAAAACTTAGGTGTAAATACAGAAGAACTATTAATTTCTCAACCAGATGCTGGTGAACAAGCTTTAGAAATAGCTGATACATTAGTTAAATCAGGTTCTATTTCAGTAATTGTAGTGGATTCAGTTGCAGCATTAACTCCAAGAGCTGAAATTGAAGGAGAAATGGGAGACCATCATGTTGGGCTTCAATCTAGGTTGATGAGTCAGGCCTTAAGAAAGTTAACAAGCTCTATATCTAATACAAATACTATGATGATTTTTATTAACCAAATAAGAATGAAAATTGGTGTTATGTTTGGGAGCCCAGAAACAACATCGGGAGGCAATGCACTAAAGTTCTATTCATCAGTAAGAATGGATATTAGAAGAATTGGTGCCATCAAAAATGGAGATGAAATTATTGGTAACTCAACAAGAGTTAAAGTTGTTAAAAACAAAGTAGCACCACCATTCAAAGTAGTCGAATTTGATTTGATGTATGGAAAAGGAATTAGCAAAGTAGGAGAGTTAGTTGATCTCGGGGCAAAAGCAGGAATAGTGGAAAAATCTGGGGCTTGGTATGCTTATAAAGGTGAAAAAATTGGTCAAGGAAGAGAAAATGCAAAAATTCATCTTGAGCAAAATCCTAAAATTGCTGCAGAAATAGAAATGGCTATAAGGGAAAAAGCAGGAGTAATAGCAAAAAAAATTGAAGGTAATCCACTTGATCCAGAAAAAGCTGCAAAAGATCAAATAGAAGACCCAAAAGTGGTAACCAAAGAAGAATTGACACCACCAAAAAAGAATTAGTTAAAGTAAAGTCATCTTTAATTATTAAAAGGCGCTTAATTAAGCGCCTTTTTTCCCTTACACTTTTCTAGACATCAAATAAAAAAGCTGTATTTTAAAAATATGGCCGATAAAACACTTAATCAAATTAGAAAAACATTTCTAGATTATTTTAAAAAAAATGATCATAAAATTGTTGAGTCTAGCAATTTAGTTCCCGTTAACGATCCAACATTAATGTTTTCTAACTCAGGAATGGTACAATTTAAAAATGTATTTACAGGGCTAGAAAAAAAAGATTATGTAAGAGCAACAACATCACAAAAATGTGTTAGAGCAGGTGGGAAACATAATGATTTAGAAAATGTTGGCTATACACCCAGACATCATACTTTT
This sequence comes from Pelagibacterales bacterium SAG-MED20, assembly GCA_014653975.1. Lineage (GTDB taxonomy): Bacteria > Pseudomonadota > Alphaproteobacteria > Pelagibacterales > Pelagibacteraceae > Pelagibacter. The sequence goes on from JACWDR010000002.1 coordinate 25,642, forward strand.
TTTGAAATGCTAGGTAACTTTTCTTTTGGAGATTATTTTAAAGAACAAGCAATTCATTATGCATGGAATTTAATCACTAAAGATTTTGGTTTAGATAAAAATCGACTATATGTAACAGTATTTCACAAAGATGAAGAAGCATTTAATTTTTGGAGGAAAATAGCAGGTTTTAGCGATAACCGAATAATCAAAATAGCTACATCCGATAATTTTTGGTCAATGGGTGAGACAGGTCCCTGTGGTCCATGCTCAGAGATTTTTTATGACCATGGTGATCATTTATCCGGAGGATTACCTGGAACTAAAAATGAAGATGGGGATCGATTCATAGAAATTTGGAACTTAGTCTTTATGCAATATGAACAAATTACTAAAGATAAAAGAATAGAACTTCCAAAACCATCTGTTGATACTGGGATGGGTTTAGAGAGAATTACAGCTTTGCTTCAAGGAACTCACGATAATTATGAAACAGATCATTTTAAGAAAATAATTAATTCTGCATCTGAAATTATCAAAAAAAAATATGATCAATCTAATCAATCTAGTTTTAGGGTTATAGCTGATCATTTGAGAGCAAGCGCTTTTTTAATAGCAGAGGGAGTGCTTCCGTCAAATGAAGGTAGAGGTTATGTTCTTAGAAGAATTATGAGAAGAGGAATGAGACATTCTCATTTACTTGGAGCTAAAGTCCCAGTTTTTTATAATTTGTTTGAAACACTAAGAGATGAAATGTCAGATAACTATCCTGAATTGATAAGAGCTGATTCCTTAATTAAAGAAACTCTTAGAATGGAAGAGGAAAAATTTTTTGTCCTTTTAGATAGAGGAATAAAGATTTTAGATGATGAAATATCTAAGATAGATAAAATTTTACCAGGAGAAGTAGCATTCAAGTTATACGACACTTATGGATTTCCATTAGATCTTACCGAAGATATTTTGAGAAACAAATCAATGTCAATTGATACAGAAAAATTTAAATCTTTAATGAAAGAAAGCAGAGAGCTTGCTAAAAAAAATTGGAAAGGATCAGGTGATGCTGCAGTTGAAGATGTCTGGTTTGGAATAAAAGATAAATTGGGTCCAACAGAATTTTTAGGCTATGAAATTAGTCAAACTGAAGGAATAATCTTATCACTTTTAAATAATAATAAAGAAGTTAAAAAATTAAAAGAAAATGACGAAGGAATGATTATTGTTAATCAAACCCCATTTTATGGAGAGTCTGGAGGTCAAGTAGGTGACACAGGTGAAATTATTGCAAATAATTTTAAATTTGAAGTAACTGATGTTCAAAAAAAATTAGGTGATTTATTTGTTCATTATGGAAGAGTAATAAGTGGATCAATAAGAATAAAAGATAGTGTCGAATTAAAGATTAATGTTGAAAGAAGAGATGATACTCGAGCATATCACTCTGCAACTCATTTGTTACACGAATCTTTAAGAAGGGTGCTAGGTGATCATGTAACTCAAAAAGGCTCCTTAGTACAACCTAGTCGTTTGAGATTTGATTTTAGTCACGTGAAACCAATTACAAGTGAGGAGATTGATAAAGTTGAAAGTTTTGTAAATAGGATGGTTTCTAAAAAAACAGATGTAAAAACACGTTTAATGACACCTGATGAAGCTGTTGAAAGTGGTGCTCTAGCTTTATTTGGGGAAAAGTATGGTGATGAAGTTAGAGTTCTTTCAATGGGAGATGAAGAAGGTAAGTATTTTTCAACTGAGTTATGTGGTGGAACACATGTTAAAAATACAAAAGATATTGGTAAATTTAAGATAATAAGTCAATCTTCTATTGCAGCAGGAGTTAGAAGAATTGAAGCTTTGAGAGATAGACAACTAGATGATTATTTAAAAGATCAGGAAAAATTATCTAATATTTCATCAAAAAAAAATGATGAATTAATTAAAGGTTTAAGTCAACAAATAATTGATTTAGGTGGAAATCCTAATACAGATCAGACAGATCAAAAAACTTTAATTAAAGATTTATCAAAACAATTGGAAACTATTTTGGTTAATTCAATTTTAGAGGATAAATCTAAAAATATAATCAGAGATGAAGAAATTAATGGAATTAAATTGAGACTTCAAAAAGTTGAAGGGTTGCCATCAAAAGAATTAAGAAAGCTTGTTGATAAAGGAAAGGAAGAATTAAGTGAAGGTGTTGTTATAGTTTTTGCTAACCAAGGTGATAAAGTTGGAATTGCTGTTGGTGTTACAGAAAAACTAACAAGTAAATTTGATGCTGTTCAATTTGTTAAAGTTGGATCTGAGATCATAGGAGGAAAAGGTGGAGGAGGCAGAAAAGATTTTGCACAAGCTGGTGGTCAGGATCAATCAAAAATTGAAGATGCTTTTGAAAAGCTAAAAAATTTAATTTAATTTATTTTTGAGACTGCTATCAATTTTATCTAAAAATTGATTAGTAGTTAAATATTTACTTGAAGGTCCAATAAGAATGGCTAAATCTTTTGTCATTGCACCGTTCTCTACACATTCAATACAAACTTTTTCAATAGTTTGAGAAAACTTAACCAGATCTTCGTTTCCATCTAATTTTCCTCTATGGGCTAATCCTCGGGTCCAAGCAAATATTGATGCGATTGGATTTGTTGAAGTTTCTTTACCTTCTTGATGCATTCTATAATGTCTTGTTACTGTACCATGTGCAGCTTCAGCCTCCATTGTTTTTCCATCTGGCGTTAAAAGAACACTCGTCATTAAACCCAAAGAACCATACCCCTGTGCCATAGTATCAGACTGAACATCACCATCATAATTTTTACAAGCCCAAATATATTTACCACTCCATTTCATTGCACAAGCGACCATGTCATCAATTAATCTGTGTTCATATGTAATTTTTAATTTTTCAAATTTTTCTTTAAATTCTTCATCAAATACTTTTTGAAAAATATCTTTAAACTGGCCATCATATTGTTTCAGTATTGTATTTTTTGTTGATAAATAAACAGGCCACTTTTTAATTAAACCATAGCCAAAACAAGATCTTGCAAAGTCCTCTATTGATTTATCTAAATTATACATAGATAAAGCAATTCCAGGTCCAGGAAAATTAAAAACTTCATATTTTATTTCTTGGTTACCATCTTCCGCTGTCCATTTAATTTCCATTTTGCCTTTGCCAGGAACTTTAAAATCTGTTGCTCTATACTGATCTCCAAATGCGTGTCTTCCTATGATTACAGGGTCAGTCCATGAAGGTACTAATTTAGGAATATTTTTACAAACTATTGGCTCTCTAAACACCGTTCCTCCTATAATATTTCTTATAGTCCCATTAGGAGATCTCCACATCTTTTTTAAATCAAACTCTTCAACTCTTGCTTCATCAGGTGTTATGGTTGCACATTTAATGCCAACACCAATTTTTTTAATTGCATTGGCTGAATCAACAGTTATTTGATCATTTGTATTGTCTCGGCTTTTCATGCCTAAATCAAAATACTTGATACCCAAATCTAAATATGGAAGAATAAGTTTACTCTTAATAAATTCCCATATTATTCTTGTCATTTCATCACCATCAAGTTCAACAACTGGGTTTTTAACCTTAATTTTAGCCATATTTGAATAATATATAATAGTAATTGTAATTTAGTGCTTTATATACATATTAATAAAAAATTATCAAATAGAAGCTTATGTTAGACAAGATTTTTCCAAAAATTCATTCAGAGGGTTATAAATTTTTAGCCATTGCTATTTTTATAACTATAGTTTTATACATCATAAGCACTTTTCTTGGACTTATAGGATTAGTTTTATCTATATGGGTTTATTATTTCTTTAGAGATCCAGAAAGAATTTCAATAAATGATGATAATTACTTAACAAGTCCTGCAGACGGTGAAGTTTTAATGGTACACGAAGTAGATGGACCGATAGAACTTAGCCTTCAGGATAAAAAATTTACAAAAATAAGTATTTTTATGAATGTTTTTGATTGTCATGTTAATAGAACACCTTGTGAAGGTAAAATCTCCGACATACTTTATAAGCCAGGAAAATTTTTAAATGCTTCACTAGATAAAGCAAGTGAAGATAATGAGAGAAATTATTATAAAATTGTAAATAATGCTGGAGAAGACATTATAATTGTACAAATTGCAGGTTTAATTGCAAGAAGAATTGTATGTGAGTCAACTAAAGATCAAGAATTAAAGCAAGGTGATAGAATTGGAATGATTAGGTTTGGAAGTAGAGCAGATGTTTATTTTGAAAATTATAAACCATTAGTTAAAGTAGGACAAACAACTATTGCTGGTGAAACTTTACTAGCTAAAAAATAACTTATGGAAAGTCCAAAAAATAATTTTAAAATTGTATCTCAAAGGAAAGCAAGAATGATTTTACCCAATGCTTTAACATTAATTGGTGTTTGTATCGGCCTTAGCTCAATTAAATTTGCATTAGACTCAAAATTTGAATTATCTATAATTGCTATTCTGTTTGCAGCAATGTTTGATGCGTTAGATGGAAGAGTTGCAAGATTAATAAAAGGCACCTCATTAGTGGGAAAGGAATTAGACTCACTTGCTGATGTAATTAGTTTTGGTGTTGCTCCAGCATTCATAATGTATTTTTGGTCTCTAAATAATTTAGGAAAATTTGGCTGGTTGCTTTGTTTAATTTATGTAGTTTGTGTTGCTCTAAGATTAGCGAGGTTTAATGTGAATACAACTGAAGGCCCTTCCTGGAGGGACAATTTTTTTGAAGGAATGCCATCTCCAGCAGGAGGGATAATGGTTTTAATGCCTTTGGTATTTTACCTAAGTGAAATAAATATAATTAAAATCAATTACAATATAGTAGTACCGATATTTTTTATTTTAATTTCAATTTTATTAATCAGTAAAGTTCCAACTTTTTCATTTAAAAAAATTGTTATACCAAGAAGGATGACAATTTTTGTACTATTCAGTATAGTATTATTTTTCGGGCTTTTATTAATTTATACATTTAAAGTTTTAGTATTTGGTGGATTAATCTACTTTTTTTTAATTCCAGTAAGTTATTTGAGTTATAAAAAAATTTATAAGGAGAAATTTTTAAATGAAGAGCAAAATGAGAATGAAGATATAGAAGATATACTTTAAATGAAAAAAAATGTAATTGTATCTTTGGCTGACTCAAATTACTTTGAATTACTTAACGAATTGGTCAACTCTATTAAAAGCTTTGAAAAATCAAAGGAAATAGCGATTTGCATTTTAGATGCAGGCCTTTCAGAAAAGCAAAAGAATATATTGTTAAAAAAGGTTGATGAAATTAAATCAGCAGAGTGGGATATAGAAGTTTCAACAATTAAAGTAATAGGTAAAGAGTGGTTAAAGAGCCAGGTATCAAGAGCTTTTCTTCCAAAATATTTTCCAAATTATGAAAAGTATTTATGGATTGATTGTGATGCTTGGGTAAATGATTGGAATTCAGTTGAGTTATATTTTAAAGCTTGTGAAAATGGTAAACTAGGAATCACTCAATCTTTAGGGCCAGGTTATAAAATAATATCAAAGGTTAATTGGCTTTTTGGAAAAGTTGCAATAATTAAATCTCAAAATTTTAAACACGCAATTAAATCCAAGATAGGTTTATCTAAAGCAAGAAAATTAGCATTCTCACCACATATTAATATTGGAGTTTTTTCACTCGAAAAAGATTCACCAGGTTGGGTATCTTGGCAAAAAAATCTTGAGCAAACCTTAAAATCTGGAAATATTTTTGGTTCAGAGGGTTTGGCTATTAATATGTCAGTTTATATAGATAATTTAGAAACTGAATTTCTACCATTAAATTGTAATTGGATAGCTAGCAATTTATTACCAAAATTTGACGAAGAGCACGAAACATTTGTAGAGCCCTACTTACCAAATTATAAAATAGGAATTATGCATTTAGCAGCTGGAATTTGGGATAATGATCAAGACATGAGATTAAATAAAGAAATTAAGGTAAATATTCAAACTATCCAAAAAAATATACTATCTAAAAGTTTAAGGTTTGGTCTGTAATTGAAAAAAAACAGAATTTCAAAAAATTGGATTAACAAGCAAAAAAGAGATATTTACGTCAGGAAATCACAAGTAGATGGTTATAGAGCTAGATCTGCTTATAAACTAATCGAAATTGAAGAAAAATTCAAAATTTTCAAAAATGGTATTTCTGTAATAGACCTAGGAGCTTCGCCTGGCAGTTGGTCACAATATGTTTGTAAAAGAGTTAAAAATGGAAGATTGATTTCTATTGACCTTAAAGACATGGAAGAAATTGAAAATACAATTCAAATTAAAGGGGATTTTACCAAAACGAAGTTTCAAGAAACAATCAAAAATTATTTTAAGTCAAAAGTAGACGTTATCATTTCAGATATGGCAGTTAATACCACAGGTATTAAAGATATTGATGCAATATATACGGGTGAATTATGCAAAGATGCTATGCTATTTGCAAAAGAGATTTTAGTTAAAGAAGGTAGATTTGTCTCAAAAATTTTTTTAGGTACATCTTTTAATGAAATAGTAGCTTTAGCTAAGACAATTTTTAAAGAAGTGAAGGTTTTTAAACCAAAATCTAGTAGAAAAGAATCTAAAGAAAGTTTTATTATTTGTAAAATTTTAAGATAGAGACTTTTATTTTTAAATGAATCATATATAAATGATTATGGTTCCTATTAAAGAAGCACTTACCTTTGATGATGTTACTATGGCTCCGAAATATTCGGAGGTGCTACCTTCTGAAGTAGATACAAGCACACAATTATCAAAGAATTTAATATTAAAAATACCGATATTATCATCTGCGATGGATACAGTGACGGAGAGTAAAATGGCAATTTCTATAGCTAAAGCTGGGGGTATAGGAGTCATACATAGAAACCTTGATATTAAAAAACAAATTGAAGAAATTAAAAAAGTAAAAAAGTTAAAATTAATAGTTGGTGCAGCTGTAGGTGCTGGACAGTTTGAAAATAAAAGAGCAGAAGCAATATTAAAAGAAAAAGTAGATTTAATTGTAGTTGATACAGCACATGCTCATAGTAAAAAAGTAGCAGAAATAATTAGATTAATTAAAAGAAAAAAAAATAAAAACACAACTTTGTGTGCAGGTAATATAGCAACTACAGAAGCTGCTAAATTTTTAATTAAACTTGGTGTAGATGTAGTGAAAGTTGGAATTGGACCAGGTTCAATTTGTACAACACGATTAGTTGCAGGAATAGGTGTTCCACAATTGAGTGCAATTATAGAAGTTAAAAGAGGAGTTAAAAATAAAAAAACAAAAATAATTTCTGATGGTGGAATAAAGTATTCAGGAGATATAGCGAAAGCATTGTCAGCAGGAGCCGACGCGGTAATGATAGGATCCTTATTTGCAGGCACAATGGAAGCACCAGGAAAATTGATTAAAAAGAGTGGAAAATTATATAAAAGTTTTAGAGGAATGGGGTCCGTTGGAGCCATGAATAAAGGTTCTGCTGAAAGATATTTTCAAAAAAAACAAAAAGATATATCAAAATATGTTCCAGAGGGAGTTGAGGGGTTTGTAAAATTCAAAGGGAATATGGAAAGTATAATTTATAAATTAGTAGGCGGCTTAAAGTCATCAATGGGATATTTAGGAGCAAAAAAAATTTTTAAATTAAAAGTGAAAACTAAATTTGTAAAAATAACAAAAGCAGGATTTTATGAAAGTATGGTTCATAATGTTGATGAAGTTAAAAAGGATAGAAAATATTAATGATAAATAAAATTAAAATAACTTTGATTACTTTTTTAATATTAAGTTGGTCCAATTTACTAATTGCAGAAAACAACTTTTTTAAAGAAGGTAAAAAAAAATATAATGAGAAAGAATATGAAGTTTCAAAATTTTTATTTCAGAGAAGTATAGTTTTTAACCCAAAAGACACAGACTCTTATTTATATCTAGCAAAAATTTATAATTCTGAAGAAAATCAAAAAGAAGAGGAAAAAAATATTAACACAGTACTTTTGTTAGAACCCTCAAATGAAGAGGCTTTATATATGTTAATGAATATAGAAATCAAAAAATCTAATTACACTAAAGTAAAAAAACTAACAGAAAAATTCTCAAAAGTATGTAAAGATTTATGTGAAAAGAAGCAATCAATTTTAGATTCGTTAAAAAATATAGAACCACGAAATGATTCTTAGTAATAGTCTAAGTAAAATCTTGATAATTGATTTTGGTTCCCAATTTACTCAGTTAATAGCAAGAAGAGTAAGAGAATTAGGTGTGTTTTCAGTAATCATTAGTCACAAAAAAGTTAATATAAGAACATTTACAAAACAAAATGTAAGTGGAATTATTTTGTCAGGTGGACCATTAAATGTTTATCAAAAAGATAAATTTAGTTTTGATAAAAGAATTTTAAAATTAAGAATACCAATTTTGGGTATTTGTTTTGGTCATCAAATTTTATCAAAAGAGTTAGGTGGAAGGGTCAAAAAATCTAAACACAGAGAATTTGGCTTAGCTCAAGTAACTAAGGTTTCAAACAGTGAACTAACGAGAAATTTTTTCGATAAAAAAAATAAAAATGAAGTTTGGATGAGTCACTCAGACCAAGTTTCTAGAATGCCCAAAAATTTCAGAATTATTGCATCTAGTCAAAACTCAAAATTGACTATAATTGAAAATTTAAAAGATAAATTTTATGGAGTCCAATTTCATCCTGAAGTAACGCATACTAATAATGGTAAAATTCTATTACGTAATTTTTTATTTTTAATTTGTAAGGTTAAAAAAAATTGGTCTTCTAAAGATCAAAAAATAAATTTGATTAAAGAAATTCAAGATCAAGTTGGAAATAACAAAGTTATTTGTGGTTTATCAGGTGGAGTTGACAGTAGTGTTGTTGCACAACTACTAAGTAAAGCTATTAAAAAAAATTTAATCTGTATATTTGTTAACAATGGACTTTTGAGAAAAAATGAAGAATTGCAAGTTGTAAATACTTTTAAAAAGAAGTTAAAGATAAACTTAATTTATGTAAATGCAGAAAAGGAATTTATTAAAAAATTAAACAATATTTTCGATCCAGAAAAAAAAAGAAAAATTATAGGTAATTTGTTTATTAAAATTTTTGAAAGATATGCCAAAAAAATCAAAGATGTAAAGTTTTTAGCTCAGGGCACTCTCTATCCAGATTTAATAGAAAGTAAATCTGTAACTGGCAGTCAAACTTCTAAAATAAAATCTCATCATAATGTAGGAGGACTTCCAAAAAAAATGAAACTTAAGTTAGTGGAACCACTTAAATTTTTATTTAAAGACGAAGTTAGAAAGTTAGGTTTAGAGTTAAATTTGTCTAAAGATATAATTTCACGCCACCCATTTCCTGGCCCTGGTTTAGCTATCAGAATGCCAGGAGTTATAACAAATGAAAAAATTAGGATATTAAAAGAAGCGGATTACTACTTTATTAATGAATTAAGAAAATCAAATTTATACGATAAAATCTGGCAAGCTTATGCCGCGTTATTACCTGTAAAAACCGTTGGTGTAATGGGTGACAATAGAACTTATGAATATATTTGTTTATTGAGAGCTATTACGTCTCAAGATGGTATGACTGCTGATTTTTATAATTTTGATAAAAAATTTATGCAAACGATATCCAACAAAATTATTAATAATATTCGAGGAATTAACAGGGTTGTTTATGATATCACCTCAAAACCGCCAAGCACTATTGAGTTAGAATAATATTTTTTTTAAGCTATAATCTTTTTAATGAAATATTTACATACAATGATTAGAATTTCTAATATTGAAAAATCATTACACTTTTTTTGTGATGGCTTAGGACTTAAAGAAACAAGAAGAGTAGAAAATGAAAAGGGTAGATTTACCCTAATTTTCTTGGCAGCACCTAATGATGAAAAGGCAGAAATAGAATTAACTTATAATTGGGATGGTGATCAACTTGGGGAAGGTTCTAGAAACTTTGGTCATTTAGCATATAGAGTAGAAAATATTTACGATACATGTCAAAGACTCTTAAAATTGGGTTTTGTAATAAATAGGCCTCCTAGAGATGGTCATATGGCTTTTGTTAAATCTCCAGATAATATTTCTATAGAAATATTACAAGAAGGCAATTTAGATCTTAAAGAACCATGGTTGAGTATGCAAAATGTTGGAACTTGGTAGCCTTAAAATGAAAAGTGTACTTAATAAAATTTTAAAAAAAAAAAATAAATCTAAAATTATTTGTCTCACGGCTTATTCTAAAAATATTGCTCAAATTATAGATAAACATTGTGATATAGTTTTAGTTGGAGACTCCTTGGGGTCTGTTTTATATAATTATAAATCTACAAAGAAAGTTACACTTGATATAATGATTGAACATTCAAAGAGTGTAAGAATGGGTATTAAAAAAAGTCTCATGGTGGTAGATATGCCATATAATACCTATAGAAATAGTTCAGAAGGATTAAAAAATGCTAAAAAAATAATGCGAATAACAAAATGTGATGCTGTTAAATTAGAAGGTGGAACAAAAATCTTTAATACAGTTAAAACCTTAATTAAAAATAAGATCCCAGTAATGGGCCATTTAGGAGTTTTACCTCAGTCAGCTAAAAACTTTAAATCAAAAGGAAAAAAAAAATCAGAAAAAAAAAAAATTTTGAAAGAGGCTAAACTTTTAGAACAAGCTGGTGTATTTTCAATTGTTTTAGAGTGTGTAGAAACACAATTAGCAAAAAATATAACTAGGGAGATAAAAATACCAACAATAGGAATAGGAGCATCTCTATATTGTGACGGTCAAGTTCTAGTCACTGATGATTTAATCGGGTTGAACCAAATAAAAGTAAGGTTTGTTAAAAAATATGAAAATATTACTAAAAAAATTAGATCTGCTATAATTAATTTTAAAAATGAAGTTAAAAAAAAAAAATTTCCTCAAAAAAAACACAGTTATTAAAATATGAATTTTAGTAAAGCAGAATATAAAAATAGATTAAAAAGAGTTCAAGCTTCTATGCAGAAAGCCGGTATAGAGCTGTTAATATCACATGATACAGCAAATATGAATTATCTAACTGGTTATGATGCATGGTCATTTTATTATGCACAGGCTGTTGTAATTCATGTAAATGCTGATGAACCCTTATGCTGGGTAAGAAAGCAAGACTCTGGAGGAGCATACATAAAAACCTACTTAAATAATGAAAATATCATTCCATATGATGAAAAATATATTCATACATGGCCATTACACCCTTATGACAACCTTGTAGATATTATAAAGGAAAGAAAATGGGATAAACTCACAATAGGACTGGAAATGGATAGTCATTATTTTACCGCTTATTGTTATGAAAAAATTAAACAAGGTTTACCAAATGCAAAATTAAAAGATTGTGAAAGATTGGTCAACTGGGCAAGAGTTATTAAATCTGATGCTGAAATTAAATTAATGAAATCAGCTGCACTTATTTCTCAAAAAGGAATGCAAACAGCAATTGATGTTATAAATCCTGGTGTAAGACAATGTGATGCGGTGGGTGAAATACAAAAAGCCTTGTTTTATGGAACTCAAGAATTTGGAGGAGAATATTCTAGTATAGCAACTCTATTACCAACGGGAAAAGGAACTTCTGCTTCTCATTTAACAGCTTCACAAGATAAATTTATTGAAGGAGAGGCAACAATTATTGAACTTTCAGGAGTTTATCAAAGATACCATTGTCCAATGGCAAGAACTGTTTTACTTGGAAAACCTGATCAAAAAAAAATTGATACTATGAATAAAACAAATGAGGCGTTACAAGCAGGGATCGATGCTGCAAAACCAGGCAAAACTGCAGATGATGTTGCGCAAGCATTCTGGAAAATATTAGATAAGTATGGAATAGAAAAAACATCACGAACTGGATATTCAATAGGCATCGGTTATCCACCAGATTGGGGTGAACATACCTTAAATATATCAAAGGGAGATATGACTATTTTAGAACCAAATGTAACTTTTCACATGATTGCGGTCATGCAATTTGGAGATTGGGGTGTTGAAGCATCAGAGGCAATACGAATAACTGACAAAGGATGTGAGTTATTCTGTAATTTTCCTAAAGATTTGCACATTAAATAGCCTAAATAAAAAAACTTGATAAATAACTCTACAAATGTTTTAAATTCCTGATGTCAAAAAACAAACAATTCGTGAAATTTGATAATGTAGATAAAAGCTACGATGGAAAAATCTTAGTTGTTAAAGGATTGAACCTAGATATTGAAGAGGGAGAGTTTGTAACAATGTTAGGACCCTCTGGTTCTGGTAAGACAACTTGTTTAATGATGTTGGCTGGTTTTGAAACTCCAACTCATGGAGAAATTTATTTGGATAATAATGTTATTTCCAATATTCCACCCCACAAAAGAGGTATTGGAATGGTATTTCAAAACTATGCTTTATTTCCTCATATGACAGTATATGAAAACTTAGCATTTCCATTAAGAGTTAGAAAAATTCCAAAAGATGAAGCAGATAAAAAAATTGATAAAGCTTTATCAATGGTATCTCTTCAAGGTTTTGAAGCAAGAATGCCAATGCAATTATCAGGAGGACAACAACAAAGAGTCGCAGTAGCGAGATCACTTGTGTTTGATCCAAAGCTTGTTTTAATGGATGAGCCACTGGGAGCTTTGGATAAAAATTTAAGAGAAAGCATGCAGTATGAAATTAAACATATTCATGAAAGTATTGGTGTAACTGTTGTCTATGTAACACACGATCAAACAGAGGCTCTGACAATGTCAAATAGAATTGCAGTATTTAATGATGGGAAAGTTCAACAACTTTCAAGTCCTGATGATCTTTATGAAAAACCAGTAAATTCATTTGTAGCAGAGTTTATAGGTGAAAATAATACATTCAATGGAACAGTGAGCGATGTTTCGGAAAGTGCATGCAAGGTTAAATTGAATAATGGAACTGAAATTTTAGCAAATCCTATTTCTGTGAAAGCTAAAGGGGATAAAACTACTGTATCTTTAAGACCAGAAAGAGCTTTAATAAATCCAGAAAATAAAATGGACAACAACCACAAAGGAAAAATTAAAGAGGTGATCTATCACGGCGATCACACTAGATTAAGAATAGATATGTTAGGAAATGAACAATTTATTTTAAAAATTCCAAATAGTTCCTCAAATCTAGATATTAAACTTGGAAATGAAATTAATATTGGTTGGAATGCGATTGATAGTAGAGCCTTAGATCCAAAATAGATAATCAAAATTTACTTTAAAAATAAAGGCAAAATAGCCATAATTGACTGTTGACTCATCTTGTTGATCTTGTTTTAATTTCTCTTTATAAAAATACGTTAACGTTAAATAGGAGATAAAATGAAAAAATTAAGTAAATTATTACTTGCTCTTTCTTTTGTACTATCTGTTACTACTTCAGCATTTGCAGTTACTGTAGTGTCTTGGGGTGGAGCTTACACAGAAAGTCAAAAATTAGGGTATGGTGATCCTACTGCTAAGAAATTAGGAATACCTGTTAATTGGGTAGACTACACAGGTGGATTATCTGAAATTAAAGCTCAAAAAGAAGCTGGAAAAATCACTTGGGATATCATTGATGTGTACGCAAAAGACACTATCATTGGTTGCGATGAAGGAATTTTTGTTGAATTCGATTTCGACAAAGACTTTGCTCCTGCACCAGATGGAACACCAGCAAGTAAAGACTTTTTCACAGGCATGCCTTCTAAGTGCGCAGTTGGAAACATTCTTTACTCATGGAACTACGCTTACAATAAAGACAATGTAAAAGGTACTCCAAAAACTATTAAAGACTTTTTTAACACTAAAAAGTTTCCAGGTAAGAGAGCACTTTATAAAGGTGCAATGTCTAACCTAGAAATAGCTATGGCTGGTGCTTTAAAAGTTAAGCCTGGTAAAGGTAACGGTAAAGTTTGGGATGCTCTATCAAAAGATGGTGGAGTTGACAAAGCTATTGCTGCAATTAAAAAACTTTGTACTGATCCAAAAGGTGGATGTGTATTCTGGAATGCTGGAGCTCAGCCACCAGAATTATTAGCTAATGGTGAAGTTGTTATGGCTACTGGTTGGAATGGTAGATTCTTTAATGCACAAATGGAAGGAACTCCAATTGTACAAGTATGGGATGGTCAAATTCTAGACTATGAATACTTTGCTATGGTAAAAGGTGGACCTAACGATGCAAATGGTAAAGCTATGAAAGTTCTTAGAGAAATGACAAGTACTGAAGGTCTAGCAGGAAGTGCTAAGTATATTGCTTACGCTCCTTGGAGAAAATCTTCAATTGCTATCATGGAAGCTGGAGAGCCTTGGTTTAAAGATGGTAAGACTAACATGGTACCACATATGCCAACAGCACCTGCTAATACTAAAAACTATATCCTAATGAGCGGTGAATTTTGGGCTGATAACCAAGATGAAATCGGCGAAAAATGGGAAGCTATGAAAGCTGGTCTGTAATTTAATTATAGATTAAACTTTTAATTTATTTAAAGGGCGGTTATTATATAACCGCCCTTTTTTATTATGAGCAAAGAACAAATTTTATCATCTGATGGTGTTCCTCTTGAGGTCAGTTTAAAAAAAGCTGAAAGAAGAAATAAAATAAGAGCATTAATGCTTGTGGGTCCTTTATTCTTGTTTCTTTTAATCACTTACGTATTTCCAATTGGTGACATGTTGTTTCGAAGTGTTGATGACCGTATGATTACAAGTAAGTTACCCAATACTTTTGCAGCTTTGGAACAATGGGATGGTAAAGAATTACCTGATGAAGAAGTGTATGAAGCATTTTATAAAGACTTTTATCCGTTAGCTATAGCCAAGGAAGCTGGGAAACTATATCAAAGATTAAATTATGAAAAATCAGGTTTTAGCAGTGGCCTAAAAAAAACAAATAGAAAAATTAAAAAATTTGAAAAAGGAAATTATAAAGAACAGTTCATGGCGACCCATAAGATATGGAACAAAGTTGAATATTGGACGGCATTAAAAAATACGGGTCCTAATTGGTCTTATGCTAAATATTTAAAAGGTATGGATTTAAAATTTGACGATCAACGAAACATAGTACAGGTTGCCGAAGATAGACAAATACATAAAATTCTTTGGTTAAGAACGCTAAATGTAGCTTTTTGGGTTACGGTTTTTTGTTTTTGTTTGGCTTATCCAATTTCACATTTATTGGCAACACTACCCATGAAATATAGTAATTTGCTAATGATCTGTGTTTTACTTCCCTTCTGGACATCATTACTAGTTAGAACTTCAAGTTGGATGGTGTTACTTCAACAACAAGGCCCAATTAATGATTTAATTGTTTGGCTTGGTCTGGCAGCTAACGATAATAGACCAGAGTTGATGTACAATGTTATCGGAACATTTGTTGCCATGACACAAATTCTTTTACCTTTTATGGTGCTGCCGCTTTATAGTGTAATGAAAACAATTTCTCCAAGCTTAATGCGTGCTGGAAAATCGTTAGGTGGAACACCTTTAACAGCATTTATAAAAATTTACTTTCCCTTAACCATGCCTGGAATTGGAGCGGGTTGTTTATTAGTATTTATAATCTCAATTGGTTATTATATTACACCAGCTTTAGTAGGTGGGGCTAGTGGATCATTAATTAGTAACACGATTGCATATCACATGAAGAGCTCGTTAGATTGGGCTTTTGCATCAGCATTAGGAACTATGTTGTTAGTTGGTGTTTTAGCAATTTATTGGGTTTATAATAAATTAGTTGGAATAGATAACATTAAATTAGGATAACTATGGCTCTACCGAATTACACACCAATACATTATAGAATATGGCATTATACATATTTAGTTATTTGTAGTCTTGTATTTTTCTTTTTAATTGCACCACTATTTGTAATTTTACCACTTTCATTTAATGCTGAGCAATATATTCATTTTTCAGAAAAAATGTTAGCACTAGATCCAGACGGTTTTTCTCTGAGATGGTATAAAGATATGATCTGGGGAACAAAAAACCCTTGGGGTCTAGCAACAAAAAACAGTTTAGTAATTGCCTTTTTTGCAACTATAGGATCAACAATTCTTGGAACTGTTGCAGCGCTAGGTTTAAGCAGTAGACATATGCCTTATAAGGCAGCGTTTATGGCTTTATTAATTTCACCTATGATAGTTCCATTAATTATCTCTGGTACAGCAATTTTTTTCTTTATGGCAAAGGTAGGCTTAGCTGCAACACATACAGGAATTATTCTTTCACATATAATTTTAGGGACACCTTTTGTTGTGATAACAGTTACAGCAACTTTAAGTGGATTTGATCATAGCGTTACAAGAGCAGCAGCAAGCTTGGGCAGTAATCCTGTTAACACTTTTATGAAGGTCACTTTACCATTAATCACTCCAGGAGTAATCTCTGGAGCATTATTTGCTTTTGTAACCTCATTTGATGAAGTTATAGTTGTCTTATTCTTGGCTGGACTAGAAAATACAACAATACCAATTCAAATGTGGGTAGGTCTAAGAGAACAATTGAGTCCAACAATATTGGCTGTGGCAACCTGTTTGATTATAATGTCGACGTTAATACTTGTTAGTGCTGAGCTTTTGAGAAGAAGATCTGAAAGACTAAGAGGAATTAATAGGTAATTCATTTACTAATTTCACTTTTTTTATTATAAATAACTTTTCAACTTTAAAATCTTATGAAAATTAAAAAAGTAGTAGTTATTGGATCAGGAACAATGGGAAGCGGAATTGCTGCCCATTTATGCAATGCTAATATTCCAGTAACCTTATTAGATTTAAAAACAGAAATAAGCGAACAAGCAAGAGATAAAATCTACAAATCAAAACCTCCACTTTTATTAGACAAATCAAAAATAAATAATATTAAAGTAGGAAATATTGTAGACAATTTTAAAGAAGTTTCAGAAGCTGACTGGGTAGTAGAGGCTGTCGTTGAAAGAATAGATATCAAACACAATATTTATGAAAAAATATTTAAAGAGAGAAAAAAAGGTGCAATAGTTTCATCCAACACGTCATCGATTCCAATTAAAGTTTTATCTCAAAATTTATCAGAACAAGAAAAAAAAGACTTTTGTATTACTCACTTTTTTAATCCAGTAAGATACATGGGTCTTTTAGAGATAGTTAAAAATGAAAATAACGATATTGAAAAAATAAATTCTCTTAAAAATTTTTGTGAAGTTGAATTAGGAAAGGGTGCAATTGTATGTAATGATACGCCAGGATTTTTAGGTAATAGAATAGGTGTTTACGCCATGCAAGTTGCTATGACAGAGGCTTTTAAAATGAAATTATCTGTTGAAGAAGCAGATGCAATATTTGGAAGACCAATGGGGATACCCAAAACTGGCATATTTGGATTGTATGATTTAATAGGTATAGACCTTATGGCTGATGTTTTAAAAAGTTTTATTAAAGAGTTGCCAGAGACTGATAAATTTCATGAAGTTGCAAAAGAAATTTCTTTAGTAAAGAAATTAATTGAAACAGGATATACTGGTAGAAAAGGTAAGGGTGGATTCTATAGAGTTAATAAAACTGATGGTAAGAAAATTATGGAAACATTAAATCTTGAATCAGGAGAATATTTTCCAAGTAAAAAAATTAATGTTAATTCCGAAAAAGTAAATCTTAAAGCTTTAATAAATAGAGATGATAAATACGGACAGTATGCATGGTCAGTTATTTCAAAAATAATTAAATACGCATCATCTTTGGTTCCTAACATTACAAAAGAATTTAATGATATAGATGAAGCAATGAGATTAGGTTTTAATTGGAATAAAGGTCCTTTTGAAATGTTAGAAGAAATAGGTGTTAAAAACTTCTTTGATAAAGTTGATGAATATAAAGGTAATGACTTTTTAAATAATTTAGCAAAAACAAAAAATGAAAAGTTCTATGGTGAAAGACAAAAATATACTGAAATTGAAACATTAGGGAAAGTAAAGAAAAAAGCCAAAAGTATTGATGGAAATAATTCAGCACAAATTTATAGATTTAAAGATTATAATATTGTTGAATTTACTACAAAAGCTAATGCATTAGACTATGACTCGATGGATGCTTTAAAAAAAGCAACTGATAAACCATTAATTATTATCAATGAAAGTATGCAATTTTCTGCGGGTGTAAATTTAAGTTATACCATGGAATTCGCAGATAAGAATGATTTCAAATCAATTGAGAAATTTATTAAATACTTTCAAGAGACATGTAAACATTTGAAATATTCGAGACACCCAGTAATTTCTGCTCCATCTGGCTTAACTCTTGGAGGTGGTTTTGAAGTGATGGTTCAAAGTAACTTTGTTGCTTCACACACAAATATTGTAGTTGGACTAGTAGAAACTATAGTTGGTTTAATTCCTGCTGGGGGAGGATGTAAAGAAATGCTAGCAAGGTGGCTTGATACTGAAGAAGCCAAAAAAGATCCACATTATGCTTCGTTAAAGGTTTTTGATATCATTGGATATGGAAAAACCGCAACCTCACCAGTTGAAGCAGAACCAATGAAATATTTAAAAGCAGAAGATAAAAAAATAATGAATAGAAATAGCTTATTAGAAGTTTCTAAAAAAATTCTTTTAGATAATAAAAATTTTAAAGCCCCTGATGAATTGAAATTTAATCTTCCTGGAAAAGTAGTGCAAACAGAAATGAATAAAATTATAGAAAAATTATATAATGACAGAGTTATTTTAGACCATGGTGTAGAAGTAGCAAAAGAATTAGCATATGTTTTAAGTGGCGGTGATACCACAATAGATAAAACATTATCAGAAGATTATCTTTTTAAACTAGAACTAGAAGCCTTTATGAAACTGATCGAGACAAAAAAAACACAGGAAAGAATAAAACACACTTTAGCAACTGGTAAACCACTAATTAATTAAATTTAACTAATGTGTGTCATCATCTGACAAAACTTTTTTATCTTCTTGATTATTAGTATTTTCTCTCTCTTCAAATTTTTTTATTAATTCTTCTTCTTTTCTTTTTTGCTCCTCATCAAATTTGATTTCCCATTCTTTTATTCTTTGATTCTCCTCCTCAATTCTCATTTCTTCAGCTATTCTAGCTTCTCTCTGTTTTTCTTCTTGTCGCTCTTGGTCTTTAAGTTCTTCTTCCCTTTTTTTTAGTTCTGCTTCTCTTTTTTTATGTTGTTCTTCTTTTAATTTTAAATCTCTTAGTTCCTCAATTTCTTTTTTTTCTTTTAATCTAAATTCTTCTTCTTTTTGCCTTAATTCTTCAGCTTCCCTTAATCTTTGAATTTCATTCTCTCTTAGTCTTTGAGCCTCAAGATCTTTTATTCTTTGTTCTGCTTCCTTTAGTTTTTGTTCTTGGTACTGTAGTTTTCGTTCTTCTTCATCTAGTCTATACTGCTCTTCTTTTTTCTTATTAATCTCTATATCCTTTAATCTTTCCTGTTCATTTTTTACCCTTTTTTTTTCTTCTTCAACTTTTTGTTTTTCAATATCTTTTAATTTTTCTTCTTCTTCTTTTGCTTTTAATTTTTCTTGTCTTAATCTTTGTTTTTCTAAAAATTCTAATCTTAATTTTTCTTCTTTTAACTTTAAATCATCTTCCCTTATTTTTTTTTCTTCTTCATCTTTTATTTTTTGTTCTTCAGCTTTTAATCTTTGTGTTTCAATCTTAATTTTTTGTTTCTCAATTTGTTGTTGTTGTTTTTCAATTTTAATTTTTTGTTTTTCTTGATTTATAAGCCTTTGTTTTTCCTCTTTTAATTTTAGTATTTGTTCTTTTTTAATTTGTCTTGCTTCTTCAGCTTTTATTTTTTTTTGTTCTAACTTTTCTTTTTTTGCTTCTTTAATTTTTTCTTTTTTTAAAGATTTAATTTTATTTATTTCAGCCTGTTTAATTTTTTCTTTGAAACTATCTAATGTCTTATTTAATGAAAAGGATGTTATTTTTTTAAATTTATCTAGGTTTATTTTTTTTAAAATTTTTAAAGGTTGCTTAATAATTTTTTTATTACTAAATTTTAATATTTTAAGTTCGCTATCTTTTTTTTTATTCACTCCTCATTTCATCAAAATTTAATTAATAAGAACAGTCAATGACTGCCTAAAATGGGTACAACCTAGAGTTTAATGTCTTTTATTTAAGCATTTTAAACGAATTTATAAAATCTGGCCTTAATATGTTTTCTGAATGTCTCTGATGTTTTATTTTTTTTAAAACCTCTAAACCATAAATAACTTTACCTACGGGAGTATATTCTCCTTCAAATAAAGGTTCATCTTGTAAAATTATAAAAAATTGACTGTCTTCAGTATCGTTATGAAATGTTCGTGCTAAACCGACGCTTCCTGCAACATATCTAAAATCACTATCTGTTTCTGATTTAATAGTACCCAATCCTGATTTACCAGTACCTATTTTTGCATAATTTAATGACTCTTTTTTTCCAAACTCTAAGTCACCAGACTGAACAAGTTTATTTTCTATTACCCTGTGAAAAGCTACATCTTCATACGCATTGGATAATATTAGAGTTTTAAATCTTTTAACTGCATTAGGAGAAATATTTGGATAAAGTTCTATAATTACGTTACCACAAGGTACATTTAATATAGCAATGTTTTCTGGGTTTTGAAAATTAATATTTTCAGGCTTATAATTTTTAACAAATAGACATTTATTTTTAATTACAAAATATGAAAAAATCGTAAGAGATCCTAGAAAAATTAAAAATATAAAAATAATTTTTTCAGAAGTAGAAGCTTTAATTTTTTTTATCATTTAAAAACTAAAAGAATTATCAATTAATTTAATCTTCTTTTCAATGTAAGAAATTTTTTTTTTCAAAATTTTATCTGAATTACGGATTTGTTTAATTTCTTCTGGATCTAAGAATATTAAATGTGAATAAACCTCTGCCATGTCCTCAGAAACTGTAGATTTTGAATACTCAGTAAAAAAGCCATTCTTTTTTGTATAAGTGTTTAATCCTAATTTTTCTGTACACGTGGAGCATTCAGCATATACAAAATTAGGAGTATTAATTTCTTTCCAATTATTTTCATTGAAAAGTTCTCTATACTGATCATTGATAATATGAAATATTTCATGATGAATTACCCTTTCAAAATATTTTTTATTAAATTCTATATCCAATATAAGTGTTTTCATTACATTATCAGGTATACCTGCAGTATTAATTCCAGAAATAGATAAATTTTCACACATAACAATATATTTTAGATTTATTTTTTTTAGAAAACTATGTGAATATTTTTTTAAGTTTCTTTCAATTACTTGATATTTTTCATCATAATTTTTTTTGTTAGAGCTTAAGCAAATGATATTTTTTTGGACACCTAGTCTAAATGAACTAGCCGCATAAAAATATTTAAGTTTATTTTCTGTGTTAATTTCATAAATTTCTAGGTTGGGAATTTTTATTAAATTATAGATAGTATTGGCTTTAAGTGGAGATATTAAAATAAAAAATAGCAAAATAACTCTAAAAATGATCATAAAAAATAATATAGAAGATATTCCAATTTTAAAGAATGTGGTACATTTTATTTATAAATGAAAAAAGATAAAAATAAAGACCCAATCCAGCCAGTAAGTGGAACTAAAGTGCCCAGATTTGCAGGACCATCAACATTTGCAAGACTGCCTGAATTAAGAGATGTTAAAAGCTGTGATGTTGCTATTGTCGGAATTCCATTTGATGCTGGAACAAGCTATAGACCTGGGGCAAGATTTGGCCCAATGAGCATTAGACAAGCATCAAGACACTTACGAACAAATTACCACCCAAGTTATGATGTTGAACCTTTTAAAATACAACAAGTTGCTGATGCTGGTGATATCACCTGTAATCCATTCAGTATTGATGAGTCGATAAAGCAAATCGAAGCTGGAGCAACAGACTTGCTGAATAAAGCTAGTGGTATTATTAGTTTAGGCGGCGACCATACAATTGCAGTTCCCTTATTAAGGGCAATCAATAAAAAATGTAATGGCCCAGTTGCTCTCGTACATTTTGATGCACATTTAGATACTTGGGACACTTATTTTGGTGCCCCATATACACATGGAACACCTTTTAGAAGAGCCAGAGAAGAAGGTTTATTTTTAGATGACGCTTCAATGCATGTTGGTATTAGAGGCCCACTCTATAGTAGAGATGATATTAAAAATGATGAAAGTTTTGGTTTTAAAATAATACATTGTGATGAATTTCAAACAGAAGGCACAGATAAAATAGCTGAAAGAATAAAAAAAAGAGTTGGAAAGAATCCTCTTTACTTATCAATAGACATTGATGTGCTAGACCCAGCTTTTGCTCCTGGAACAGGAACTCCAGAAATCGCAGGTATGACTACAAGAGAAATGGTCAATGTTTTAAGAGGACTATCAGGTTTAAACCTTGTTTCTGCTGATGTAGTTGAGGTTTCACCTGCCTATGATCATGCTGAAGTTACTTCATTAGCTGCAGCCACAATTGTTTACGAACTAACAAATCTATTTGCAAAATCATAAAGAAAGGATATTTTCTCCAGATGTTAGATAAGAAAAAATTTTATATCAATGGTGAATGGGTTTCTCCAAGAAAACCTAATGACTTAAAAGTAATAGACCCTTCATCAGAAAAAGAATGTGCGGTTATATCTTTGGGTGGAATAGAAGATGTAAATGATGCAGTAAGTGCAGCAGCAAAAGCTTTTGAAACTTGGGCATTTTCTTTAAAAGAAGAAAGATTGAAATATCTTGAAGCTTTATATGATCTTTATAAAAAGAGATGGGCAGATATGGCTAACGCCATTTCTCTTGAAATGGGAGCACCTATTGATTTTTCGACACAGTTACAAGCAGGAACTGGGGCTAGTCATATAAAATCTTATATAAAAGTTTTAAAAGAATATTCATTTGAAGCAAAGCTAGGAGAACACGCTCTTAATAACAATATTTTACATGAACCTAAAGGAGTTTGTGCATTAATTACTCCATGGAACTGGCCAATGAATCAAACTTGCTTGAAAGTAATACCAGCCATTGCAGCAGGATGTACAATGATACTTAAACCATCTGAGATAGCTCCATTATCATCAATAATTTTAGCAGAGATTATCGATGAAATTAAACTACCAAAAGGTGTATTCAACTTAGTTAATGGAGACGGGGCTGTTACTGGAAATGCATTAACAAGCCATCCAGATGTAAACATGATTTCGTTCACGGGATCAACTAGAGCAGGTGCTTTAATTTCTCAAAATGCAGCAAGTGATTTCAAGAGAGTCAGTCTTGAACTTGGTGGAAAAGGAGCAAACATAATATTTAAAGATGCAGATGCAGAAGCTGTTGAAAGAGGAGCTTTAAGGTGTTTTAGAAATACAGGGCAATCTTGTAATGCACCAACAAGAATGTTGGTTGAAAAATCTATTTATGATGAGACAGTTGAAAGAGTCAAAAACTTTGCTAATTCAATGAAAGTTGATGTCGCAAGTAAAAAAGGTGATCATATTGGCCCAGTTGTTTCAAAAACTCAGTTTGATAAGATTCAATCTTTAATTCAAGTTGGAATTAATGAAGGTGCAAAATTAGTAGCGGGTGGTGTAGGAAAACCAGAAGGTTTAGATAAAGGTTATTTTGTTAAACCTACTGCTTTTGCTGATGTTAATAATAAAATGCAGATTGCAAGAACTGAAATCTTTGGTCCAGTATTATCAATAATACCTTTTGAAACCGAGGAGGAAGCAATTGCAATTGCTAATGATACCCCTTATGGCTTATTGAACTTTATTCAAACTCAAGATCAAGCAAAAGCAAATAGAGTTGCTAGAAAATTAAGATCAGGAATGGTTGATATTAATGGTGCAGGATTAGCACCTGATGCTCCATTTGGAGGATATAAACATTCTGGTATTGGTCGTGAAGCAGGAAAGCTTGGTTTGGAAGAATACTTGGAAGTTAAGGCAGTTAGTGGCTGGAACGACTGATTTAAAAGATTGGTGTTCATAATAGGTTTTTAATAAGTAAATACACCAGGTATTTATTAACAAATTTGATAGACCTGAAATTCTTAAATTTTATTGTTTACACTAGAGTCCTAATCCATAATGTCGCAGTTAGTGTTGCTGTAACTATTGATGGTTAATAAAAGCAACAAAACAAATAAGGAGAAGAAATATGGGTAGATCGTCAAAACTCTACAATTCAGATTTAGCTCCAACTCCAAGTAATAAAAAAAACTGGGGATGGTTTGAAATCTTTAACGTATGGGCTAATGATGTTCAAAGTTTATTTGGTTATACTTTGGCAGCATCTTTATTTTTAGCCTCTGGACTAAATGGTTGGGCTGTATTTGCTGCATTAATTCTTGCAGGATTTTTTATAATGTGGCTTGTAAACTTATCGGGTAAACCGAGTGTAAAACATGGAATTCCATATCCAGTATTTGCCCGTGTTAGTATGGGTGTATTTGGAGCAAACTTTCCAGCAATGGCAAGAGGACTTGTTGCAATGTTTTGGTATGGAGCTCAGACTTATGCAGCATCAACCGCAGTAGCACTTTTGATTACTGGAATTACTGGTATTGAAGGCGAAGTAATGCTTCTTGGTATGACAGGAGTAATGTGGGTTTCATTTATTTTTGTTTCTGCATTCCAAGTTTATCTATTTTGGCAAGGTGTAGATCTTGTTAAAAGATTCTTAAACTTTGCAGGACCTGCTGTTTATGTGGTTATGATACTCTTAATGATAGTTATTTGGGCTAAGGCTGGCGGAGGACTTTTTTCAGAAGTAGGAAATATTTTTTCTGGTGGAGAACGTACAGGTGGTTTTGAAGGTTTAGGATCATTTGGTGCTTTCTTAGCTGTATTTTCAATTATGGTTGGATATTTTGCTGCAGTAGTGATTAACTTTGGTGACTTTGCTAGATTTGTTAAAAATGAAGATGAAATGAGAAAAGGTAACCTATGGGGACTAGTAGGAAACGTAATTTTATTCTCTTTTATTACTTTAATGATTACTGGTGGAACAATCGCAATTTTTGGTGAATATGTAGCAAGTCCAACAGAGATGGTAGCTAAAGTAGACAACTTAGGATTAACAATTATTGCTGCATTTGCATTTTTTGCAGCGACAGTTGGAATTAATATGGTTGCAAACTTTATACCTCCTGCTTATGACTTAGCAAACTTAATGCCAAGTAAAATCAATTTTAAAATTGGTGGATTAATAACTGCTGGTTTTGGTTTTGTTATAGGTGGCATGTGGGTTGCTGTTATTACTCAAATGGGTTTATTTCCATTTGTTAATACATTAGGAGCAATTCTTGCACCTGTATTTGGTATAATGATTGTAGATTATTACATCATCAAAAAAGAAAAATTAGATGTTGATGCATTATTTGATGCTAGCCCTAGTGGGAAGTATCATTACAATGGTGGCTTTAACCACAAAGGAATGTTAGCTTGGATATTATCAGGCTACATTGCTGTAGGAACTGTTTGGCCAAATATCTTGATTTTAGGTTTAGATGATTTCTTTGCCAACTTAGGTGGTGGTGGAGGATACGCTTGGATAATTGGAGCATCTCTTGGTGCTGTAGTTCACTTAGCTATATCTAAAAGAAAATAAAATAACTCTAAAGTTAAAAAAAGACCCGTCGCATTAGTGCGGCGGGTTTTAATATTTCAGGGTTATCTCTTCTTTATCTAAGTTTTCAATAACAAGATTATCACCAGAGCCTTTTCTATCTACTACTAAAAAATTCATATCCTCAGTTGCAATTAGAGGAAAATGCCAAATTCCAGCATTATAATTAACCCCAACTCCTTTTGGAATAATAAAAGCCTCTGCTTTATTTAAATCAGGTTTAGTACCTTCAGGAGCAACAAAAGCTAAAAACGTAGTTTCTTTCATTGGAATAAAAGCTTGGCTTCCAAGCGGATGTTTTTCCATCATATCAATCTTCATTGGGAAAGATCTTTTTAAAGCTGAAAAAATGCTAATTATAGACTCTCCATTATCTTTCTTTGTATCTAGGTAAGCAATCCCATCATATCGTTTTGCATAACCATCATTTATTTCTAAAGGTTTGACATTATCTGTTGTGATCATATCACCAAATTTTTTAAAATTTTCTTTATTAATAGCCTTAGGTTTTATTACTAAGCTTCTCATATATTTTTTCCATAAATTCTAAATCGGGATATTCCACCATCTGGAAAAATATTGATTTTTACAAAATTAATTTTATCTTTTTTCATTAAATTATTTTTAAAAATATGTATTTTATTAGATGATAATTTTGCATTTTTTAATAAATATTTCCATTTGACTGAAGAATTTACAATTATTTTAAAGTTTTTTGACTTTGGTATGTATGCAGCCTGCAATGAACAATAGCTCGGAAAATTACCTTTAAAATGATGGGTGGATATTTCAATTTTATCAATTTCTTTTCCATCTAAAGAATTTAATATTAACCAATCAAATCCTTTATTACGTCTTCTTCTCGTTTCCCATCCATCACCCATGTTTTTGGCCTTACCAGGCGCTAAAATATTTTCAGCTTTACCAAAGTGTTCATTATTACAAGCAATCACAGATGCTCCATTTAGTAATGATGCAAGATTTGTTTTTTTATTTTTTAACTTATTAGATTTGGCAATTGAGCCAAACAATCTTAACCGAGCAACCCCACCATCTGGAAAAATATTAAATTTGATATGTGTTAAAATCTTTTTATTATTTATATCAAAAAAGTGATGACTATTGGCTTGTGTTTTCTTTTTAGAAAGAAATGGTTTCCATTTTAATTGATTTATCTTATTTGAATTAGAGTTTGTTCCTTCAATAGAAATCATTGCTGGCTGGTTTCCGTTAAAGTGTGATGTATCAACGTCAATTTTTTTAATAGAACCAGGTTTTCCTAATTTTAAAATTATATAGTCATGCCCTTTAGTTCTTTTTCTTCTAGATTCCCAACCATCCATCCATTTACCATTTTTATCAAATAGTCCCTCTTTAAAAATTGCTGGTAAAGGTTCAATAATCCTATTAGCTGAAGCAAAAAAGTCATCAGTTTTAAATATAATCTTTGTGCCCAGCCTAGGTTGAGCTAAATCGATAAGACCATTTGTAAAAATAATTTTTTTTGACATTATTCAGAATAGTTTTTAATCCAGTGATTGGCTATATCAATTCTCTTACATATCCAAACAGCTTCATGTTTAAGAATATAATCTAGAAATTTCTTTAAAGATTGAATTCTACCAGGTTTTCCAATCAACCTGCAGTGTAATCCTACCGACATCATCTTGGGGTTTGTTAGTCCTTCTTCATATAAAGCATCAAAGCTATCTTTTAAATAAGAAAAAAAATGATCACCAGTATTAAACCCCTGATTGGTTGCAAATCTCATATCGTTGTTATCTAACGTATAAGGAATAATTAATTGTTTTTTCTTATTTCTAGTTTCCCAATATGGTAAGTCATCACTATATGAGTCACTATCATATAAAAAACCACCATCTTCCATAACTAAGTCCCTAGTATTAGAGCTACATCTACCTGTGTACCAGCCAGTAGGTCTTTCACCAAAAATTTTTGTGTGAGCTTTAATTGCAAAATTCATATGTTTTTTTTCTTCTGATTTTTTGATATTTTGGTAATCAATCCATCTCCACCCATGAGATGCAACCTCATAATAAGACCCAGCTTCTATTATAGCTTTACAAATTTCAGGGTTTTTCTCTAAAGCCATACCAACTCCAAAAATTGTTATAGGAATTTTTTTTTCTTGAAATAGTTTGTGCAATCTCCAAAATCCTACCCTTGAACCATACTCATAAAGAGACTCCATATTTATATGTCTATCTTTTATAGGCTTAGCACCTATGATTTCTGATAAAAAAATTTCTGAGTAATTATCACCATTTAGGACACAATTTTCAGCTCCTTCCTCATAATTCAAAACTATTTGAACAGCTATTCGTGCATTACCAGGCCATATAATCTTTTTACCATTAGAGCCATACCCAACCATATCTCTTGGATCTTTTTTAGACATAAGAAAATTATAATTTACTTTGTATTGTTTAACAATTTATTAATTTGGAACGGACTCTGCTTTGATGCCATCAAGCAAGTTTAAACATTTTTTAAGTTCATCTAAAACAATGAATTCATCAATTTTATGAGCTTGATCAATTGATCCTGGACCACAGACTACTGTACTAATTCCTATTTCTTGGAATAAACCTGCTTCAGTTCCAAATGAAACAACTTGTCTAGAATTATCACCTGTTAAACTTGAAATTAACTCACATGCATCTGACTTATCTTCTCTATCAAACCCAATTATTTCACCAATAATGTCTTTTTCAATTGAGGCATTAGGAAAAATTTTTTTCATTTGAGGTAACAATACCTCATTTGCATATTTGTCGATCTCTTGATTTAAAAATATACCGTCTTCTTTAACAACTGGTCGTGTTTCCCAGTTAACATGACATTTATCTGCTATTACATTGTGAGCGATACCACCAAATATACCACCAATAGAAAGGGTAGAGTGAGGTGGATCAAAAATAGATTCTTTAGGTGCTCTACTTTTAAGTTTTTCCCTAAGCTCTATTAATTTATTTACATATCTTGATGCATATTCAACAGCACTTACACCTTTATGAGGTGCTGAACTATGCCCTGCTAAACCTTTAAAATAAGTTGTATATTCATAGCATCCTTTGTGAGCATCAATAATTTTCATATTAGTTGGTTCACCAATAATGCAAATACCATCTTTAATATCTCTTTTTTTTAATTCTTCTATTAGTATAGGCGCACCCTGGCAGGCTGTTTCTTCATCAAATGTAAATGAAAAATGAATGTCTCTATCTAAATTTGATTTAGAATATATAGGTGCATAAGCTAAAGTACATGCAATAAAACCTTTCATATCACACGAACCCCTTCCGTACAATTTATCACCTTTAATAGTTGCGGTAAAAGGATCAGAACTCCAACCTTTTGAAACTGGAACAACATCAGTGTGGCCTGATAAAATAATTGGCTTCTTATTATTTGTATTTTTAGCTTTTAGAGTAGCAAATAAATTTACTCTTTTTTTTTCGTCATCATAGGTTCTAAAGGAAGTAGCACCTAACTTTTTTAAGATACCATCACAATAATCAATTAATGAGCTGTTATCTTCTCCTGAAATAGTTTTAAAAGCTATTAAGTCTGTCAAAATTTGAACTGAATTATCATATAGCAGCTTTGAATTATTTTCTGTACTCATATTTAACAAGCATTATATATTAAATATATGAAAGAACAAATAACCTATGATATTTTTGACAAAGTAGATATTAGAGTTGGCACCGTGGTATCTGTAAAAAAAAATGAAAAAGCAAGAAAACCATCTTTAGTTATAGAAGTTGACTTTGGAAAAGAGATCGGTATTAAACAATCTTCAGCTCAAATTACTCATTATTACAATGAAAAAAATTTGAAAGGTAAACAAGTTATTGGTGTTTGTAATTTTGCTGAAAAAAATATAGCAGGAGTTATTTCTCAAGTTCTTATTTTAGGGTCAATCGATAATGATGGAAAGGTTACATTAGTTCACCCATCTCGAGAGTCTGAGAATGGTCTTCCAATAGCTTAGTTTTTTTATGCATCCTGAATTATTTTTGTTAATCGGTATTTCATTATCTCTGGGTTTTACGCCAGGACCAAATAATGCTGTAGCTTCATATTCTGGTTTTAATTTTGGAATAAAAAAAACAATACCATTAATATTAGGTGTTTGGTTTGGGTATACAACTTTTGTTACTTTGACAAATTTTGTTTTAATATCAACTTTTATTAAATATCCAATTATACAAGAAATAATTAGAATTTTAGGAACTTTTTTTTTAATTTATTTAGCATACAAGATTTCATTTTCATCATTATCCAAAGAAGATAAAAAAGTTAATCCTGTAAAATTTATTGATACTTTTATTTTTCAGTTCTTAAATCCAAAAGGAGTAATGGCAGGTATAACTTTGATTTCAAAATTTGTACTAGAAGATGATTATATAAATAGCTCTTTATCAGTTATTGTAGTTTGCTCTTTAACAGCAATTGTAAGTATTACTACGTGGGCATTTTTAGGTAAGTTTTTGAGGAAATTTGCGACAAATAATAATTTTATTAAACGATTTAATTATGCTATGTCATTGCTACTTATCATTTGTATAATAGGGTTCTACATCTAAAAATTAAATGAAACCAGGAAATAAAAATTCATACAAGTCTTTAAAATCTATTAATATTAATAATAGTGAATATAAATATTTTTCATTATCAGAAGCTGAAAAAAATGGTTTAGATGGAATTTCAAAGCTTCCGAAATCACTCAAAGTTTTATTAGAAAATCTATTAAGATATGAAGATGATCTATCAGTTACAAAAAAACAAATAGAGGCAATTAAAGAATGGTTAAAAACAAAAAAATCATCAACTGAGATAGCTTACAGACCAGCTAGAGTTTTATTGCAAGATTATACAGGAATTCCAGCAGTTGCAGATCTTGCTGCTATGAGAGAAGCTGTTAAAGAAAAAAATAAAGATCCAAACGCAATTAATCCACTTTCTGCAGTTGATCTTGTTATTGATCATTCTGTGCAGGTTGATAAATCAGCAAATTCAGATTCATTTGAAAAAAATGTTGATATTGAGTTTCAAAGAAATGGAGAAAGATATTCTTTCTTAAAATGGGGGCAACAGGCATTTGATAATTTTAGAATAGTTCCTCCTGGAACAGGAATTTGTCATCAAGTTAATTTGGAATATTTATCTAAAGTAGTTTGGTCAGAAAAATTTATAGATGAAAATTATTTATTTCCTGACACTTTAGTTGGAACAGACAGTCATACTACTATGGTTAATGGTTTATCAGTTTTAGGTTGGGGTGTTGGTGGAATTGAAGCGGAAGCAGGAATGTTAGGTCAACCAATCTCTATGTTAATTCCTGAAGTGATAGGCTTTGAAGTAATTAATAAAATGCCTGAAGGAACAACCGCTACAGACTTAGTTTTAACTGTTGTAAAGATGCTAAGGGATAAAGGTGTTGTTGGAAAATTTGTTGAATTTTATGGTAAAGGCTTAAAAAATCTAACCCTTGCAGATAGAGCAACAATAGCAAATATGGCACCTGAATATGGTGCAACATGTGGGTTTTTTCCAATTGATGAAGAGACACTAAAATATTTAAAATTTTCTGGTAGAGATGATAATACAGTAAACATTGTTGAAAAATATGCAAAAGAACAAGGTTTGTGGGCAAGTGAAGAAATAGAATTTACAGACACACTTTTATTAGATATGTCAACAATTGTTCCAACAATCTCTGGACCGAAAAGACCGCAAGATAAAGTCTTATTAACAGATGCATCAACTGGATTTAAAAAAGTTTTTGAAGAAGCAACAAACAGAAAAAAACAAAATACTTCAAAAGTTGAAGAAACAGATTATGAGATTAAAGATGGATCAATATTAATTGCTGCAATTACATCGTGTACTAATACCTCTAATCCCAATGTTTTAATTGGAGCTGGTTTATTGGCTAAAAAAGCAGTTGAGCTTGGCCTTAAAACAAAACCGTGGGTAAAAACATCTTTAGCTCCAGGGTCCCAAGTAGTAACTGATTATTTAGAAAAAGCGGGTTTAAATATATTTTTAGATGACCTTGGATTTAATTTGGTTGGTTATGGCTGTACTACTTGTATAGGAAATTCAGGGCCATTACCTGATAACATTACTAATGCGATACAAAAAGAAAATATTTATGCAGTATCAGTTTTATCTGGTAATAGAAATTTTGAAGGAAGAATATCACCACATATTAAAGCAAATTATTTAGCATCTCCACCACTTGTTGTTGCTTATGCATTAGCAGGCCATATGGAGTTTGATCTTTATAAAGAGCCTTTAGGCAAATCTAAAGAGGGTAAAGATATTTACTTAAAGGATATTTGGCCAACAAACAAAGAAATAGAAGATACTCTAAAAGAAGCACTTAATGCAGATATGTTTATAAAAAGATATTCAAATGTTTCAGAAGGACCAAAACAATGGCAAGAAATTAAGACAGAAAACACAAGTATCTATAATTGGGACTCAGGGTCAACATATGTAAAAAAACCACCTTTCTTTGATAATCTTTCTGATAAGCCTGAAGGTTTTAAAAAAATAAAAGATGCAAGACCTTTATTAATTCTTGGTGATATGGTTACTACAGATCATATTTCTCCTGCAGGAAATATTCAAAAAGATAGTCCAACTGGACAATATTTTATGGAACATCAAGTTTTACAGAAAGATTATAATTCTTATGGAGCTAGAAGAGGCAACCATGAAGTTATGATGAGAGGTACTTTTGCAAATATAAGAATAAAGAATGAAATGGCTCCTGGTACTGAGGGAGGTTTTACTAAATTATATCCTGAAGAAAAAATTATGCCTGTTTATGATGCCGTAAGAGAATATAAAAAAAGAGGAACAGATTTAGTTGTTATTGGTGGTAAAGAGTATGGGACAGGGTCATCTAGAGATTGGGCTGCAAAAGGAACCAAACTACTAGGTGTCAAAGTTGTGATCGCAGAAAGTTTTGAAAGAATACATAGATCCAATTTAATTGGAATGGGTATTCTTCCCCTTCAATTCGTAGAAGGAATGAATAGAATAAATTTAAATTTGTTAGGCTCAGAACTAATTACTGTTTTAGAAATAGAAAAAGGTATTAATGCCTCTGATCAAGTATCTATAGAGATTAAATATATTTCTGGTGATATTAAAAAAATTAAAACTTTATGCAGAATTGATACAAAAAATGAATTAGAGTATTATAAAAATGGTGGTATCCTTCAATACGTTTTAAGAAATATGATTTAATTATGGATGAAGAAATTACTATAATAGACGCTAATACAAGAAATCAAAAAATTAAAAGTTTTTTTATAAATAATAGAAAAAATCTTATTATAATTACTTCGATTATAGTTATTTTATTAGTTGGTTATTTGTCCTTAGGTGAAATCAAAAAACGAGATAAAGCAAAGCTAGCTAATCAATATAACATTGCTAAAATAAACTTTAAAATAGGAGAGGAGGAAAAAATAACTGAGGAGTTGATAAATATAGTGAATAAACAGGACGTAACATATTCACCTCTAGCACTTTATTTCATAATAGATAATAATTTAATTGATAACAAAGAAGATGTGAATTCTTTGTTTGATATTTTGATCAAAGACACAAAATTACAAAAAGAAATTAAAGATTTAATTATTTATAAAAAAGCACTGTATAACTCTGACTTTATAAGTGAAAATGAATTAATTCAAATACTGAACCCAATAATTAATTCAAAAAGTGTATGGAAGTCCCATTCTTTATACTTAATTGCAGAATATTTCTATTCAAGAAACGAAAAACAAAAAGCAAAAGAATTCTTTAATCAAATTTTAGATTTAACAAATAGTAATAGCGATATAAGAGAAGAGTCACAAAAAAGAATTAATAGAGATTTTAGTGAATAATATTTTAAAGATAATACTAATTTTTATTTTTGTAACAAATTGCTCATTAAGTCAAAATTCTAAATTTTGGACCGAAGAAAAAATTTCAATAAAAAAAGAAACTCAAAAAAATAATGTAAAAGTGATCTTAAAAAAAGAAAAAGCTTTAAACTTAGAAATTAATCCAAATCTAAAGATTAGTCTTTATTCAAAACCAGTCAATAAAAGTTTTTTAAATGATTTTGATAATAATAATGGCAGAATAAATTATAGTGGAAATTTACGAAATATTTCTAAATTTA
The DNA here is from genome assembly GCA_014653975.1 of Pelagibacterales bacterium SAG-MED20. Classification (GTDB taxonomy): domain Bacteria; phylum Pseudomonadota; class Alphaproteobacteria; order Pelagibacterales; family Pelagibacteraceae; genus Pelagibacter. Next base: position 59,593 of record JACWDR010000002.1, read on the forward strand.
AATTTTCTAAAATAGAAAAATTTTTTCAATATGATCCAGAAGTTTCATTTAATAATAACAATATTATATTTTTTGACAACAAGGGATCAATTTTAAAATTTGATAATCAATCAAATTTAATTTGGAAAAAAAATTACTATTCAAAATCAGAAAAAAAATTAAATCCAATACTTATTTTTGCAAGTAATAAAAAAACATTAATTGTTGCTGATAACATTGCAAAATTTTATGCATTGAATATTGAAACTGGAGAATTATTATGGTCTAAAAACAATACTGCACCGTTTAATTCTCAGATTAAGATTCATAAAAGCCTTTTTTTTATTGTAGATTTTGAAAATATATTAAGAGCCTATTCTTTAAAAGATGGAAAAGAAATTTGGAATTTAAAAACTGAAAATACAATAATTAAATCTCAAAAAAAACTTTCTATAGTAATAATTGATGAAAAAATTTACTTTAATAATTCATTAGGAGACATAAGCTCAGTTGATATTAAAACAGGTGAACTTATATGGCAAAGTCCAACACAAAGTAGCCTTGTTTCTGCGGAATCTTTTTTTCTTAAAACCTCAGACATAATTGCAGATAAAAATGCATTATATTTTTCAAATAATAAAAACCAATTTTTTTCACTAGATATCAAAACTGGAAATTTAAACTGGCAACAAAAAGCTAACTCAAACTTAAGACCAACTTTAATTGATGATTATATTTTTACTGTAACTTTGGAGGGGTATTTGATGATTATTAATAAAAATGATGGTAAAATTGTACGTGTTACCGATGTATTCAGTAATTTCAAAGCAAAAAAAAGAAATAAGATTAAACCCACTGGTTTTATTATTGGAAAAAACGATATTTATTTAACCACAGATCATGGTCGATTACTTATAATTGATGTTAATAGTGGTTTAACAAAATCTATGATAAAAATTGTCAACAAAAAGATTTCAAGACCCTCAGTTTTAAATCAAAATTTATTTATTATTAGCGATAACTCAATTATTAAACTTAATTAACAATTAATATGTTACTGAAGTTTTTGGATAAAATAGGTCGAAAAAAAATTGTATTAGACAGGGGAATATCTCATCCAAAATATAACGAGGCTAAGCCTTGGATGAACAGATATTATTTGTTATTCAGACAGAGACCTAAATGGTTTCCATTCAATGTCTTAATTCACGAAATGCTAGCAGATGATCATGGAGAAGGTGTGCACACACATTTGTGTCCATATATAACCATAATTTTAAGAGGAGGCTACTGGGAAACAATTAAAGAAGGGAAATTCTGGAGACCACCAGGTTATATAGGGTTTAGGTCAGCAAATAATCTGCACAGAGTAGATCTTAAACCAGGCACAAAACCAATGACAATATTTATACCAGGACCTTTTGGTTTGAGAAAGGGTCCAAGGTCGGAATATGGAATAGATTTTAAAAAAAAATGAATCTTAAAAAATTATTTATAAATTACTGCAATGTTAAGAAATTAGAAATTAATAACGATCAAGTAAAAATTATAGAGTCTCTTAATAAATTTTATAATATAAATTTTAAAAATTCTTTTTTATCAAACTTGTTATCAAAAAAAAATAATAAACAGGGGTTTTATCTACAAGGCGGTGTTGGAGTTGGAAAAACAATGATCCTAGATTTCTTTTATAAAAATTTTAATAAATCTAAACAAAGACTGCACTTTAATGAATTTATGATAAATTTTCATGATTTTGTTTTTCAAAAAAAAAATGATAAAAAAGAAAATGTTATTAATAGATTTGTAAATGAATTAAAAAAAAAATATGAATTAATTTATTTTGATGAATTTCAAGTAACAAATATTGTTGATGCAATGATACTTGGAAATTTATTTAAAAAGATTTTTGATAAAAATATAAAAGTTATATTCTCATCTAATATTAAGATTAATGACCTTTATAAAGATGGATTACAAAGAGAACAATTTTTACCCTTTATAATGAATCTTAAATTAAAGTGTTATGAAGAAAATCTTATTATCAAAGAAGATTATAGAAAATCAAAAAAGAATAAAAGTGGACAATACTTCTACCCATTGAATGATGCAACAAACTTTAAAATTAATAAGCTTTTTAGACAACTAACTAAAGGTAAAATAAGAGAAGATAAAATTTTATCTATTAAAGGAAGAAAGTTTAATTTTAAAAATTATTATCAAGGAATTGCAAGATTTGATTTTAACGATTTGTGTAATAAAAATATCGGGGCAGAAGATTATATAAAAATAGCTAAAGTTTGTGATTTTATAATCATAGAAAATTTACCTAATTTTAATTATAAAAATTCAAATCAACAACAAAGATTTATTACATTAATTGATATCATTTATGAAAAAAAGATATCCTTAGTAGTTAGTGGTGAGTCAAGCTTGCAAGAAATAACTTCAGTCGATATTTTAAAGAACCCATTTAAAAGAACTACTAGTCGTTTGTATGAGTTGACATCTTTAAAATATGATTATCTATAAGGATCGTAAGCCCATTGTAATATAGCTTGTCTCTGTCTTTTTCTACATTCAAGATCACCTTTATCGCAATTTTTTTCAACAGCTAAAACATGTCTTCTGAAATTTTTCCATCTTTTGATTTGAATTTTGTCTATATGAGCAATTCTTCTTCCTTTACTAAATCTACAGTACCATTGGAACCATCCCAGAGGATCTTCTTTAAAAATCCACCCTTTTTCTATCCAGTGTTCTCTTGATAATCCTGAAACAACTTTAAATCTGTTCAAATTTATATCAAAAGTTTTACTTATTTTAGCATTTTTAAACCATGATTTAGGATACTCTTTTAAGTCTAATCCAAAATACGCACCGCCAAACACACCTAATTCCATCATTCTTTTTGGGGTTAGTTCAGGTTTAAAAATTTTATAGAAATCTAGGTTATCATTATCTTTTTGTAAAATTTTTTTCATTTTAGGTTTTGCTTTATTGATTTATGAGTTTTTGATACATTTCCTTATCTGTATCACCTTCGCAGCCAATAACTAATATATTAGATTTTGAGTTTAGTTTTAACGTTTCTTTAATCTTATCATCCAGACAAGCGGTTATTAAACTAATTACTCCAGGGGCAGAGTTTTCTCCTGCTATTATTTTTTCATCACTAAAACTTGAGTTTCCAAGTAATTTCATCGTTTTTGCAATGTTGTCATCAGGTAAACTAATACAAAATTTAACTGAATTCTTTAGTATTGCCCACGGAACCAAAGACACTTCACCACAAGACATTCCACCCATTAAGCTTTCTCTTTTTATATCTATTTTTTCAATTTTTCCTGTTTTAATACTTTCCATTACACATGCGGCGCTATCTGGTTCAACAACTACAATTTCAGGTACGTTTTCTAAATATCTTGCTATTCCTGCAACCATAGCTCCCGCCATACCACCAACTCCAGCTTGCAATATTATGTGAGTGATTTTATCACTTTTTAATTGATTAACAATTTCCTTCATCATTACTGTATAGCCAGCCATAGTGTATTTTGGGACTACCATGTAATCATTCCAAGCAACATCTTGAACAATTTGCCAATTATTTTCTTTAGATTGTTTAATACATTTTACTAAAGATTTTTCATAGTTACCCTTAACCTTAATAACATCAGCACCTAGGTCTGACATAGCTTGTCCTCTTGCGTCACTAACATACTCGCTTATAAAAATTTTACACTTTAAACCGAGCCTTCTTGCTCCCCAAGCAACAGATCTTCCGTGGTTTCCAGCTGTTGCTGTTGAAACAACAATATCTTTATTTCCTTTTGTAACTTTTTCAACTGCATAGGCCCCACCAAGTGCTTTAAAAGATTTAAGATTAAATCTTTTACTTTCATCTTTGTAAAATATTTTATTCAAATTCAATTCTTTTGAAAGTTTACTTAATTCAATTAATGGTGTTGGTAGATAACCTTTCCAATTAGAAATAATCAAAAATGCTTCATCAATATCATTTTTAGATAAAGAACTTAAAATTTCATTTTTATTAAAAGAATAATTTTTGTTTTCAAAAAAAGAAGAAATTGACCAAAGGTCTTTTTGGAAGATTGTTTTCATTTAGATTAACAATCAAGAGTGCTACTTTTTTCCCAATCGGTTATTGGGCTTTTTTTATCAAATCTATCGTTTTTATTAAAATCTTCAATTTCCATATTCTTTAATCTTATATAACTTTTTATAACATTTTCTCCAAAAGCTTCTTTTAGTTCTTTAGAATTTTCAAGAAAATCAAGAGCATCTTCTATTTCATCTGGTAATTTTTTCAAGTTTGGATAATTCTTGTAATCTGTATACATATTGCATCCCAAAGGTTCACCCGGATCAATTTTATTATTTAACCCATGAAGACCAGCAGCGATCACACCCGCTTGAAGCAAATAAGGGTTTGATGAACCATCCATTAGTCTTAATTCAAATCTACCAGCGTCTGGTACTCTAATCATATGGGTTCTATTATTTCCAGTGTAAGAAATACTACTTGGAGACCATGAAGCCCCTGATTTTGTTGGTGGAGCATTAATCCTTCTATAACTATTAACCGTAGGATTAAAAAAAGCGGACAGCGGTTGAGCTAAATGCATAACACCTCCTAAAAAATTGTAGGCAAGTCTAGTTAAACCTAATCTGTCACTACTATCTAAAAATTTATTTGTTTTATCATTCCAAATAGAGATGTGTGCATGACAACCATTACCAGTCAGATTGCTAAAAGGCTTTGGCATGAATGTTGCTCTAAGACCATGTTTTTCTGCCAAGGATTTTACCATATACTTAAAAAAAACATGTCTATCTGCTGTAATTAAACAATCATTATAATCCCAATTCATTTCAAATTGTCCATTAGCATCTTCATGGTCATTTTGGTAGGGGTGCCATCCCATTTGTATCATTGCATCACAAATCTCTTTAATTAATTCGTACCTACGCATTAATGCTGACTGGTCATAACAAGGTTTTGATTGTGTATCTTTTAAGTCTGCAATACTAGATCCATCTTCTGAAATTAAAAAGTACTCACATTCTACTCCTGATTTCATTTGTAGATTTTTTTTACCCAATTTATGTATTTGTTCTTTAAGCATAACTCTAGGCGAAGCTTTTACTGGTTGACCACCCATCCATAAATCTGATGCTAACCAGCCAACTTCTTTATTCCAAGGTAATTGGATAAGACTATTGGGATCAGGAATAGCAAACATATCAGTGTCAGCTGGGGACATATCCAGCCAGGTTGCAAACCCGGCAAACCCTGCACCATTTTTTTGCATTTCACCAATCGCTTCCATAGGAACTAATTTTGATCTTAAAACACCAAATAAGTCTACAAAACTTATTAGAAAGTATTTTATTTTTTTTGCTTTAGCTATTTTTGATAAATTTTTTGCCATTATTTTAAAAATGAAAATATCATATCTTTATAATAAATTAAGTTAACACCAATAATAATTATTATGGCTAGTATAACTCCGTATTTAGCTTTTGGAAAAACTACACCAATCATTTTACTAGGTCTTTGTTCTTCTTTGTTATTTTCTGTCATTGTAAGAATTTTATAAAAAAAGGGCGCTACAATCAAGTAGCGCCCAAATTTTTATTTTATATTACCAGTCGGTAATATTGTTTTTATGATCATTCGCACCATGTCTTTTTCTAGCTAATCGTGAAAGTTTTTCACTTTCAGATTTATTAGTCAAAACATGCCAACCAATCCAAAAAACTATAGCTAGAATAACTAGTAAAGTTTCACTAGATCCAGCTCCCGGATAAACTGCCCCGACAACTTCTTTAGCACTTAAATGATCTATCCAGTTTGTAACTGTAGCCATATATTTCTCCTTTACCTAGTTGAAGAGGCGACTGCTTTTTCAGCATCTCTATCGTCCTCCATTATTTCATAGTCTAGTCCAGCTATTTCTACCTCACGTGGGATTCTTAATTTACCCATCCCGCTTAGTACTTTTGCTATAACATAGCCTGGTAGCATTCCAAGAACTCCAAACATTATGATTGCTCCAAGGAATTGTCCCAGTGGATTGATTGATGCATAAGTTGATCCGTCCCACATAGCTCCAACACTGTATCCAGATGAAGGATAGCCATTTAAAACAAATCCACAAATTACAAGACCAACAAACCCTGCATAACCATGCACGGCCACTGCACCAACTGCATCATCAATTTTGAACTTCCGCTCAACCCAATAATGTAGTTTGTAAGCAATCACAACACCAATTGCACCAATAAGCATTGCTTGTATCGGGTGATACAAATCATTACCTGCAGATGCACAGATGATACCTGCTAGCCCACTTGAGTAAGTCCAGAAAGGATCACCTTTAGCGACCACATATCCAGCTAATAATCCACCTGATAATGACATCAGGAAGTTAAAGGTTATACCGCTGAGGGTAGTAGGGGTTACATATATGTTTGTTGCTGTCCAGTATGTGACACCTTCCATTCCATATTCAGGCCCAAGATCAAATATCGGTATATTACATGCCGCATAAAATCCCCAGAAACCAGTATAAATTAGGAATAGTCCAACTGTTACTAGCCATGGATTTCTTGGTCCTATATTTCTTGGTTCACCGCTTGATGAGAATTTTCCAATTCTAGGTCCTAAAACGATTAGAACACCTAAAGCAAATCCACCAGCAATTGCGTGAATTACTCCTGATGCATAAGCGTCATGATAACCTAAAATTTTGAGCATCCATCCATCAAAGTGCCATCCCCACGCAGCATCAATTGACCAAAATACAGATCCAATTGCAATTGCTAAAATTCCAAATGCAAAAGTTGTAATTCTTTCAATAATTGCTCCTGAAACAATAGAAGCTGCTGTCCATGAAAATAGTAAGAACGCTGCCCAGAATACACCACTTATGTGGTCACCTAAATTAATTGCCATATATTCTGTGTTTGCCAAATACCATTTAGCACTAAAAGTACTTTCGTCTGTAATTAACGCAGTACTCTCATTCATTATTGAAGGTGCAATCCCCGGTCCTGTTGGGAACGCCCAGTAAATCCACCAACCAAATAAAAACCAGGTTACCGTTACCAAAGGTATTAACATAGTATTTTTCATTAATGTATGTTGGTGATGTTTGTATCGAGAAGCTCCAACTTCATACATACAGAATCCAACGTGAATTAAAAACATCAGTACTACTGTTACCCAGTAGTAAAACTCTGTAAATATGGTTGTTAAAGCACCTAACTGATCAGTCATAATCTCTCTCCCATATTAGTTTTTAAAATCTTATGAAATTTCGAAGGGTGTGACAAACTAAACATTTGTCAAAAACCCAATATTGACGTTAATTTTTAAAATAAAATCAACTCTTGATTGTGATATTAGAATTTTAAGTAAGCTTTTTTCAAATCAACAAGAGGATGTTTTTTTGACATTTGAAATTTAACTAGAAGTTCTCTAGCTATCATGTCTCTATCTTGTTGATTATTTGGAAGCTTTATTGATTTAGGAATAGTAACCCATCCATTTGCATTTCTACAAAATACAGCAGGTCTTCCTTCTTCATAGCCCATGTGAACGTCTTCAAGCCAATTAAGATCATCCCACCCCATTGCTTCAACATATTTTTTTAGGAAAGGAGTAATTCTTTTGTAGTCTGGTAGCATATTAACATCATATCTATACCCAATATGTTGACCAATTAGTTTTTCTCTAGCAGTTTCTTTAAAGGTTCCTAATTTAAGTTTTTTTTCTTTTTTTGTTTTTGTTTTTGTTTTTTTTTTAACCATATTTATGCCCTATATCTTATGGAAGTTATCGACTCCAACAGTATAATTTGTTCCAGTTAAAGGAACCTTAGCTAAAGCAGAGGCTTCCATTGTTAGCGCAGCTAAATCTTCAGGTTCTAAAGAGTGAATATTAGTTTTTCCACAAGCTCTTGCTAGAAGTTGAGCTTCTAGTGTCATTGAATGTAGGTAATTATAAACTCTTAATGCAGCATCATCTGGATTTAATCTAGCTCTTAATTTAGGATCTTGTGTTGCAACACCTACTGGACAACGTCCAGTATGACAGTGATAACATTCACCAGCTTTTACACCCATTTCTTTTTCAAAATTTGCTTCTGGGATATCTTTATTGCAATTTAAAGCGATCATAGATCCAGTACCTATTGCAATTGCATCAGCACCTAATGCTAAAGCTTTTGCCATATCTGCACCATCTCTAACTCCACCAGCATAAATTAAAGTAACCTTTCCAGTTTTTCCTACATCATCGATTGCTCTTCTAGCTTCTCTAATTGCTGCTATTCCTGGAATTCCTGTATTAGCAGCAGCGATGTGAGGACCAGCACCAGTAGATCCTTCCATTCCATCTAAATAAATAGAGTCAGGATCACATTTTGCAGCCATACGAACATCATCATAAACTTTTGATGCTCCAAGTTTTAATTGAATTGGCACCTTATTTTTTGTTAATTGTCTCAATTCCTCAACTTTTAAAGCTAAATCATCTGGACCTAGCCAATCAGGATGTCTTGCTGGAGATCTTTGATCAATACCGGAAGGTAGTGATCTCATTTCAGCAACTTGGTCAGTAACTTTTTGGCCCATTAAGTGACCACCCATACCAACTTTTTGTCCTTGGCCAATAAAAACTTCAATACCATCTGCAAGCTGAGCATGATGAGGATTAAAACCATATCTTGATTGGATACATTGGTAGTACCATTTTTCAGAATATCTCCTTTCATCTGGAATCATTCCACCTTCACCTGAACAAGTTGCACTTCCAGCCATTGTAGCACCTCTTGCTAAAGCTGTTTTTGCTTCATAAGAAAGCGCACCAAAACTCATACCTGTAATATAAACAGGGATATCTAGTTCAATTGGGTTTTCACATCTTGGGCCAATTACAGTTTTGGTCTCACATTTTTCTCTATATCCTTCAATTACAAATCTAGTTAGTGTTCCAGGCAAGAAAACTAAGTCATCAAAAGTTGGAATTTTTTTCATTAAAGCCATTCCACGCATTCTGTATCTTCCTAGCTGAGCTTTAATATGAATATCGTCTATAACTTCAGGAGTAAAAATTGCATTATGACCTAATAAACTTTTATTTCTTTTACCTTCTTCATGCACATGAACATCAGCTTTTCCACCAACATTACCATTACCATTTTTTTGTTTTTTTAAATTTTTTTTTGTTTTTTTCTTAGCCATTAAATTGCTCCTTTTTTCTCTGTTGGTTCTAGATTATCATAGTTCCAAAGTTTTTTACCTGCGACTATTTTTGTCATTTTGCTTACATCAAATTTTTCTCCGATTTCGGCAACCTTTAATTTTCTCTTTAACCAATCTTGATCATTAGAAGTTAAATCTGCAGTTACTGCATCACTTCCAAATGATCCAATCTTTCCACCAATAAAAATTGTACCATCATACATAGAGTCGCCTAGATTTATTCCCACATCTCCTAAAATAATTATTCTCCCTCTTTGCATCATGAATCCTGTAAATGCCCCAGCATCACCACCAATAATGATAGTTCCACCTTTCATATCAATACCAGTTCTAGCACCGACACTACCTTTACAAATTAAATCTCCACCTCTAATAGCCGCTCCAAAACATGAACCAGCATTTTTTTCTATAACAACTTTTCCTGCCATCAAATTTTCTGCGCAAGACCATCCAACTCTACCATTAATTCTAACAGTAGGTCCGTCACAAGATCCCATACCAAAATAACCCAAACTTCCTTCAAAAATTAAATTTAGTTTATTCAAAATACCAACTCCTAAACTATGTTTTCCTTGAGGGTTTTTAATTACAATTGTTCCATAACCTTGGCTCATTAAATTATCAATTTCTTTATTAGCTTCAGGAGCCGTCATGTCTTTAACATCCAAGTCTGTTCTTTTGTTAAAATCAACATCGTAAGTACCAAAATAATAAAAGTTTTCTGCTTCAGAAGGGTTAAAAAATTTTTGCTGTGTTCTTCCTGTTAAAACTTCAGTGTGCATCCCCATTGATTGAGATTTCGATTTTTTTTCAGTTGTTTTTATATTTGCCATACTTTTACCTCTCCATCAAATGGATCATAAGTTTCAATTTCCTGTGGAAGAACTGACCTGATTGCGATTTCTTCTGACCCCATTGCTACTAAATTATCTGACTCATAAAGAACTAAAGGTTTTGCTGCCATAGTATCCTTTGCCATACCTAACGAGTCTTTAGTTGCAACAAAATATGTAAACACTCCGTCAAGACCTGTCAAAGAGGCTTTCATTCCCTCTTCAAGAGTAGCCCCTTCTCTCATAGTTTGGGCTATGTATACTGCTATAAGTTCTGAGTCACACTCAGACATAAATCTCATGCCTTTATTTTCAAGTACTCTTCTATTGTTCCAGTAATTGGTTAATTGACCATTGTGAACTACTGATACATCACTAAAAGGATAACCCCAAAAAGGGTGAGCAGACTTGATATCCACACCTGACTCAGTTGCCATTCTAGCATGTCCTATTGCATGTGTCCCAACAACTTTGTCTAAATCATATCTATCACAAACCATTTTAGCATTACCTAAATCTTTAATGACCTCTAATGATTTTCCCATAGATAAAATTTCAACACCTGGAATACTTTCAATTTTTTGAGAAAATTTTAGTAAATCCTTTGTTTCATACTCAATTTCATATCGTAATGAGTAAGGTAATACTCTTTCTTCTTTAATTATTTTAGCACCCATTTCTGAAAGATATTGATCAACAATTTTTTTTCTTCCATCATAAACTGAAATATCTTCAACTATAGAGGAACTTCCTTCACCAACATTTTCTCCAACTTTAAAACGCATTATAAAGTTCTTACCGTCAGTATCTCCGTATAAAGCATAACCAGTGGAGTCTTCTCCTCTATGTTTCAACGCTTGAAGCATCCCTTGTAGTTCACTTCCTACGTTAGATGATTTACCTCTGTGAATTAATCCTGCAATTCCACACATATTTTTCCCCTTTTATTACTATTAAAGATTACGGCAGACAATCTAGATATGTATCTAGATCCCACTGAGTAGTTGCTCCTAAAAACTTTTCCCATTCATCATTTTTATACCACTGAAACACTTTATACATTTCATCTGGCATAGCTGATTTGATAACCTCATCTTCAGCTAAACGATCTAATGCTTGACCAAGACTTAGTGGTAATTTCTTAACTTCTTTTCCAGCAGCTTGAGCTTCATACATACTTCTAGACTCTGGTTTTCCTGGATCAATATTATTTGTTATTCCATCATCAAAACATTTTAATAATCCAGAACCCATTAAATATGGATTATGCATTGAATCAACAGATCTATATTCGAATCTTCCTGGAGCCGATACCCTTAATCCACAAGTTCTATTTTGATATCCCCAATCTGCATAAACAGGGGCCCAAAAACCTGTGTCCCATAATCTTCTATATGAATTAACTGTTGAAGAACCAATTGCAGTTAAGGCGCCTAAATGCTTCATTACTCCTCCAATAGCCTTTAAACCAATTTTTCCTGGCAATTGAACATCTTTAGTATCTGGCATAAATGTGTTTGTTCCACCCTCTACGTAAGTGAATACTTCATCCATCGCTGGCAAGGATTTGTGAGATAATTTATTAACTTTATCTTTTCCACCTGTCCATAAAGACATATTCGTATGACAACCACTGGCTGACACACCCATAAAAGGTTTTGTCATAAAACAAGCTATTAAATTAAACTCTCTTGCAACTTGTGCACAAATTTGTCTATAAGTTGACAGTCTATCTGCATTTCTTAAAACATCATCATACATCCAGTTTAATTCTAATTGTCCTGGTGCATCTTCATGATCACCTTGAATCATGTCAAAACCCATTGCTCTAGCATATTCAAAAACTTTCATGAATACTGGTCTTAACGACTCAAATTGGTCTATGTGATAACAATAAGGTTTAGAAAAACCTTTACCTGTTGGAGTACCATCTTCATTTTTAGTTAACCACATCATTTCTGGTTCTGTTCCAACTCTTAATTGGTAGCCATGTTTTTTCTTAAATTCTTGAGCGTGTATTCTTAAATTTCCACGACAATCTGAAGTTAAATGAGCTCCTGGATTTTCTCTTTCTTCTCTATTTCTAAAGCAAGTGACAAAAACTCTTGCTACTTTTTTATCCCAGGGAAGTTGACAAAAAGTTTCTGGATCAGGTATACCAACAAGCTCTTTTGCTTCTGGCCCATATCCAATATAATTACCATGACGATCAGTAAATAAGTTCGCAGTTGCCCCGTAAACTAATTGGAAACCTTTTTCACAAGTTCTTTCCCAATGATCAGTGGGGATACCCTTACCAACAACTCTTCCTGTGACTGAAATGAATTGGAAGAAAATATATTCTATCCCTAATTCATTAATTTTAGCTCTAACTTGTTTTACTAATTTGTCTCTACCAGGTTGTTTAACGTGTCTTTCTAGATCAGTCATTATCTCTCCCCTAATGAATTTTTATTATTCGAACCGTAGCTGAAAAATTTATTTGTGTCTAGGCATCATGGTTATAATAATTATATATAATTATTATAAATACTAGCTTAACTCCAAGGAAATGGACTATTTGAAGTAGGGTGAAGCTCACCTTTCTCATATCGGTTGAATCTGAAAGGTTTTAATAAATCACTTTCTTGACCTAGAATTTCTTTAGCAACCAATTCACCAACACCAATCATCTTGTAGCCATGGTTAGCATCAGCAATCATATAAACATTTTCTAAAAATCTATCAAAGATTGGAAATGAGTCTGGTGTCATACATCCAAGACCACCTGAAGGACCTTTTCGGTAAAGATCAGATTTTCCCTCAAATCTTTTTTGACAATGTGCTAAAGCTGAACACCACATATCATTGAATGCTTCTGTTGTTTGAAACTCAGGAGACTCAATTCCGTATGGATCGACATTAACTTTATCAAAATGTTTATCAACAATATATGGAGAAGTACCACCTTGAACACCAAGACCTTCAATATCTGGTTTATAATAAATTCCCCAAATCTTATCTGTAATTAATTCTTTAGTTTTATCTGAATACAAAGGTGCAGTAGAATCAACGTGAATAACTGGTGGTTGATTACCATCATTCATTTTTAAGAAATCTTTATCGACACCAATAACACCTTCTTGAAGCATCCAATACTTCCACATTTCAGTTTCATGTAATTTACCATCTTTACCTTTTATGTTAGCAGTTTTTGGCAATTCTAACATATTCCAAAAATCCCTAACCCATGGACCTGCACCAACAACTACTTGTTCGCACTCAATAATACCCTTGTCTGTTTCGACACCTGTAACTGCTTTACTGTTGCTACCTCGCTTAAAGCCTGTAACCTTTATTCCTTTAATTACTTTCACACCATTTGTTGTAGATTTATTTTCAAGAGCTTTTATAGAGTCCTTATTAAATGCATAACCACCTTTTTTTTCATGCAGTACAGAAGTAATTCCTTGTGCTTGCCAATCATCAAACATACCCTTCATGTAATTCATACAATCTTTTTCACCCTCTATAAAATCAGATTCATAACCAATTGCTTTTTGTTGTTCATAAATGGTCGCAACATCTTTATGCATAACCTCAGGTGAAATTTGTAAATATCCTACAGCGTTATATTTAAAAGCCTCAGGATCACTTTCCCATACCGAAACAGAATGAGCCATTAATTCTCTCATAGCAGGTTGAAAATAATTATTTCTAACTACACCACAAGCAATTCCGCTTGCACCTGCTGCAACATCTTTTTTTTCTAAAACGACAATGTCATTTTCATTTTTATATGTTTGAGAAAGTTTCCAAGCAGTACTTAATCCATGAATTCCACCACCAATTATTACTACTTTTGCTTTTGTAGGTAACGTAGACATTTCCTAAGATTATTTTTTTGGTCAAAAAAAAATACACTTTTTTATAGAACTATTAATTATATATATAAAATATATGTTTTGATTGCCTTAAAATAAACAGCTAATAACTTATCTTTTTTAATGTATTTAAGTATTGGTTATATTCTTCAATAAAAGACTCGCTTGGCTTTATATTTTTTATTCGCTGATCAGCTGAAGTTTTTTCTAGTAGAAAGAATCCTTTTTCACAGGCCTCATTAATTATAAGTGCAGATTTTGGTCTAGAAGTTTTAAATAATTTTGTTTTTAATTCTTCAACAGATAATTTTTCATTAAGTTTGAAGGCAGACATCACCAGTAGCATCATATGGTAATGAGAGGGAGACTTTCTAAAAAAATAATTGCTAGAAGTGTGAGATTGCTTCATTTGATCTTCCCAAAAATTTAAAAGAGTTTTTTCTAGTTTAGACATTTTTTAAGCTCTAACTCTTGATTTTGTAGGATCATAAAAAGGAAATGGAACAACTTTTGCAGAAATTCTTTTTTGGTGACCATCTAATTTTCCAATTTCTAACTCTGTTCCAATTTCTGAATACTTCACATTAATTTTACAAAGAGCAATATTTTTACCAAGTTTTGGTGATAACATTCCGCTTGTTATAACTCCAACTTGACCTCTACCCACATGAACACAATCTCCATTTACTGCTGGTTCATGCCCAACTAATTCTAAGCCGACTAATTTTTTTTGAGGATTGGCTTTTCTCTTAATTAATTCTTCTTTTCCTATAAAGTCATCTTCTTTTGTTTTAAGTGGAACAGTAAAACCTATACCTGCTTCAAATGGATCAGTTTGATCATCAAACTCATAACCATAAAAAATAAGCCCTGCTTCGATACGAACCATATCTAAAGCTTCTAAGCCTAGTGGAGTAATATTAAATTCTTCACCAGCCTCCCAAACTTTATCCCAAACCTCAACAGCATCTTTTGGATGACACCATATTTCATAGCCCAGCTCACCTGTATAGCCTGTTCTTGAAATTATAATTGGAGTACCTGTTTCATGATCTATTCTAGCTATTGAGAATTTAAACCATTCAAGTTCAGTTATTGTAGCTTGTATAGGTGGTGTCCATACAAATTTTTCTAATATCTTTCTACTGTTAGGTCCTTGGACTGCAATATTATGAATATGATCTGTTGCTGATTTAATCCAAACTTTATAGTTTTTCTTTTTTGCTTGTTCTTTTAACCATTCTCCACTGTATTCATCTCCTCCAATCCATCTAAAATTATCTTGCCCCATTTTAAAAAGAGTTCCATCATCTAACATACAACCATTTTCATAACACATAGCAGTATAAACAACTTGTCCTATAGATAATTTTTTAATGTTTCTTGTTAAAGTATATTGCATTAAGTTTTCAGCATCAGGCCCTAAGATTTCAAACTTTCTAAGAGGCGATAAGTCAGTTGCTATCGCGCTTTCTCTACAAGCAGTATATTCTTTTATAGTTCCAGAATTTGTAAAGTTGTTTGCCAACCAAAAACCTTTATATTCAATAAAATTTCTTGTTAGTTCAGATGTCTTTTTATGAAAACCAGTTTCTTGAGTAAGTTTTGGCACAGAGTCAGTTTTCATTCTAAATGCTATTGCTTTTGAGTATTTTTTTTCTTTAGAATAAGTCCTAACAAATATATCAGTTGGATTCCAGCCATTTGCAGCATCAACATCACAAGGACAAGCTGAAGAAACACATGTTAAATCTTTTAAAGCTCTAAATAATACATAATCACCAGGTCTTGACCAAGGTTCATCAAAAGTTGCAACATTATTTGCATCAATGGCGGTATTAAAAAAAAGGTTTATAGCTGACCAACTTTTCCTGGAATTAATGTCATATTTTTTTAAACCTTTATTAAAATTATCTGTACAATTAATATGCCCCATATAACCCATATCCTCGTAATATTTAGAAGTGCATGCAAGGTTGAATGTATCATGTCTTCCAACAGTATCTCTTACCACTTCAACCATTGCTTCATGATTACTATCATAAAACTTTGAAAATAAGCCAGGTCCAGGATAAGCACTACCCATAAATGTTCGAGTAGCTTTATCATCTATAATACTTTCAATTCCATCATTTAATTTATGTGTATCAAAAACCAAAAAATCAGAACACTGTCTTCCACCTGGATCAATTATTTGAATATAATCTCCAGCTTTTACCTCGTATGTTTCAGCTGTTCTTCTTTTTACAAGCTGTTCAATAATTGGATCATCTAATGGATCTGGTAAAATAAATTGTTCATCTGTTTCACTAAATTTAGCTTTATTTAAAAAAATTGTTAAATCTGTTGGTGGATTTTGTTCATGAACGTTCATTGCATCACCTGGTGCAGCAATCATTACGATACATTTATCTTTTGACGTTAAGGTAATTTTTTCACCCATCAGACAATCTTTATTAAATATTATTGATGATTTAGCTTTATCAATATCTAAGTTTTTCTTTTTAAATATTTTTGAAATTTTTTCATCTTTAAAAATAGTTTTTTTTGAAAAATTTGCATTTGCATTTTCTTTTAAATTTAAAATTGATAAATCAGATTTACCTTTAGAATTAAAAACAATTATCTCACAAATTTGTTTTCCTTCTTCATTTATGATTTCTATTTTATCTTCCGGCATAACGTCAATTACTGAAAGACAACCACCTTTTACAAAGTATCTTTCAACTCCAGGTGGCAAAGTTCCTAGTCCAGGGTTTCTTATATCTTTACTAGTATGCAACATTATCAATGTAAATTTTAATATTTTATTATTAGTTTAATATAATCATAGGGGATTGACTATAAATTTAAATAAGCAGATACTTGTATCAACTAAAATAACAAGGAGAGAGAGCTAAAATGAAAAAAATAATATCATTGTTGTCAGCTCTAGTGATTTCAGTAGTAAGCTTTACTGGAGTTTCTAATGCAGCTGATAGTAAGAAACCTATCGTTATTCCAACTCACAACTGGTCAAGTCAAATTGTTATGGCTTATGTTATTGGAGGAATTTTCGAGAGTATGGGAAATAATGTAAAATATGTAAACACAGACTCTCAAGCAGTTTATGAATCAATTCGGATTGGTGATGTAACTATATCTCATGAAGTATGGGAATCTGCTTTTGGTAAGTCGTTTACAACTGCGCTAGATAAAGGTGGTTTACTTGATTGGGGAGATCATGAAGCAAGAACTCTTGAGGATATGGGGTATCCAAATTGGGTAACTGAAAAAGGATTATGTCCAGGTTTACCAGATTGGACTGCTTTAAAAAACCCTGATTGTGCGAAGAATTTCGTGACACCTGACTCTGGTGGAAAAGGAAGAATGTTGGAAGGGCCACAAACTTGGCATGGAGACTTAATACCTCAAAGGGTTGATGCTTTAGGTTTGGGAGATCTTTGGATGGTTAAATTTGCTGGAAGTGCTGATGCACTTTGGGCAGAATTAGCAGCAGCTAAAAAAGAAGGAAGAGGAACAATTATCTTTAACTGGACACCAAACTTTACAGATGGTGCTGGTTTTACATTTATCGACTTTCCTCCATACACTGCTGGTTGTAGACCGGAAGATGGAGGTGATGGTAAATGTGGTTCGCCGGATGGTTATTTGAAAAAAGCCGTAAATGGTGATTTTCCTAAAACTCACCCAGCAGCAGCTGCAGCGTTCAAAAAAATGTCATTTTCTACAAGTCAAATTGGTGCAATGGCAGCTTTAGTTGACGTTGACAAAATGACTCACGAAGATGCGGCCAAAGCTTGGTTAAAGAAAAATAAAAAAGTTTGGCAAGCTTTTACTAAGTAGGGTTAAAAGCAAACAAATTAATCAATCTCTCCCAACAATGTTGGGAGGGATTTTTTTTTAAATTAAAACTAGACATAACTAAAAATGAAAAAAATTAAGCTGATAATAAAGTATTTCATCTATATATTCTTTAGCTTATTGTTTTTTAATTTATCTTTAGCAAAAGATATAAATATACAAGAAAATATCAGCCTTAGTTTTGTTTGTGAGTTAGATAAAAAGATAATTAAAAACTCAGAATATAATTATCAAACTTTTTTAGCCAAAGATTTAGACGCAGAGGGTTTGGATAAATTTAAAATTGAGTCAATAAAACCAGAAAAACTTTTAATAAATGGATTATCACTGTTTCTTTCAAAGTCAGAAAGATTAAATGTTAAAGTTGTAAATAAAGATATAGTTTTGTTTAAAGCAATCGATCAAGAAAAAAATTATTCAGAATCAGCTATTATAGATAGAAAATCTGGTGAATTGATTCATGAAATTACAAGAAATATTAAAAGTGAAAACTCTGAAAAAGATATTTCTTTTTATTCATGTAATAAAAAGGAGAAAAAAGTCTGATTTTTTTTAGTGATTTTGTATAGACTATTTAAATGAAAAAATATCTTGTAAGTATAATTTTAGGATTGTTAATTACATCGACTGCTTTAGCCCGAAGCACTGGATGTAAAGAAGGAAATTGTGAAAATGGTTATGGCAAATGGGTATATACAGATAAAACAACCTATGAAGGGGAATGGGTAGGAACAAAAAAACAAGGTCAAGGAACTGAAACTTGGCCAAATGGATATATTTATAAAGGGGAATTTAAAAATAGTATGTGGAGTGGCTTAGGAACTTTATTTTTTCCAGATGGTTCAACTTACGAAGGGGAGTGGGCAAATGGCTTTATGAATGGAGAAGGAACCTTCACTTGGTCAAATGGAGACCAAAAAAAAGGAATTTGGAAAAATGGAAAGTTACAAGAGTAATGTCAAAAGTAAATTTATTAGATAAAATAAAAGAACTACCTGAACAAATAAAGCAATTTGGTGGTTTAGCTGCAATAATATCAATTATATTTTTATCTTTTTTTATTTTAAATAATATTTTTGGTGAGGGGGATGAATTAGTTGCCAAAATGAAAATTGAAGAGGAGAGAATTGCACAAGAAAGAAAACTTAATAAATTAATTTCAAGTCTACCCACAGGAATTTTAGTATCTTTTGATGGATCTGATCATTTCAAATTAACCGATGAGCTTTATGAAGCTGTTTGTAAAGCAACAAAACTTATTCCACAGCGAGCCATAATGGGTGCTAATTTCTTGAATTATAGGGCACATGAAATTTATACAATGAATGGTAATAAAATTAGTGAAACGTTTGTTAAATGGGACAAAAAAAACAATAAATGTTTTGCAGGCTTTGTTGTGAGTGGAATAAATGTTGGTGTAAATGAAACAATCACTGTAAGTGGTGAGGCTTTAAGTTTTTTAAGCACTGGAATTGACACAAGAATTTATTTTATTAAAAATTTTTAAGGAGGAAAAACAAATTATATAGATTTTATTTTATCTTAATTTCGTATAACCTAATTGTAAGTTATGTCTGAGCCAGTAATCAAATGTGAGTCAGTTTATAAAATTTTTGGAGAAAATGCCAAAAAGATGCTTGAAGAGGCAAATGATAAAGTAGACGCAAAAACTTTTCAAGAAAATGGATGTATCGTAGGTGTTAATAATGCTTCTTTTGAAGTTTCAAAAGGAGAAATGTTAGTTGTAATGGGTTTATCAGGCTCTGGCAAGTCAACATTACTTAGGTGTATTTCTCGATTAACAGATGCAACGGGTGGAAAAATTTTTATAGAAGGTCAGAACTTACTCGAATTAAATAACAAAGAGCTAATTAATCTTAGAAGAAATAAAATGGGGATGGTTTTCCAAAGTTTTGCTCTACTTCCTCATAAAACTGTCGTAGAAAATATTGCATTTCCACTTCAAATTAAAGGAATAAAAACTAAAGATAGTATCAGCAAAGCAATGGAAATGGTTAAGTTGGTTGGGCTTGATGGAAGAGAAAACTATTTTCCACGTGAACTTTCGGGTGGTCAACAACAAAGAGTGGGTATTGCCAGATCTTTAGCTGTTGAACCCGATATTTGGTTTTTAGACGAACCTTTTTCAGCACTTGATCCATTGATCCGAAAAGAAATGCAAGATGAGTTTTTAAGACTTCAAGAAAAATTACAAAAAACAATTATGTTTATTACCCATGACTTTGATGAAGCTTTAAAGCTTGCTGATCGTATTGCAATAATGAAAGATGGTATTATTGAACAATTAGATACACCGGCTAATATTGTTTTAAATCCTGCGACTGAATACGTGAGAAAATTTACTGAAGAAGTTCCAAGAGAAAAAGTTTTACTAATAGAAGATGTTATGGAAGCAACTACTACTGAGAATTTAAGTGATTTGAAAGTTTCAAAAGATGAGATTATTGAAAATGTTGCAGAAAAAATTCTAACTCAAGAAAAAACAGTTGCTGTAGTAGATAATAATAATCAAGTTATAGGCTCTATTAATCCGTCAAAAATAATTAATACAGTTTTTGGAGGAAGAAAAAATAACAATTAAATTATGGAATTAATTAAAAAATACCCAAAGTTATTTCAGTGGCTATTTTTATTAATTGTATTTTTTGCTTTGTGCTTTGCAATTGACGTACCTGAAACATATAAGTTTATAAGAGGCCAGGCAGAATTTATTAAAGACCCAAATCAAAGCACATACGTTTTGTTTGGTAAAGAAGTAAGGTATTACGCTTTCGATGTTTTTTGGAGACTGCCTCCATTACTCGGATGGCTTCCGATTTGGATAAATGACTCATTATTTTTCTTAATGAATGAGTGGATGCCAATGGAGTTTTGGAATGAAGATACTCAAGAGTTCAAAACTCGACCCTTAGTTTTGCAAATAACACGAAATTTAACAGCATTTATGACGTTTTTAATAGAGCTTATTAGAGAAATTTTATTAGGTGGAGTTGAAACTACAGTAGCGTTTACTAGTTGGGACTGGATAGATGCTAATCCTTGGGCAGAGTTACCAGGTTTACCCTGGACAATAGTTGCCGCGGGCGCAGCGATACTAGGTTATAAATTAAGTGGCAAGGGTTTAGCTTTATTTGCAGCTTTAGTAATGATTTATATTTCCATTTTTGGTCAATGGAAACCTTCAATGCAAACATTGTCTTTTATACTTGTAGCTGCACCGCTTTCTTTTATTTTTGGTTTAAGTTTAGGTATAATGGCGTTCAAAAGCAAGCGTATCGAGAAAGCTTTATATCCAATTCTACTAGTAATGCAGACTATGCCTCAATATGCAGTCTTAGTTCCTGCAATTGTTCTCTTTGGTGTAGGTGATCATGCAGCAGTAATTATAACTATGGTTGTTGCGGTCCCTCCTATGATATTGTTAACTTTATTGGGCCTTAGAGGTATACCTCCAGAAGTCATGGAAGCTGGTAGAATGAGTGGATGTAATAATTGGCAATTGATGTTTAAAGTATTAATTCCAACTGCCAGAAGAGATATTTTGATTGGTGTTAACCAGGTAATCATGGTTTGTTTTTCTATGGCAGTTATCTCAGCCTTTATAGGTGCAAAAGGATTAGGGTTTAATTTATTGTTAGCATTAAATCAGCTAAATATTGGATTAGCATTGGAGGCAGGACTTTGTATCAGTCTGATTGCAATATTATTAGATAAAATGTCTTTAGCTTGGGCTAATAAACAAATTGATTATTTTGGTAATTTAAATTTTTTTCAGCGTCATAAAAACACTTTCTTTTTTACTGGTGCAGTTATTTTAGGAATTATACTTGCATATATTGGATCTTTTTATTTTGATGAAGGCTACAATTATCTTTTTGAGATACCACACAACAAAGGTATATCTGCTGCAGATTTTTGGAACAAAGGTGTCGATTGGATTTGGGATACTTTTTTTCAAACATTAAAAATATTTAATACTTGGTTGATTACAGAAGTACTTCAGCCTATGAGAGCTTTATATCTAAGAATGCCAGCCATCGCTACCTTGGTGTTAGTTGTTGGAGCAGGTTATATAATTGGTGGAATTCGTTCAGCTTTAGTAGTTGGAGGGTTAACTTTGTTTATAGCATTAAGCCCATGGTGGGATCGAGCTTTAGTCACAACTTATATGGCAACATTTGGAGTGATCATTTCTTGTATAATTGGATTTACTGTTGGAACTATGTGTTTTCAAAATAAATATACAACAAAGTTTATGTTAGGAGTTTGTGATATTTTTCAAACATTCCCATCATTTGTATACCTAATACCAGTAATGATGCTTTTTGGAGTCACAGATACATCAGTATTAATAGCTGTAGTAGTTTATGCAACTATACCAGCCACAAGATACACTATTGAAGGTTTAAGAAGCGTTCCAACTGCTTTGCACGATGCAGCGTCAATGTCAGGTGTAACAAAATTACAGAGATTGATGAAAATAGAATTTCCATTAGCATTTCCTCATATGATGCTTGGTTTAAATCAAACAATTGTATTTGCCTTATTTATGGTAATTATTGGAGCGTTTATTGGAACAGAAGATTTAGGACAATATATTTTAAAAGCTTTATCAGATAAAAAAGGCGCTGGTATAGGATTAACACTAGGTATTTGTGTTGCTTTCATAGGCCTAATATTCGATAATTTAATTCGAACCTGGGTAGATCAAAGAAAAAAACATCTTGGTATTGATTAGTAAAAATATTCTACGTCAGAAAAACGATTTGTTGGAAAAATCCAATAAAATTTAAAAGTTTCTTTGCCAGTATTTTTTAAAGCATGTTTTGCATTTCCTTTTATGTAAACCACATCACCTTTCTTAATCTCTTCAAGCTCACCAGATTTATTTAGTATCCCAGAGCCATCAGTAACTACATATATTTCTGCAGGTGAATGATAATGAAGTGTTAAATCACCACCTGGAGCTATTTCTGCAAAACCAAGTGAAAGTCCTGAGCTTTCTGTAAAATCTGCATCAATTAAGAATTTCCATCTAACACCTGGATATTTTTCAGTTGTTGACCACTTTTGGTCAGAGACAGATTTAAGATTTTTTACAAATATCATATAAATTATAGTTTATAATTTATTTTTTTGACTGATTTAAAAATACTTCTAATGAATCATCCATTGCTGTTGCCCACGGTGTATGATGAACCGGGCCCACAGAACCAGTCACTGGTGAAGAAAAAGATTTATTCCTATAAGTCATAATATCTTCTACTTTGTGATGTTCCCACTCCTTGAAATGTTTTCTGATTAATTCAAAGTCAATTTTTGGATAATCAGATAAAGTATGAAGTTCTTTTGTATACTCAGTTTGAAAATCAATCATTTGATCTGGATTTTCTAATTTTTCCTCCATTGATACCCATTTATTTATATCTTTTTCCATTTCTGCATTATTTGGTATTTTAATCTTCCCCATAACTATATCTCTTGCAAACCAAGCCTGACAATCAAACATATTGAAAGTATGAAATTGATCTTGCATGCCTAAGTATAATAGTTTGGGATTATCTTGCCATACTACTCCTTTATATAATTTTGGTGGATATAATCTGTTGCCAGTATTTAGTTTCAGATCTTCAGATAAAAAAGGAAAGTGATGAAGATATCCTGTACATAAAATTACAGCATCTGTTTCTTGTTCATGACCATCTTTAAAAATTGCTTTATTACCTTCAAGTCTATCAAGATGAAAAACTTCTTTCATTCCATTAGGCCATTTAAAACCCATAGGATTATGTCGATAACCTATAGTTACACTTTTTGCTCCATATTTATAACATTGAAGTGCTACATCTTCTGCTGAATAACTACTTCCTAAAACTACAACATTTTTATTTCTAAACTCTTCTGCATCTCTAAAATCATGTGAATGCATTATTCTTCCAGGAAAGGATCTCATCCCAGGATATTCGGGAATAAAGGGAACTGAGAAATGCCCAGTTGATATAATTACATAATCAAAAATATCTTTTATTATTTTATCATCTTTCTTACTTCGCGAAGTAACTTCAAAACTATCTTTATTGTAGGCAACACTAGTAACAGTAGTATTAAATTTTACTTTACTTTTCAGATTACCTTTTTTGACTCTACCTAGTATATAATCATATAAGACTTCTCGAGGTGGAAAAGATGGTATAGGTTTTCCAAAATGTTCATCAAAAGAATAGTCAGCAAATTCCAAACATTCTTTAGGTCCATTTGACCAAAGATATCTATACATACTGTTAGGTACAGGGTCACCGTATTGATCAGATCCTGTTCTCCAGCTGTAATTCCACAATCCTCCCCAATCTTCTTGTTTATCAAAACAAACTATTTCAGGAATTTTTTCACCATTTTTTTCAGCTTGTTCAAAAGATCTCAAAGCAGATAAACCGCAAGGTCCAGCACCAATAATTGCTACTTTTGTCATAAAACCACCTCTCTCTAATAAATTTATAACTGTACTTTACCAATAAAATGCTAAAAATTAATATAAAAAAATACTTTATTATGAAAAAAATTATTATTATTGGTGCCGGGGCCATGGGGTCAGCTTTTTCAGTGCCATGCTTAGAAAATAAAAATGAAGTTACTCTTGTTGGAACTCACCTTGAAGATGATTTAATAAATAATATTAAATCAAACAATAATCATCATCCAGCCATAAACGTAGAGTTGCCTTCTAAATTAAAAGTTGAAAAATTTGAAAAATTAAAAAATATTCTTGATGGAGGGGTAGATGTAATTGTTGTGGGTGTAAGTTCAGTAGGAATTGAATGGTTTGTAAATCAAATATCAAAAAGTTATAAAAAAAACACACCAATTATTTTATTAACCAAAGGTTTAGCAATATATGAAAATGAATTGATTACACTTTCAGAAAAAATAAAAAGATTATTAAAGAGTAAAGATCATGATCAAATAAATATTTCTGCAATCAAAGGACCTTGTCTTGCAGCGGGTTTAGCAAATAAAATGAGAACAGGAACAGTTATAGCAAATCCTAGTATAAAAGAAGCTCAGTTTCTAAAAAAAATAATTTCCACAAATTATTATTCAACTGAAATTTCAATTGATTTAAATGGTATAGAGTTATCCGGTGCAATAAAAAATATTTATTCTATGTTAATTGGAGCCTCAGAAGGCTTAAGTAATACTATAGCTTCAAAAGACGTTCAAAAAAAATATTATTTGAATACAGCTGCATCATTAATACATAGATCAATTTCTGAAATGGTTGAATTTGTCTCATACTACGGCGGTAAACCTGAAACTGTATATGGATTAGCAGGATTAGGAGATTTATATGTTAGTTCTATTGGAGGAAGAAATAGTTTAATGGGTAAATATTTGGGCCAGGGACATTTATATAAAGATGCAAAAAAAAAATTTATGAAAAATATTACAGTAGAAGGAGCTCAACTTGCTTTAGAAATTGGTCCAAAAATTTTAAATGAACTTAATCCAAAACATTTTCCATTAATGTTTAGTTTGTTAAATACTATTTGTGATAATAAAAAACTAGAAATTAATTGGTAAATGAAATTTAATTATACATGGGATTATAGAAGAAGTAATTAGAGTTTGATTGAATTTTCTATATGAAATATAAATTTTAGAAATTTATGCCAAAAATATTTTTAATATATATAAATATTATAGATAACATTTGTGTCAAAGTTGGCAAATTTGTAATGTATGGAATTTTCTTAATGATGTTTCTTTTAATTTTATCTTTTATAACAAGAAACATAATCAATTTTCCATTAATGTGGATTATTGAAATGGCTCAATTCACAATTACCGCATATTACCTTTTAGGTGGTGGATATTCTATGCTTGCTGATGATCATGTCAGAATGGACTTATTTTATGGAAAGTTATCAAAAAAAGGAAAAGCTAAAATGGATATTTTTACAAGCTTTTTTCTTATTTTTTATTTAGCTATTTTATTTTTTGGATCCATAACCAGTTTAATTTACACTATCCAGACAAAACAAAAACTTTTTACTGCTTGGGCTCCTTATGTTTGGCCAATAAAAACTTTAATGTTAATTGGAATTCTGCTGATGTTGCTACAAGCCTTTTCTTCATTGTTTAAAAATATAGTTAACGTAAAAAATAGAGAAATATAATTATGTTAGCACAATATTTAAGTTACGAATTTATTGCTATTTTCATGTTTATAACCATGCTTGTTATGATGTTCACAGGGCAAAGGGTATTTGGTGCTATTGGGTTTGTTGCTGCAGCTTCAGCATTATTAGTTTGGGGGGATGGTTCTCTTGAAATGCCTTACACCGCGACATGGAAACTTTTTAAGTGGTATCCAATGCTAACTCTACCATTATTTATTTATATGGGTTTTATGATTTCAGAATCTGGCATTGCAAGTGATCTTTATAAAATGTTTCATGTTTTATTTGGTGGTTTAAAAGGTGGCCTAGCTATTGGTACAATGTTTATGATGGTTGCAATCTCTGCAATGAACGGTTTGAGTGTTGCGGGAATGGCAATCGGCGCAACTATAGCAATACCTGAAATGTTAAAAAGAAATTATGACAAAAGGATGATCACTGGTGTTGTTCAGGCAGGTAGTTCACTAGGTATTTTAATTCCACCAAGTGTTGTTATGGTTTTGTATGGAATGATTGCACGTCAACCAGTTAGTAAATTGTGGATGGCAGGAATTTTACCAGGCTTATTGATGGCTTCTTTATTTTTAATATATATTTATGTGAGATGTAAACTGCAACCAGAACTTGGCCCTCCTTTACCAAAAAAAGATAGAAATATTTCAACTTTAGAAAAAATTAGACTACTTAAAGCAGGAGTAATACCTTTTTTGATTTTTTTCCTTATGACAGGTTTATTCTTAATGGGCATTGCAAGTTTAGTTGAGTGCTCTGCGGTAGGGGCTCTCTTAGCAACATTAGCATCTATTTATAAAAAAAAATTTAATAAAAAGATATTAGATATAGTTTTAAAAAAAACATTAGGTGTTTCTTGTATGTTTATGTGGATTATACTTGCAGCATTAACATTTGGCGCAGTATTTGATGGTTTGGGGGCAGGGAGAGCTATTGAAACATTATTTATTGAGAGATGGCAACTTTCACCGTGGGGTGTTTTAATTATGATGCAACTTTCTTATATTCTTATGGGAATGTTTTTAGACGATACAGCTATGCTAGTAATAGTTGCACCTCTTTACGTGCCTTTGATTATTGCATTAGGCTTTGATCCAATTTGGTATGGTGTTCTTTATACAATTACATGTCAAATTGCCTATATGACACCACCTTTTGGATATAATTTATTTTTAATGAGAGCTATGGCACCGAGGGAAATTTCTTTGCAAGATATTTATAGCTCAATCGTTCCATTTGTATTAATAATGGTTTTTGGTTTAGCCATTGTCATGATTTTTCCAGAAATAGCCACTTACCTCCCTGAAAAATATCTATCTAGATAAACATTCAACTTACAGTTTAATTAAAATTTTTTTTCAATAAATTTATATAATTAAAAACGAAATATTAAGTTTCAAATTATTAATATTTATAATAGTCTTTTCACTTAACTTACGTAAAGGAGACCAAGTGAAAAAAGATAAAAAAATAATAACGAACAAGAGACGGTCGTTTATTAAGAAAGCAGGTTTACTGACGTTAGGAGCTGCAGGTGCAACAACTATTAAAGCACCTTATGCTTATTCTGCATCAAATCCAATTAAATGGAGATTACAGACATATTCTGGAGCTCCACTTGGTGCACACGTTATCAAACCCCAAATAGAAGCTTTTAATAAAGCTGCTTACGGTGAGATGGAGATAGAGCTTTATTATGCAGATCAATTAGTTCCAACTGATGAGTTATTCAGAGCTATGCAGGCAGGAACTCTTGATGCGGTTCAAAGTGATGATGCAACAATGGGATCTCCAGTGGACATCTCAGTGTTTGGTGGTTACTTTCCATTTGCAACTAGGTATAGTCTAGATGTTCCAGCTTTATTTAAATATTATGGTTTAAATGAAATTTGGGATGAAGCTTATAGTGAAGTTAAAGGTGTCAAATGGTTAAGCACAAGTGCTTGGGATCCATGTCATCTTTTCACTGTTAAGAAAAAAATAAATACTTTAGCAGACATGAAAGGTTTAAGAGTCTTTGGTGTTCCTACAGCAGGAAAATTTTTAGCTCAATATGGCCTAATACCAGTAACGGTTCCATGGGATGATGTTGAAGTTGCTATGCAAACAGGAGAACTTGATGGAGTATGCTGGTGTGGATTTACAGAAGCATATGAAGTAGGTTGGGCAGATATTTGTAAATATGCTCTAACAAACTCTGTTACGGGAGCATGGTTTGGATCTTATTTTGCTAACCAAAAAAGTTGGGATAAATTAAGTCCTAAACTTCAAGCTCTTTACAGAATGTCTATAAATGACTCTCATTACTACAGACAAGTATGGTATTGGGGTGGAGAAGCTAAGCTTCGAGTTGAAGGAAAAAAAATGGAACTTACAAGCCTACCAGATAATGAATGGGGTAGAGTTGTAGAAGATTCCAAAAAGTTTTGGGATGATACTTCCAAAATTAGTCCACGTGCTAAAAAAGTTGTTGATGCATTTAAAGCATATGCTGTAACAATGGATAAGGCAGGATATCCTTACAGATAATAAATATTTTTTAGGTGCCCCATTTTTGGGGCACCTCAACTTATAAGTTACGGCTTAGCCGTAATACCCCCATCAATAATTAATTCAGTTCCAGTAATATAGCTAGCTTCATCACTAAGTAAAAACATAGATGCATTTGAAATATCTTCTGGCTTTCCAACTTTATTTAATGGAATAAATTTTTCTAAGTTCTTTTTTGCTTTAGGGTTTTTTTTCCATCTAATTTGCATTCCTGTATTTATAGGACCAGGCAAAATTATATTTGATCTTATATTTTTAGATGCAAACTGAATAGCAAAAGATTTTGAAAGTCTAATCATTGCTGCTTTTGAGGCGCCATACGCATCCTGTGGTTTGTCATCACCGGATAATGCATCAATAGAGGATATATGTACCATTGAACCAAGTTTATTTTTGATCATTTTTGGAACAATAATCTTTGACAGGTACATCATAGATTTTAGATTTATCTCAAAAACTTTATCCCAAATATTTGAGTCAATATTTATTGCAGAAATATCTTTGTTAAACCAAAGAACACCTGTTGTATTTATTAAGTAATCGATGCTTTGGTGTTTTTTATAAAAATTGTTAATGTGCAATTTTAATTTTTTAAAATTAGTTACGTCGACTTTTTTAAACTCACAGTTTTTATTATTATTTAAAAATTCTTTTCTAGGGCTTTTAAGATCCAACATTAAAACTAAAATATTATTTTGAGATAGTTTTTTAGAAATTTCTAAGCCTATACCACCACTAGCACCAGTAATTACAGCAGTTTTGCCTTTAAAATTTAATCTCATTTTACTGTTCTTTTCTTAAGTGAAAACTCTTGGGAGAAGTTAATTTCTCATAGGCAACCTCAGATAATGAGCAGCCTTTTCCTGTTTCCTT
Source organism: Pelagibacterales bacterium SAG-MED20 (assembly GCA_014653975.1). GTDB lineage: Bacteria > Pseudomonadota > Alphaproteobacteria > Pelagibacterales > Pelagibacteraceae > Pelagibacter. Next base: position 89,059 of record JACWDR010000002.1, read on the forward strand.
AACACCAGTCCAAGATAAAGCAGGGTCGAGATAGTCACATCGATTCATGTAAAAAGTACCAGTCTCGACTTGATTTCCAATTTTTTCTGCAACATCTATATTTTTAGTCCAAATAGAAGCTGTTAAACCATATGGGCTATCATTCATTAATTTAATAGCTTCATTTTCGTTTTTAACTTTCATTATACCAACACATGGTCCAAAAGTTTCTTCAGTCATAAAACTCATATCATGAGTTGTATTTGTTAAAACTTGAGGAATTAAATAGTTTTTATGTTCTTTTGGAAAATCGAATTTATTTTCATCTATCATTTTTTTAGCTCCTTTATTAATTGCAGAATTCATTTGTTTTAAAATAAAATTAGCGGCTGATAATTTAACCACAGGACCTAAATTAGTTTCTTTTTCTAAAGGATTACCAAGTTTATAATTATAAGTTTTTGAAATAAATAATTCTAAAAAATTATTATAGATTTTTTCATCAACATAAATTCTTTCAATTCCACAGCAAGATTGACCAGAATTAAAAAAAGATCCATCAACTAAATTTTCAATTGTTTTTTCTAAATCGCAATCATATCTTGCATAAGCTGGATCTTTACCTCCTAATTCTAGTGTTATATCGATAAATTTATTCTGAGTTGCTTTTTGAATATCATAACCTGCTTTTACTGAGCCGGTAAAAGAAACAAAATTAATTCGTTTATCAGAAACAATTTTCAAACTATCTTCATGGTTTAAATGTAAATAATTAAAAACATCTTTGGGTAAGGTTTTTTTAGCTGATTGATAAAGCTGCTCAGCACACAAAGGAGTTTGTGCAGAATGTTTTAAAATAACAGAATTGCCTGCTGCCATTGCAGGTATTATAGAATTAACAGCAACAAGATATGGGTAGTTCCATGGCGCTATTATAAAGACAACTCCAAGAGCTTTTCTTTTTATATAGCTCTTAAAATTATCATCTTTAGTAACATCGATGTTTGCTAATTTTTTTTCAGCAATTGATAACATATAATCAGCTCTTTCTTTAAAGCCTTTTAATTCTCCAGCCCCTTGAGAAATAGGTCTACCAATTTGTCTACTTAGTTCTTCACAAACTAGATCACTTCTAGATAAAAAATCTTCTACAAAATTTGATAATAATCTTACTCTTTCTTTTATATCGAGATCAGCCCAAACTTTTTGAGCTTTCATTGAGTTTTTAATAGCTTCTTCAATTTTGGCTCCATCATAATTTCTTTCGATATAAAGGGTATTATCAATAGGTGTAATTGTTTTTTGCATAAATATTTCGGTTAAAATTATTTTAGAAAGTGATATACATCATCTAACTTTACAAAACACTAAACAATAATATGCAAAAATACAACTGGAATTATCCTACAACAATGTGGGTAGGTGAAAATAGAATTAATGATATTACTTTAGCTTGTAAAAATTTAAATATCAGCAAGCCACTGCTAGTTACTGATAATGGATTGGCTCAATCAGATATTGTTAAAAATACTTTATTGATTTTAAATGAAGGAGGAATTTCTACAATATTATATTCAAATGTAGTAGGAAATCCAACAGGCACAAATGTTAACGAAGGTGCTGATAGTTACAAAAAAAATAATTGCGACGGAGTGATAGCATTTGGTGGAGGAAGTGGTTTAGATGTTGGTAAAGCAGTTGCTTTTATGTGTGGACAAACTCTACCAATTTGGGACTTTGAAGATGTTGGAGATAATTGGACTAAAGCAAATTCAGATAAAATTGCACCAATTATTGCAGTACCAACAACCGCAGGTACTGGTTCTGAGACTGGAAGAGCTTCAGTAATATTGAATGAAGAAACAGGTGTAAAAAATATCATTTTTCATCCAAAATTTTTACCTTCAATAGTTATTTTAGATCCATGTTTAACAGTTGGTCTACCATCAAAAATTACTGCTGCAACTGGTATGGACGCACTAGCACATAATCTAGAAGCTTACTGTGCACCAGGTTATCATCCAATGGCAGATGGAATTGCTTTAGAGGGAATAAGACTAATTAATAAGTGGATATTAGAAGCTGTTAAAAATGGAAATAATATTGAAGCAAGAATGAATATGTTGACTGCCGCTAGCATGGGCTCAACAGCTTTTCAAAAAGGTTTGGGTGCAATTCATTCATTAAGCCATCCGGTAAATGCTTTAAATAATGTTCATCATGGCTTATCCAATGCAATATTCATGCCTTATGTTTTAACTTTTAATAAAGACGTAATTGAACAGAAAATAATTAAGATTTGTGATTATTTAAAACTTAAAGATCGATCTTTTGATGGTTTTATTAATTGGGTTTTAGATTTAAGAAAAAAATTAGATATGCCCCATAAATTATCAGAAGTGATTGATGAGAAGGATTTTGATATTAATAGATTATCAAAAATGGCTTTAGCAGACCCATCTACTGGTGGAAATCCGAAAAAATTAAATGAAAACGATATGAAGATAATGTACCAGCATAGTATGACCGGTGAATTGTTTAAATGAGTAATTTAAATATTTTAATTGTTGAAGGAAATATTAGAGAAGATAGTGAGTTTTTTATCAAAGTAGCTGGAACTTCTGCAGCTGATAATTTAAAAAATCTAATTTTAAAGATAGAACCATCAACCAATACAGAAATCATAAATCCTGGCCATGATGATGAAACAAACAATGTGCTAAAAAATATGAGCAAATACAATGGTATTGTGTTTACCGGCGGTGCAATGAGAATAAACGATATGACAGATGTAATTAAGAAGCATATCAGTTTTGCATCTAATTGTTTTACTCAAAAAAAGAAGATTTTAGCAATTTGTTGGGGGCTACAAGTCTGCTCAACTGCAGCCGGGGGCAAAGTAAACCCTGGAAAAAATGGTGCTCATATTGGAATTGCATCAGATGTAATTATTAACAATGAAGGTAAAAAACATTTTATATATAAAGATAAAAAATTTTTTTTTACATCACCTGCATTTAATTTTGATGAAGTAAGTGAATTGCCAAAAAATGCTATTCTTTTATCAAGTGACAAAGTTAACAATGTAATGGGCGTTAGTTTTAATGCAGGAAACTCAGAAATTATAGGATTACAATATCATCCTGATTATGAATATTTTCAGATGCTTAAACTTATAGCTGGTCGTAAAGAGCGACTATTTGTGAATAAAAATTTTTTAAATGAAGAAGAGTATGAAAAGCATATCTCATATATAAAATCTGAAAATGAATTATTAAATTTTAATGATAGAACATGTGAAGTTAGAAATTGGCTTAATTATATAAAGAACTAAATTTAAAATAGTCCCTCTATTTCGCCATCTTTATTTAATTTAATCGCATTAGCAGCAGGTACCCTAGGTAATCCTGGCATAGTCATAATTTCTCCACAAACAACTACAATAAATTCAGCACCAGACGATAACCTAACCTCTCTAACAGGTAATACGTGACCAGTTGGTGCTCCTTTTAAATTTGGATCTGTTGAAAAACTATATTGTGTTTTTGCAATACAAACAGGAAGTTTGCTGTAACCTTTTTCCTCAAAATCTTTAAGTTGTTGTCTAATTTTAGTATCAGCAACAACTTCGCTTGCATGATAAATTTCTTGAGCTATTTTTTCAATTTTTTTAAATAAAGAAATATTGTCCTCATATAAATATTTAAAAGTATTTTTTTTATCTTCACATATTTCGACTATATTTTTTGATAGTTCTATTGTTCCTTCGCTACCGTTAGACCAATGAGTGCATTTAGAAGCTTTAACGCCTTGGGTTTTGCAAAATTCTAACAATGTGTCCATTTCATTATCAGAGTCTGTGATAAAGTGATTTACTGCTATAGTGACTGGCAATCCAAACTTTCTCATATTATTAATATGTCTTTCTAAATTAACTAAACCTTTTTTTAATGCATTTACATTCTCATTCTTTAATTCTTCTTTTCCAAGTCCTCCATGCATTTTAAGAGCTCTTATAGTAGCAACTATAACCACACAATCAGGTACAATTCCTGATTTACGACACTTAATATTTAAAAACTTTTCTGCTCCCAGGTCAGCTCCAAATCCAGCTTCTGTAACAACATAATCTGCCAATTTTAATCCAGCCTTAGTAGCAATTACTGAATTACAACCATGAGCAATATTAGCAAAGGGCCCACCATGAATTATAGCAGGGTTATTTTCCAAGGTCTGTGTTATATTTGGTCTAATTGCTTCCTTTAATAAAACTGTCATAGAACCTTGGGCATTTAAATCTTTAGCATGAATTGATTTCTTATCTCTTGTATAACCGATAGTTATATTGCCTATTCTTTCCTCTAAATCATTTAAATTTTTTGCTAAACAAAAAATTGCCATTAATTCTGAAGCGACTGTAATATCAAAACTATCTTGTCTTGGGTAACCATTGGCAACTCCTCCCAGATCAACAATAATAGATCTTAAAGATCTATCATTCATATCCATAACTCTTCTCCATACAACTCTTCTAACATCTATATTAAGTTTATTTCCCCAATAAATGTGATTATCAATTAGTGCAGACAATAAATTATGAGCGGATGTAATTGCATGAAAATCTCCTGTAAAATGTAAATTTATTTGTTCCATTGGAACTACTTGAGCATAACCACCTCCTGCCGCTCCTCCTTTCATTCCAAAAGATGGACCGAGACTAGGCTCTCTTAGACAAACAATAGATTTTTTACCTATTTTATTTAATCCATCATTTAAACCAACTGAAGTTGTGGTTTTACCTTCACCAGCTGGAGTTGGAGTGATAGCAGTAACTAAAATAAGCTTTCCATCAGGTTTATCTTTTAATGTATCAAGATACTCCAAGTTAATTTTTGCAATATGCCTACCCATAGGACTAAAGGCTGCACTTTCATCTGGCACATTTATTTTTGCCAATATCTCATTTATAGGTTGCATTTTAGCTTCTCTAGCTATTTGAATATCTGTCTTTACTTTACTCATTTAAAATTCTTATAAATTTACAATTTTTTTTTGGAGGATTAATATCCTTTTTTAGCTATTTTGGAAACTTCTAATAATTATATATAAAAAAAATAAGAACTATTTATATTTGCTGTTATAAAATCAAATTATGCAAAAATACTCAATATTCAATTTAATTAAAAATGCCTTTTCTAACCACATTAATTGGGATTTAGCCTGGAAAGATCCAACTCCCAAAAAAGAATATGACGTTGTTATTATTGGAGGAGGAGGACATGGTCTAGCAACCGCATATTACCTTGCTAAAGAGCACAATATTACAAATGTAGCAATTATTGAAAAAGGATGGATAGGTGGAGGAAATGTTGGAAGAAATACTACAATTATAAGATCTAATTATATGCATGATGATAATGCATTATTTAGTGAATTTGGAATGGACCTTTGGAGAAAGATGAGTCAGGATTTAAATTACAATGTAATGTTTTCCCCTAGAGGAATAATAAACCTAGCTCATTCAGATGCTCAAATGAATGTCTATGCAAGACGTGGAAATTCAATGAGATTAAATGGAATAGACGCAGTTCTTTTAAATAGAGAACAAGTAAAAGAAGTTATTCCAATGGCAGACTTTTCAGACAATGTAAGGTTTCCAATTTTTGGAGGTTTAATGCAGCCAAGTGCAGGAACAGCTAGGCATGATGCAGTTGCTTGGGGTTATGCTAGGCAGGCAGATTCAATGGGAGTAGACATAATTCAAAATTGTGAGGTAACCGGATTTGATCTTGAAGGTGGCAAAATTAATGGAGTTAGAACTTCAAGAGGTAACATTAAAGTTAAAAAGATTGGACTATGTGTTGCAGGAAGTACAAATATTTTAGCAGAAAAATTAAATATGACATTACCGGTAGAAACGCATCTTCTTCAGGCCTGTGTTTCAGAACCTGTAAAACCAGTTTTAGATAAAGTTGTAACATTTGGTGCTGGACATTTTTATATTAGTCAATCTGATAAAGGTGAAATGGTTATGGGGGGAGATTTAGATGGCTACAATAGTTATGCTCAAAGAGGAAATTTACCAACTCTACAACACGTATTAACTGAAGGAATTGCGATGATGCCTTTTTTAAGTAAATTAAAAATGCTTAGAACTTGGGGTGGAATAATGGATATGTCGATGGATGGCTCACCTATTATTGATAAAACACATATTGAAGGATTGTATTTAAATTGTGGATGGTGTTATGGTGGATTTAAAGCAACCCCAGCATCTGGCTGGACATTTGCACATACAATCGCACAAGACAGAGTACATAAACTAAATGCTGGGTATAGTTTAAATAGATTTAATACTGGTCACTTATTAGATGAAAAAGGACTTGGAACTAAAACTTGGATTTCATAAATGCTTCATATTAAATGCCCACATTGTGGAATGAGATCACAAAATGAGTTTTCTTATGGAGGTGATGCGAGTGTTAAAAGGCCTAAGCTAAATCAAGAAATTTCAGATCAAGATTGGGATAATTTTGTCTACAATAGAAAAAGTTTGAGAGGAAAACATTTAGAACTATGGCATCATTTATCAGGTTGCCGACAATGGATCAAAGTTGAAAGAGATACATCAACCCATGAAATTTTTAGAACAATGAAAGCTAATGAGGATAATTCATAATGACACAGAACTTTAGACTGAAAAATATTGGCTTAATTGATAGAAATAAAAAATTAACTTTTAAATTTAATGGCAAATCATATTATGGTTATAAAGGAGATACTCTTGCGTCAGCTTTACTAGCAAACGGCATTCATTTGATTGGCAGAAGCTTTAAATATCATAGACCCAGAGGTTTTTTCGGAGCGGGAGTTGATGAGCCTTATGCAATTGTTCAATTATATAGAAATGGTGAGACGGAACCAAATATTAAAGCCACCGAACAAGAACTTTTTGAAGGCTTAGAAGCAACTAGTGTAAATTGTTGGCCTAGTGTTAATTTTGATATTGGAGCAATAAATAATTTATTAAAAATGTTTCTTCCAGCTGGATTTTATTACAAAACATTTATGTGGCCAAAAAGCTTTTGGTACAAAGTTTATGAGCCGTTTATTAGAAAAGCTGCCGGACTTGGTGTTGCGTCTACAAGACATGATAAAGAAAGATATGAACATAAATATGAATATTGTGATTTATTAATAGCAGGATCAGGACCTTCAGGATTAGCAAGTGCTTATGCTGCAGCAAAAAATGGTGCTAGAGTTATTTTAGCTGAAGATAAATCGAGATTTGGAGGAACACTTTTAACAAGCGAAGTTAAAATCGGAAATAAATCAGGCAAAGAATGGGCTGATGGAATCATTTCAGAGCTTAATGAAATGCCAAATGTAGTTGTTAAAAATAGATCTCAAGTATTTGGTTATTACGATCATAATATGTTGGTTATGTCAGAAAAGGTAAGTGATCACTTGCCAAAAACAAAAAAATTTCATCCAAAACAAAGACTTTGGTATATTAGAGCTAAAGAAGTTTTGATTTCTTCTGGATCAATTGAAAGACCTCTAGTTTTTGGAAATAATGATACGCCAGGTGTAATGCTATCATCTGCAGCAAAAGAATATTTAAAAATATATGGAGTGCTAGTAGGAAGAAAACCTTTGATATTTACAAATAACGATAGTGGTTATGAAACTGCGATTGAGTTTAAAAAAAATGATATTCATTCCGTTGTTTTGGATACAAGAAAAGATCCACATTCTGAAATTATTGATGAAGCAAAAAATTTAGGAATTGATATTAAGAACTCTTATGTAGTTGTTGCAGCCCAAGGATATAAGAAAGTAAAATCTGCAGATATTGCAAAAATTTCAGATGATAAAACTAAACTTGGATCCATAGAAAATATAATATGTGATTGTATTTGTGTTTCTGGTTTTTGGACACCCACTATTCATTTAGCGTCACAGTCTGGAAACAAAACTAAATTTAATGAAGACATTGATGCATTTGTACCAGGTATATCAAAACAAAATGAAAAAACATTAGGTGCCGCAAATGGAGTTTATAATTTAGATGAAACTTTGAAAAGTTCATTTGAGACTGGTTATGAGTTGTCAAAAAAAATTACTAATAATGATAACAAGGTTTCTTTTCCAAATGTTATTGAAAAAAAATCATCTACACATGACAAGTTTTGGTGTGTGCCATTACCTAAAGGAAAAAATTATAAAAGATTTTTAGATTTTCAAAATGATGTTGCTGTTTCAGATGTTGAGATTGCATTAAAAGAGGGCTACCGATCAATAGAGCATGTTAAGAGGTACACCACTCTTGGTATGGCAACTGATCAAGGAAAAACAAGCAATCTTAATGGTTTACAATTAGTGTCCAGTATAGAAAATAAAATAGTACCAGAAGTAGGACATACAACTTTTAGACCTCCGTATACACCAGTCTCAATTGGAGTAATTGTTGGAAGAGAAGTTGGCAAACACTCAAAACCAACTAGAAAATCTCCAATGCATTCATGGCATGAAAAAAATAATGCAGTATTTGTTGATGCAGGAGTATGGTTGAGACCTAGATATTACAATCAAGGAAATGAAAATTTATTTGAAGGATCTAAAAGAGAAGCAAAAAATGTAAGAACAAATGTGGGTGTTTGTGATGTAACTACATTAGGGAAAATTGATATTAAAGGACCAGACGCAGCAGAGCTACTTAACAGAATTTATACGAATGCTTGGTTAAAGCTACCGATTGGTAAAGCTAGATACGGTGTAATGTTGAGAGAAGATGGAATTGTTATGGATGATGGGACAACTACAAGAATTTCAGAAAACCATTATCATATGACAACTACTACAGCTCAAGCTGCAAATGTTCTCTCCCATTTGGAATATTATTTGCAATTAGTATGGCCAGAGTTAAATGTGAATGTAGTTTCAACTACAGAGCAATGGGCAGGAGCAGCAATTGCTGGACCAAAATCTAGAGATTTATTGCAAAAATTATTTCCAAATTCTGATGTATCGAATGATGGACTCCCTTTTATGGGTTACATGGAGGGAGACTTGTTTGGAATAAAGGCTAGAATTTTTAGAATTTCGTTTTCTGGGGAGCTTGCATATGAAGTAAACGTTGAGTCTGATAATGGAAACTTTATGTGGGAGAAGATTATAGAAGTTGGTCAAGAATTTAAAATTCAACCATATGGAACAGAGGCTTTATCAACTCTTAGAATTGAAATGGGACACGTAGCAGGATCAGAACTTGATGGAAGAACAATACCTTATGATAACTCACTAGAGGGATTGCTAAGTAAAAAGAAAGATTTTATAGGTAAAAGATCGTTAACTAGAGAAGCATTTATAGCTGAAGATAGACAAAAAGTTGTTGGTGTTGTTCCATTAGATAAAAAAACAAGTATTCCTGAGGGATCTTATTTAGTTAAAGATTCAAATGCTCCATTACCCAATCCAAAATTAGGTTATATTTCAGCTTCATGTTGGAGTGTTGAGTATGATAATCCATTTTCTTTAGCAATACTGAAAGATGGAAAAAACATGATTGGAGAAAAATTATTTGTAATGTCTCCACTTAAAAATAAAGTTATACCAGTTGAGATAGTTTCTTCACACTACGTTGATCCAAAAGGTGAAAGGGTTAGATCATGACTTTAATTTCAGCATTGAATAATATCCATATAAAAGGTCTTTTTGGAGATCATGAAGGTAAAGATGAAAAAAATTTAATAGGAATATCAGAAACTAAAAATTTATTGATTGTTCAGATAGCTCAATACAAAAACTCTTCAACATCAAATGAAAATATAAAGATAGACAATTTAAATTTAGAAAATGAAGCACTTAATGTAAGTAATAATACTAACACCAGAATTCTATGGAGTGGACCTAATAATTGGATTTTAACAGCAACAAAAAAAGAAATTTTAAAAGAAGTAAAAGAAAAGTTAGATGAAGCAAATTTTGCTATTACTGATTTGTCTCACTCAAGAGCTATAATTGAATTAGAGGGTGAAAGTGCTAAGGAAGTATTAAAAAAAGGATGTCCTTATAACTTTAATGAACTTAAAAAAAATAATTGCCTAAATTCAACATTCAATGGCATGTCGATTATGGTTGATGTACTAAACGACAACCCATACAAGGTTAGAGTATTTACATTAAGAAGTTTTGGTGAATCTTTATATCATTCAATCACAGATAGCTGTTTAGAGTTTGGTTATAAAAGTATTTAAATTTTATTTTTTCTTGTAGCAATATAAACTCCAAGAGTCGCAACAGCAAAACCAATTATATCAAAATTATTTAGTACTTCATCTAAAAATAACCATGCCATAAATGCAGTGGTCGGTGGTATTAAAAAAAATATAGAAACAGTTTTACTAGCTGAATTATTATTAATTAAAAACATTAATATTGTGAACGCACCAAATGACACAAGGATTATTTGGTGACTCATAGCTATCAAAAAAGTATTAGTAAAATTAATATATGGATCAGTAAAAATAACAATAATTATCACATGAAAACCACACCCACCTACAGCTTGATACATATTACTTACAGATAGTGGTAAGTTATTACCTATTTTTTTTTGCCACAAAGTAGAAGTTGTAATTGCTAGCAAAGCAACAAAAGAAGATATAACACCTATAAGAGGAAGATTAATGCCAATATCAAATCCCAACACTAAAGCAGCCCCCATAAATCCGAGCATGACACCAATCCATTGCTTAAAAGAAACTTCTTCTTTCAAAAATTTACCTGCTAAAGCATTTGTTAGAATAGGTTGTAATGTTACAATTAACGCTGCAATACCTGTCGGTATTCCTATTGAAACTGAATAAAAAACACCACCTAAATAAATACCATGAAATAAAACTCCACTAAAAAGTGATTGAATCAAGTTTTTATTAGTAATTAAAATTTTTTGTTTTGTAAAAACTGAGAATATTAAAAAACCCAAGGCTACAAAAAAAAATCTAAAAGCGAGCGCAGCAAAAGGATCGCTATTATCAATGATAGGTTTTGTTGTAACAAAAGCAGAAGACCATAAAACGATAAAGATAAATGGAAAAATTCTAATCATTTTTGACTTATAAGATAAATTTACTAATTATATTACCTATTTATGACCTAAAATGATTATATTCGATCTTGAGTTGTATTCAAAAATACATAAAGATAAGCAAGAGGATCAATGAGTTTGAAAAAAATATTTAAAATAATCTGCCTTTTAGCTATATTGACCGGGTGTGCTCAAAACACTGCTCTACTAGGACCTGCTTATACTCTTGCAAAATCTGGTAATGTTTATCAAGCCAGCCTAACTTACAGTTCTGACCAGGCTATTACCAAAATGACTGGAAAGTCAACAGGACAAAACATTAAAGAAATATTAATACCAAAAAAAGATGATACTGAATTTCAAAAAATGGTAAAAAAAAGAATTAAAGAAACAAGAAAAAAATTAAAATTAACTAATTAATAATATTAAGAAATATTAAGTTTTGCTGGTTAGTTTCTTTGCACCAAAGTTCATAACTTTCGCATACTCTCCACAAATGATCAAAAGAACGTTGTGAAATTTCAAGAGGAAAAGAGCTTTTTGCATAATATAGTTTAGGATATTCTATTAATTGTTTTATAGTTATGTCTTTTTGCATTTTCAAAAGATTAATAGTTTCATTAGGAATTTTTTTACCTGACTGTTTGTCAATAAATTTATTATTTTCTAAATCCTCGAACCAATTATCATGGAATTTGCCTGAACTTATATCTTGATATTCGTTAGTACCTATAAAGCCTTCAATAGCATCTAAATTTGAAAATTCTGGATTATTTTTTTTTATTTCAACTATCTTTTTATATATATGCTCAGCCATATAAATTACATAGGGCTTCTCTTTTTTGATTTTCATTATTTTTTTAAATATTTTTTCATAGAAACATGAGCTAACATTAAATTTGGGTCTAGAAAAATTTTTGATAGCTTAATCTTTTTAAATGATTTAAATGCAAAAATAGCTATTGGTAGCTCAGTACAACCAAGTATAATTTTTTTACATTTTAATTTCATCAAATACTTAACAGCAGATTTAATAGCTTTTTCAGCTTCCTTAATTTTTCCCATTTTTACAAATTTTATGGCTTTATTAACGCTATTTGTTTGTAATTTATTATTTGGTATAATTAATTCAAAATTTTTATCAAAGAATTTTTTGTATACACCTGTTTTTAAAGTTCCTTCTGTAGCTAAAAGTCCTATTTTTGAATTTTTTTTACATACTTTACGAGTATGCAGAAAAACTTCCTTGGGCATGTTAATTATAGGAATTCTAATTCTTTCTTGAAGATCATCATACCAATAGTGAGCAGTGTTACACGGAATCACAATAAATTTACAACCACTTTTTTCCAAAGAGCGACACCCAATGATTAAACTTTTTAAAACTTTATTATATTTTTTTAAATTTTTAGGTTCTCCTTTTTTATTCGATGAGCTTTTTGCATGAATGCTAATTGACTCTGGTCGGCCTGGGATATCTGATTTGTTGTATAAAATAAAAAGGGGGTACTCTTGATCAACTTTACCTCTATTAATCATTGCAAGTTTATTGCAAAAATCAAGACCAGCCTGAGTACCCATTCCACCTAAGATTCCGATCATAATTTAATATTTTTGAAATAATTTTATTAGATTGCTTTATTAATTCCTCTCATAAAAACCAGGACCAAGCAACCATTTTTTGTATACGAGGAATGCTGAGATCCAGGCTTAAATGAAACAAAATCACCCTTTTTAAAAACAATACCATCAGGATCAATCAACTCTCCATCTAACATTAAAAATTCTTCAAAACCTGTGTGCTCGTGCAGTAGACTTTTTGCACCAGGCTCCATTTTTAAGACATATGTACCTTGTCCACCATTTTCTTTATCGTAGCTAATTTTGTGCCAACTCATGCCTGGCACTATCTCTCCGTAATTATCAAATGGTTCAAACTTAAGATTATTAATATCTGTAATTTGTCTTTTAGTCATTCAAGCAATACAATAATAGTTATATAAATTATGCAAGATATATATATTAATGATGTAGGTAAAGGCACTCCATTAGTTTTAGTGCATGGTTTTATCGGCTCCTCAGAAATGTGGGAGCCTCAAATAAGATATTTTAAGAAAAATTTCAGAGTTCTTTCTCCTGCGCTTCCTGGTTTTGGCAAAAGTAATAAAGTTAAATCTTGTGACTCAATTGAGTGTATGGCAAAAACAATTTTAAATTCATTATACAAAAAAGGAATAGACAGGTTTAATTTACTTGGACATTCAATGGGTGGAATGATTGTTCAAGAAATGGCAAAAATTTCCAGTAATAAAATACTAAAATTGATCTGTTACGGAACAGGACCTAGAGGAAATATACCAGGTAGATTTGAAACAATGGAAGAGTCAAGAAAAAAATTAAAAGATAATGGATTAGAAGTCACTGCTAATCGAATAGCTAAAACATGGTTTATAAAAGAAGAAAAAGCAAAGTATTTTTATCTTTGTGACACTGCTGGAAAGCAAACTTCTTTAGAGGCTGTTGATAATGGCCTTATTGCTATGAAGAGTTGGAGTGGAATGGACAATTTAAAAAATATTAAAAATGAAACTTTAATTATTTGGGGTGATCATGATAAGGCCTATAATTATAATCAAGTTGAGACTTTAAATAACAATATTCCAGATAGTATTTTAAAAATAATAAAAGGTTGCTCTCATAATGTTCATTTAGAAAAACCAGATGAGTTTAATGAGATTGTAAATAATTTTATAAAAAAAAATTGATTGGTATTGGCTGAAATTTTAATTAAACAATTAAAAAAATTAATCTAATTAGATAATTGCAGCCAATAGAAAGTGTGAATATTATGCAGTTTTTAAATTTACTGCTGAAGGACCTTTAGGACCATCTTCAACATCGAAAGTCAAAGCTTGACCCTCATCTAAACCATTCATACCAGCATCTCTTACTGCTGAGACATGAACGAATACATCTTTTTCTTTATCTTCTCTTTCAATAAAACCAAAACCTTTGGTTGGATTGAACCATTTTACTTTTCCTTGTAGACTCATATTTATCTTCTTACTTTTTGTTATGTTACTTTTATTACTTATAATTAAGTAATATGGCTTTGTTTAGATTTATTAAGGATTTGTCAACTAAATTAACCCAATGATTGTAAAAAAAATCCGCTTAGTTGCTTATAAGCAAGCACATATATACAGAATTAATATCCTTTTCATAATGAGAGAATGGTTCACAAACTTTAAAACCAGATTTAGTAAATAATTTTCTAGCTGGGTTAAAGAAAACACCTGCACCTGTTTCTAGACTTAATTTCTTAATATTCAATTTTTTAGCTTCATCAATTAAATGATTTATTACTTTAATTCCATTGCCTTTTTTTCTAAATTTATCATTAATTCTTATAGACTTAAACTCACCATGATCTTCATCTAAAAATTTAAGAGCTCCGCTACCCATTAATTGTTCATTCTCCCATAAACTCCAAAATTTTATAGTTGGATCTTTTAATCCTGCAATATCTAAAACATGTGCACTGCCTTCAGGTGATACAGATCTTAATTCAATAAAATGTTTAACTAACATTTCATTTACTTCGGGGTTATCAAAATTTCCTTCTATGGATTTTAACATTTATTTCAAAATATCTTTTATCTTTTTGAATTCACCAATTTTAAATATAATTGCATCATCTTTTTTGAAACCAAACTTATTTGCATTGTTTTTAAATCTCACAGGTGGTTCCATAATTGGCTCTAAAGATAGAACAAATGTACCCCAATGCGTCCCAATAACTTTTTTACTTTCTAAATCTTGAGCAACATTTAAAGCTTCTTCTGGTGTCGTGTGATAAATTGATTTTTCAAACATTGGTTTAAAATTATACGCACCTATATTGATCATAGATATATCTATTGGACCATATTTTTTTCCTAGTTTCTTATAAATATTTCCGTAACCCGTATCACATGCAAAGAGTATTTTTTTTCCTTTATATTCAATTAAAAAATTTCCCCACAGAGTTTTGTTTGTATCAGTTAAACTTCTTTTAGACCAATGGACTGCTGGTAAAAAAGAAACTTTCAAATCATTATTAATTTTAATTTCATCGTACCAATCCATTTCATTTACATCTTTAAATCTATATGGTCTAAAATATTTTCCAAGTTTAAGAGGTAATAAAACTTTAGCATCTTTAAAGGGAAATCTTCTAATAGTGCCCATATCTTGATGATCATAATGATTATGAGTTAATAAAAATAAATCGGTTTTTGGAATTTCATTTAAATTTAGAGCAGGTTCGGTAAATCTATCAGGACCAAAAATTAAAGGACCGGCATTTTTTGAGAAAACAGGATCGGTGATAATTGAAGTATTGCCTAATTTTATTAAGAATGTTGCATGACCAATCCAGGCAATATAATCTTCATTTTCATACTTCTTTAGATCAGATAAAACTTTTTTCTTATCAACAACATGACCTGCTGGAACTGTTAGGTCTATTTTTTTCTTTTCTTTAGAAAATAGTCTGTATGAAAAATTAACATCTTTAGATCTTACAGGTGATCCTTCTGGATTTCTG
The DNA here is from genome assembly GCA_014653975.1 of Pelagibacterales bacterium SAG-MED20. Taxonomy (GTDB): domain Bacteria; phylum Pseudomonadota; class Alphaproteobacteria; order Pelagibacterales; family Pelagibacteraceae; genus Pelagibacter. Next base: position 104,718 of record JACWDR010000002.1, read on the forward strand.
AATGTTCCATCTGGAAGGTGATGATAGGGTTTTTTTTCCATGGCAATTGTTAAAGAGTTATATAAAAAAACTGCAATTAAAAAACCTATAATTTTAATCATCTATTTTAAGATTTGATTATTTAGTTAAAGTAGTCAAGTGACCCATTTTTCTCTTATCTTTTATATCTTTTTTTAAATAATCAAAGAAAAATTCATTAGAGTTAATTTTTTTATTTCTATAAACAATGATTTGATCTCCAATAATATTTGTCATTTTAGCATTTGAAATCTTTTTAAGTGGAATTTGATCTAATTTACAAACTGCCCTGATATGATTTTCAAATTGACTTATATTGTAAGCATTGATTGTTAAGTGACCAGAATTATGAACTCTTGGTGCTATTTCATTAACATAAAGATTTTCATTCCTATCAATGAAAAATTCAACACATAAAGTACCAACATATTTTAATTCTTCGGCTAATTGAATTGCCCACATTTTTGATTGATCTAAAATCTTATCACTTATATCAGCAGGAATAGAGGAATATTTAAGTATCTGATCTTCATGAAGATTCTCTATAGGTTCATAAATTTCATATTTTTTATCACTAAATCTTGTAACAATTATTGAAATTTCTTTTTTTAATTTTACTAATTTTTCTAAAATATAACCTCTTGAAAAATCTACATTTATTGAATCTAAATCTTCAACATTATTTATTAAATGTTGTCCTTTTCCGTCATACCCTAAAGTGGTAGTTTTTAGAAGGCCAGGTAACAAATCTTGCAATGAGCTCACTTCAGATTTTTTTTCAATTGAGGCATATCTTGTTGTTCTTATATTTAGTTTATTGATGAAGTCTTTTTCAGCTAATCTATGTTGAATTATTCTATTAACTGAAGGTTTTGGTATTACGGGTTTTACTTTATTAATTTCGCTTAAAGTTTCATAGGGAATATTTTCAAATTCATATGTAATAACATCTACTTTGTTTACAAATTCATTAATTTTTTTTTGATCGTTGTAGTGACCATGAATAAATTCATTAGAAAATCTTTGTGCTGGTGCTTGGATATCATCACAAAAAATAACCGTTTTTACTTTTAATTTATTAGCAGCAACTGCAAGCATGCTTCCTAGTTGACCTCCACCAATAATTCCAAGAGTTGGTTTTGACATATTTAAACTTATTTAGGTTTTTTTTTTACTGATCGTGTTTGAGTTAAACGGAACTGCTTTAAATTTTTTTTGACTTTACTGTCAATATTTCCAATTATAGAAGCAGCTAAAAGTGCTGCATTAATAGCACCATCCTTTCCAATTGCGAGCGTTCCTACGGGAATACCCTTTGGCATTTGGGCTATTGATAGCAAACTATCTAAACCCCTTAGTTTTTTACTTTCAATTGGAACCCCTAAAACAGGTAAAGAAGTTAATGCTGAAATCATTCCAGGTAAATGTGCAGAGCCACCAGCACCTGCAATAATAACTGCTATATCATTTTTTTCAGCATTTTTTGCAAATTGATACATTCTTTCTGGGGTTCTATGGGCAGAAATAATCTTAGTTTCGAACTTTATATTTAAACTTTTTAAGACTTTTTTACAAAATATCATAGTTTTAAAGTCAGATTGACTTCCCATTATAATTGATACTTTTTTTGATTTAATTTTAGACATTAGGTGTTAATTCTTTATCACCTGAGTAGTTATTTCAAATTAAGGTTAAAATTTCAATAAAATTAATAGAAATTATTAAACTTATTGATATTCTTTGCATGTAATGAGGCATAATGAATTTTAAAATTGATAATTTGCAATACTGTAACTGGTCTAGAGAGATCTTTGAAATTAATAGAGAGGCAAAACTAGATGCTGTTCACGTAACTATAGTCTATCATGAAGATTTTGATGAGCTTCAGAATGTTATTAAATCCTGGGATATTCATTTTAAGGAAAATCAAGATTTGATTTTTTTAGGCAAAGATTTTAACGATATTGAAAAAGCAAAATTAGAAAATAAAACTGCAATTTTTTTTGGATTTCAAAATTGTTCACCTATCGAGGATGACATAGGATTAATTGAGAAGGTTCATAATCAAGGATGTAGATTCATGCAACTCACTTACAATAATCAATCTTTACTCGCTACGGGCTGTTATGAAACTAATGATAGTGGAGTCACTAATTTTGGAAAAGAAGCAATCAAAGAAATGAATAGAGTTGGTATTGTAATTGATATGTCTCATTCAGCTGAGAGAAGCACACTAGATGCAATACATATCAGTAAAAAACCTATAGCTATAACACATGCAAACCCAACTTTTTGGCATGCAGCTAAAAGAAATAAATCAAATGATTTACTAAAAACTCTAGGAGACAGCGGAGGTATGCTCGGTCTATCATTGTATGCTCATCATTTAAAAGGAGGTACAAATTGTACTTTAGAAAGTTTCTGTGAAATGACAGCTAGAACAGCTGATATTATAGGGACAAAAAATATTGGAATAGGCTCTGATCTATGCATTAATCAACCAGATAGTATTGTTGAATGGATGAGAAATGGCACTTGGACAAAAGCTAAAAATTATGGTGAAGGATCAAAAGATAAACCTGGCTTTCCAAAACAACCAGATTGGTTTGTTGATGCAAGAGGGTTTAAAAATTTAGAAAATGGTTTAAAAAAAACTGGTTTTAATGAAGAAGAGATCAATGGAATTTTAGGAAACAATTGGTACAATTTTTATAAAGAAATAAATTAATGAAGATTAGCTTAAGAAGCCCAGATACTGTAATGAAGCTTTCTAAGCTTGGATCTTTCCATCAGTCAAAATTGTCTTTTTTAAGAAGCTTTTTAAAAGAATTTAAAGACTGGGAATATAAAAGGGATTTATTTGAATTAAATGCATTAGGTCACGGTACTGCAATTTATTCATTTAAAAAAGATAATAGAATTTATTCACTCATATGTTTTGCAAATCAATTAAAAGAAGACGAGAGGTCTGATAGAGTTATTGCCACAAAATGGGATGCAGCATTTACACTTCATGATGGGGTTCCGACAAAAAAAGATATTGAAAGATTAAAAAATGAAGTACCAAAACAAGAAGTAGGAAGACTTTCCTATAAAGAATTAACGTTATCTAGAGCAAATAAATCTGTACGAGTGTTTAACCATGTGGTTGAAAGTTTAAGTGAAGGTAAACAACCTGATATTTCATTACTGTCAAGTGTTGGGTATTTATATAGAACTACAGCAGTTTATGGATCAGGTAAATTTGGATTGGCTGATAGATTTAGAATTAAAGATAGGAAAGAAATCTATGGACCATTTAGACTTGAAATGATGTTGGTTTACTTAGTTAGACAATTCACTTTTGACCAAGTAAATCATGTAGCAAAAAACAAAAACCCTAAAAAAGCAATCAATTTAGATCCTGAAATTTGTAGAAATCTTGGGATTGGTAATTCAACTGGTTTAGGTATGGCTCCATTTATTGTTAATCATCCCACTCTTTTAAATAATTGGGTTTTAGCCAGAGAAACAATTTTAAAAGAAATTAGAGAAATTAAAGAAGTAAAAAAAAAAGATAGTGACTTTTTTAAAGAATGTTTAAAAAGATCTATTAAAAATATCACTTCATGGACAACTGAAAGCGAATATCAACAAAAAAAAATCAAATCTTTATTAAGTGATTTAAATAGATTTATCGCTTTCCTAGAAAAGGATTTTAACTTTTCTAATGAATTTGCATTTAATGAAATTTATAAATGGGTAGAGAAAAATTCAGAAGATGAGTGTATAGAGTATATAGTCTCAATGATGATGGAACCATACGATCAAATAGTCAATCCGTTAATCAATAAAATGAGTTCTGAAGAAGAACAGTATTTTAATATACCAACTAATCGGACTGTCAAAGAATTAAGAGATATTTTGGAGGATAAGTATAAAGAAATATTGAAAATAGATTTTTCAAAAGTTGAAAATAATCAAAATTTTTGGTTTATTTCAAAAAATAAAGAAGAGCCTAGATTGGCTAATAGATTTGAAGAACAAGGGTCTGAGTTAGAGCAGCCACTTGCTATTGCTAGAGACATTAAAAAATTATATGAAGCTCTATCAGCTTCAAAAAATAGTTCTACAATTGATAAATTTCTAATAAAAAATAATCATTTAAGACACGTTGTTAGAAGAGCATTTATAGTTGAAAAGTTTCCATACTCAGAAATACAGGATAATACAATTAGCAAATCCATAATTCCCATTGATATGTTAAGATTAAAACTATCATTTTTTGGAGCCCTTAAATTTGATCCAAGGTCAGATAAGTGGTTAAGAATTTGCATGTTTCAGGGAGCTCCATTACCTGAACAGTTAAGAAGTTATAATGATAGTTGGGTATATAATTCTTTAAATTCATGAAATCATTAAGTGAAATAGATACGGTGTCAAAAAGAGCGAGTAGAGCAACTGGATTTGAATGGGGTATAGCTGAAGAAATTGGAAAAAATATTAGACTATTAGAAATGTTTGGAATACCTGGTGTTAAAAATTTGAACTACTATTTCAGAACAAGAAGTAAAAAAAAATTTGAAAAAATAATCCTAATAAGCGATGACAATAAAAAAAAACAATTTGAGTATTGCCCTATAATTACTGGGGTAAATTTTTTAGATCAAGTTAGGTCTTTAGAAAATTTAGAAAAGATAAAATTCGAAAACATTGCATTTCCATTACTTTTTCTTCCTTTTGTAAGTAGAGCTTCAGAAGTTTTGGGAAAAAAAATATTACTTGAGATGGATAATAGAAATTTTTTATTAAATTACAATCACAGCATATATTCTAACTCACTAAATGATGGAATAGTAAATTTAAGCAATAATATCATAATCAGATTTATAGAAAATGTAGACTCATTTGAAGAAAAAGAGTGGAAGGAACTGTATAAACTTTCTGAAAATACTTTTGTAGAAGAGAGTGATAGTTTAAAGCAAAGTGGTGCAGGTGCAGGCTTAACCGACAATGATTAATTATTTGAGTTTAGCCATTTCCCTTATGTGTTCTGGCCTTGTTTCACAACAACCACCTAAAATTGTTGCACCAGCGTCTCTAAATTTTTTAGCAAATTGATACATTTTTTTTGGGTTTAGATCCTTTCTTTGACCTAAAAATTCATTTGGATTTCCTTTACTCTTTTTGTAGGCAGACGTATAATCGCCTTTTGTATTAGTTGTTGTTATAAAGGCATTAAGCTTAAATCCAAATGGAACACCTAAACTTTTAATTTCATTAATATTTTTTTCATAGTTTTCAGGAGAAACACAAGAAAGCATTAAACCGATCAATTTTTTGTGTTCAATTTTATCAATAAGAGTAGAAACTCGATCATTACTCGGCAATTTTGTTCCTTCAGAAATATGAGCTCCAATTAAGTATGGTTTATCAAAGGATTTTATAGCATCAATTGCTAACTTTACTTCTCTAAAACTACTTAAAACATCAAAATAAAAAAAATCGATAAACGGATTTATAACTTTTGCTTGATCATAAAAATTTTTTCTAATTTCATTGGCATTTCTAGTATCCGCAGCATATGTATTGTTTTGTGGAGGTAACCCACCCGCAATTAATACATTAGGATTAAATATTTTAGTTTTTTTTGCAATTTCTGCAGCTTTTGTATTTAAATATTTAAATTTATCCTCAATATTATTGTCTTTTAATCTTTTTTTTCTTAATGCAAATGTATTAGTTACGATAACTTCTGCACCAGCTTTTATGAAATCTAAATGTGTATTCAATAAAAGTGGATGATATTTTTCTTGAATTAAAGCATTTGCACTCCATAGAGCACCATTTGGATCCATACCTCTTGCTAGTAACTCCTGACCCATTCCACCATCCAAAATTCTTATTTGTTTAAAAAATTCTAAATCCATTTAATATTTCTTTTCTTTAGTGTTTAGCCATACGCGAAGCACACTATTTAACCTAACTACTTTTGCCAATTATTTAATGATTTCCATTTTAGCAATTAATGCCTGCAATACGGATTAAATCGGCAACCTCTTTATACAACCATTTATTAATGGTGTAAATTATTTTTTAAATGTAATTTTTATATTAAAAGAAAATGATCTTCTCTCACCATCTACGTTAAATGGATAAGCTGCATGCATTAGATAATTTGGAAAGATTAATAGATCGCCTAATTTAGGATTTAAGTTGTAGATACTTTCACTTAAGAAGTTTTTTTGACCATTTATAAAATCAATAGTCCCATTAGTTTTAATCTTTTTATTTTTTACCAAATCATTTTGGTTCATATTTTTAGGGACTTTAAGATAGCCAACACCAGATATTTGGCCATTATGATAATGAATTGGATTGTATTCATTTTTAAATTGTCTAACTACCCACAGGTTAATTATCTTAATTTCTTTATAATTATTAATACCTGATTTTTCTAAATATTTTTTTATATTCTTAATTAATTCTTTAGATAAGTTTTTTTTTATAAAAGACTTATCTAATTTTATTTCATTTTTAATTTGGCTAGCAAGTTTTGAGCTGTAATCATTTTTTTTTGATATTTTGTAAATATCAATATAATTATTTATTACATTTACAATTTTATTGGATAATTTTCCTTTACCCAAAGTTGGCCCAAAAGCTTTAAATGTTTTCATGGTTATAATATATTGATTTATATAAGTATTAAACTAACAACTTCAATCCCATTCTTATAGAAATAAAAATTACTAGAGCTGAAGTTACAAGCACAAGCACTCTTGCTGGAAAAATTTTTAAATTTAAAAAATTTCCAAACTGGCCACCTATTAACACGGCTAAGAAAAGTAGCCAATAATTTTCAATTTCATAAAAAACAGAATGTTTTGTGAATTGACCAAAAATACCAGCTATAGAGTTAATCAAAATGAATAATGATGCTGCTGTAGCTATATGCTTGGCCTTGTCTGCTTTAATTAATAAAAGTATTGGGCTTAAAAAAATTCCTCCACCAATTCCTACAACACCAGATATGAATCCAATTGATCCACCAATTAAGATTGAAATTGCTGCAGGAATTTTTTTTTTAATAATCTTGGTATCGTCAAATGATTTAAAATTGAAAAAAAGTAAAAAACCTGCGCAAATTAATACAACAAATAATAGAATTTCAAAAAAACTTTTATTTATTGATAGAGTTCCTCCAATAAATGACAAGGGAACAGAAGAAACTAAATAAGGTGTTAATAATTTATAATTAATATTACCAGCCTTAATGTAGTTAAAACAGTTTCCCGAAACAACAATAATATTGCAACAAAGAGCAATAACAGGAAAAATTTGATAAGGTATATCCCAGATTAACAAAAGTGCTAGGTAAGTAGATCCACCACCAAAACCTACACTAGAGTATAATATTGCTGTTAGAAAAAATAAAGATGGTAATATAATCATTAAAATTAATTTAAATTTATGATTGTAAATATAGCACTTTTAACAGTTACAGATACCAGAACTTTGGATAATGATAAGTCAGGTGGTATTTTAGTAAATAAGATTAAAGAAGCTAAACATAATTTGGTAGACAGGAAAATTTGTAAAGATACTAAAGAGGAAATTATTAAAATTTTAAAAGATTGGGTAAATAAAAAAAATATAGATGTTATTATTACCACAGGTGGAACAGGGTTAACAGGAAGAGATATTACCCCGGAAGCAGTTGACGAAATTGCAGACAAACATATTCCTGGTTTTGGAGAAGTATTTAGAACTATTAGTTTAAAGACTGTGGGAACCTCAGCTATACAATCTAGAGCTTGTGCTGTTTTGGCAAAGGGGAAATATGTATTTGCTTTGCCTGGATCTTCAGGTGGAGTTACAGATGCATGGGAAGGTATTCTTAAATATCAATTAGATATAAATCATAAACCTTGTAATTTTGTAGAATTATTTCCAAGACTTAAAGAAAAATAGTTATTTTGTCATTTTTTTATTTTAATTAAAATATTTTTTTATTGCTTTTAACTAAAGTTCGTAATGAAATAGTGAAAATTAAAAAAGGAGGAATAATGAAAATAATTAATAAAATTTTAGTATTATTTTTTGCAGTTTTGTTAAATGCTAACTCAGCATTTTCAGCAGATAAATGGGATATGGCACTAGCTTATGGTGCTTCTAATTTTCACTCTGCCAATGCAACGGAATTTGCTAAGAACGTTTCAGATAAAAGTGGTGGAAAATTAACAATAATTACTCACCCTGGTGGATCTTTATACAAAGGTGGAGAAATCTTTAGAGCAGTTCGAACAGGACAGGCTCAAATAGGGGAAAGATTCATGTCAGCTTTAGGTAAAGAAGATCCATTGCTTGAAATTGACTCTCAACCCTTTTTAGCGTCGTCATACGATGATGCGATGAAATTGTACAAAGCATCAAAACCAGAAATAGTTAAAGGGTTAGATGCTAAAGGTCTAGTATTCTTATACGCGGTTCCGTGGCCTGCTCAAGGACTTTACAGTAAAAATGAAATTAATTCTAAATCGGATTTAAAAGGATTGAAGTTTAGAGCATACAATTCTTCTTTAATTAGATTGGCTGAGCTTACTGGAATGGCTCCAACTAAAATTGAAGCTGCTGAAATAAGTCAGGCATTTTCAACTGGAGCAGTTGAAAGTATGATTACTTCACCAACTACTGGAAAGAACAGTAAAATTTGGGAAAATGGAGTGAAGTATTTTTATGATATTGCAGCATGGTACCCAAAAAATATGATTATTGTTAATAAAGATGCATGGAATAAATTAGACTCCGCAACTCAAAAGTTAGTAATGTCAGAGGCTGCAAAAGCAGAAAAAAAAGGTTGGGCTTTATCTAAAAAAGGTAACAAGGCAGATAAAAAAGCTTTAGCCGACGCAGGTATGAAAGTTGGTAAAGTAAATTCAGCTTTAAATAACCATTTTAAAGAAGTTGGGGCAACAATGTCAAAAGAGTGGGCCGATAGAGCTGGCTCTAGAGGACAAGCTGTTTTAGCTGCATATAAATAATATTATAAATTAAAAAGGCCGTTACTAATTAACGGCCTTTTTGGTATGATAAATAAACTTAATAATATTTTAAAATCTATTTATAATTATTCAGGCTATTTAGCTGCAGCTTTTTTAGTATTTGTAGCACTATTTGTTTTAACTGGAATTATATCTAGAATTTTTGGTTTTTATATAAGAGGGTTAGCAGAATACTCAGGTTACTGTATGGCAGCTTCATCATTCTTTGCACTAGCCTATACCTTTTACGACAAAGCTCACATAAGAATAACCCTGTTTCTAGAAAAGTTAGAAAATAAGAAAAGAAGAATTACAGAATTTTGGTGTTTGTCTATAGCAAGTTTTTTTTCTGGTTTTATGGCTTTTTATTTTATTAAAATGACTATAATTTCAATTAAGTTTGAGGAAAGAAGTGAAGGAGCAGATGAAATTTTTATTTGGATTCCACAAACTTTTGTCGCAATAGGTTCATTGATATTTTTTATTTGTGTATTTCATCATTTAATTTTTTCAATAATTGGTAAAAAAATGAACTAATCATGAATGAAGTATTTTTAACTATTTTTTTTATTTCATTATTATTATTTTTATTAGGCTCAGGTGTTTGGGTAGCTTTAAGTATGATAGCAGTATCTGCGATTGGAATGATGCTATTTACTACTAGACCAGTTGGAGATGCTATGGCAACAACTATATGGGGCACAAGTTCATCTTGGACATTAACTGCATTACCTTTGTTTGTTTGGATGGGGGAAATATTGTTTAGAACCAAACTATCTGAAAATTTATTTAAGGGATTGTCACCTTGGTTATCAAAACTGCCTGGTGGTTTAATACATGTAAATGTAGTTGGGTGTGCTTTATTCGCTGCAATCTCAGGGTCTTCTGCTGCAACAGTTGCTACTGTTGGTAAAATGTCAATCCCAGAACTTAGAAAACGAAAATATCCTGAAAAATTATTATTAGGAAGTCTCGCTGGTTCAGGAACTCTAGGATTATTAATACCTCCTTCGATAATATTAATTATTTACGGTGTAACAATTGAAGACTCTATTGCTAAACTTTTTATGGCAGGAATTATTCCAGGAATAATGATAGCAATTTTATTTATGTCTTATGTTGTCATTTGGTCAGTTTTTAATAAGAGATTAATGCCTAAAGTAATACAAAATTTTTCCTTTTTACAAAAAATTAAGGGATCACGACAACTTTTACCAGTTATATTTTTAATAATTTCAGTTATAGGTTCCATTTATACAGGCATTGCAACTGCAACTGAGGCAGCATCCTTAGGTGTAGTTGGTGCTTTAATTTTATCTTGGTTTCAAAAAACTCTTAATAAAAATACTTTTAAATTATCATTATTAGGTGCAACTAAAACGTCATGTATGATCGCATTTATATTAGCAGGCTCAACTTTTTTATCTTTAGCTATGGGTTTTACAGGATTACCTAGAAACTTGGCTATATGGATTAAGGGAATGAGTCTTTCTCCATATATGTTAATTTTTATTTTAACTATTTTTTATATAATTTTAGGAATGTTTTTAGATGGAATCTCAGCTGTTGTATTAACGATGGCCATTATCGAACCAATGATAAGACAGGCAGGTTTTGACATGATTTGGTTTGGAATATACCTTGTGATTGTAGTTGAAATGGCTCAAATTACTCCTCCGGTAGGTTTTAATTTATTTGTACTTCAAGGCTTGGCCAATAAAGATATGGGTTTCATTGCAAAAAGTGCATTTCCTCTTTTTTTATTAATGATTTTAGCAGTTGTAATCATTATAATTTTTCCAGAGATTGCTTTGTGGCTGCCAAATCAAATGTCTCAAAATATTAAATAGTTTATTTTTGGTATTTTTCTTTCCATTCAGAGTAAGGCATTCGATAAACGTGTTCACGTGCCTCAAGGTCAGTGACTAAAATATTTTTTTTTTCAGCTTCTTCGCGATACCATCTTGATAAGCAATTTCTACAAAAACCAGCAAGGTTCATTATATCTATATTTTGAACATCTTTTCTTTCATCCAAGTGTTTAAGAAGTCTTTCAAACGTTGCTGACTGTAATTCTTTTTTTTTATCTTCATTCATTTTTTAAATATTAGCCACATTTGATTTAAGCACAAGATGTAGGTTATATTCAATCTTGAGTAGAAAAATTTTACCATAAATAATAGATCTTAATATCAATTTTTGTTTAGATATAAGATGGCTAATATAAATAGAAAAACGGCCAAACAGTCAAAATCCAAACGTAAGACTAAAAAAAAAATTAAGAGAGATTTAGTCAAGCGATCACCTAAAAAAAATAAGATTATTAAAAAAGTAAAAAAAAAAAAGAAAAAGGGTGTGACTAAAAAGAAGTTACAAAAGCCGATTAAAAAAAATAAGCTAAAAAAAAACAATAAGAGAGAGAGGAAAAAAATGAGTACAGAAACTGTAAAAGGAGGACGATCTCCGTTATTAGATACATCTCACTTAAAAGTAAAATTTCCATTTAAAGAACAATATGGAAATTTTATAGGAGGCAAATTTGTTAAGCCAAAATCAGGTAAATATTTTGATAACGTAAGTCCTATCAATAATGAGGTTATATGTTCAGTTCCGCGATCAGATGCAAAGGATGTTGATGCTGCTTTAGATGCAGCACATGCAGCTTTTCCTGCTTGGGGAGTTACATCGATAACTGAAAGATCAAATATGCTACTTAAAATAGCAGATGTTATTGAAAAAAACCTTGAACTATTAGCTACTGCTGAATGTCTAGATAATGGAAAACCAATCAGAGAATGTATGGCAGCAGATTTACCACTAGTTGTTGATCATTGGAGATATTTTGCTGGAGTAATAAGAGCAGAAGAAGGTTCAGTTGCAGAGATAAGTAATAGTGAATATTCTTATCATATACCTGAGCCACTTGGTGTAGTTGGACAGATTATACCTTGGAATTTTCCATTATTAATGGCAACATGGAAACTTGCACCAGCATTAGCTGCAGGAAACTGTGTAGTTTTAAAACCAGCTGAACAAACACCAGCATCTATCTTACTTTTAATGGAACTTATTGGAGACTTGTTACCTCCAGGAGTTGTTAATGTTGTTAGTGGTTTTGGTCTTGAAGCAGGTAAGCCATTAGCATCATCTAAAAGAATCAAAAAGATTGCTTTTACTGGTGAAACAACAACAGGACGTTTGATTATGCAATATGCGTCACAAAACTTGATCCCAATCACTTTGGAATTAGGCGGAAAATCTCCAAATGTTTTCTTTGAAGATGTCATGGATAAAGATGATGATTTCTTTGATAAATGTATGGAAGGATTTGCAATGTTTACTCTCAACCAAGGGGAAGTTTGTACTTGCCCTAGTAGAGTGTTAGTTCAAGAGTCAATCTATGAGAAGTTCATGGAAAAAGCTATAGCTAGAACTAAAGCTGTTAAACAAGGTAATCCTTTACAAATGGAAACTATGATTGGAGCACAAGCATCTGTAGAACAAATGGAAAAAATAAAATCTTACTTAGATTTAGGTAAGAAAGAAGGTGCCAAAGTTCTATGTGGTGGAAATGTTGCAAAAGTAAATAGTGGCCTAGAAAAGGGTAACTACATTGAACCAACTATCTTTGAAGGAAATAACTCAATGAGAGTATTCCAGGAAGAAATTTTTGGACCAGTAGTATCAGTAACTAAATTTAAAGATGAAGCAGAAGCATTAGAAATTGCTAATGATACTCTTTATGGTTTAGGAGCCGGAGTTTGGACTAGAAATGGAAATGTTGCTTATAGAATGGGAAGAGGTATTCAGGCTGGTAGAGTTTGGACTAACTGTTACCACGCTTACCCAGCTCATGCTGCCTTCGGAGGGTATAAACAATCTGGAATCGGAAGAGAAACACATAAAATGATGCTTAATCACTATAGACAAGTGAAAAATTTACACGTGTCTTACAGTGAGAAAAAATTAGGCTTCTTTTAACAGATATATTATAATGGCCCGTATTAAACTACGGGCCTTATATAAATATGAAAGTCACTGCTACACCCTCAGCCTTAAAACTTATTGAAGATTTGAAAAAAAATCATGGTAAGGAATTACTTTTTCATCAATCTGGTGGTTGCTGCGATGGAAGTGCCCCAATGTGTTATCCAGCAAAAGAATATTTAGTAGGTGAAGATGATGTTTTAATTGGAAAAATTGGTGATATTCCTTTTTATATTAGTGAAACACAACATGAAGCATGGAAAAATACAGATTTAATTATTGATTGTATTGAAGGTATGGGTGGAATGTTTTCATTAGATAATGGTACTGGCAAAAGATTTTTAACTAGATCTGAAATTTGTATTCCTGAAGGCACTAAAATTAATTAGCATTAATTGGATTTCCTTTTAACCATTCACTTTCTTTATTCTTGTAGTGTTCCTTTTTCCAAATAGGAGATTTTTTTTTAATTTCTTCAATTATATATCTAGATAAAATATAAGCTTGATCTCTATGTTTGCAAGCAACTGCTATGATAATACTAGTTTCACCAAGACCAATATAACCTTTAATATGTTCGATAAATACTGCCTTATCTTTGATTTCTAATTTATCCCCAGCTTCTTTGTAAATTTCTTTAAAACTTTTTAATACAAGCTCATCATGACTGTCATAAGTTATTCCAATTACGTCTTTATTTTGATTAACACTCCTTACAGTTCCAGAAAAAATAACTGAAGCACCATAACTAGATGATTTAATGAATTCTTCTGCCTTAGAAGTAACAATCTTACTTTTTTTAATATCTATTATTTCTATATGTAACATTAACCACCACCTATTGGAGGGATAATTCCAATTTTTTGGTCCTTTAAAATTTTATAGTTATCATTAACAATATTATTGTCTTCTGAACAAAAAGCAGAAGATCTAACAATTTTTTTAAAATTTTCATTACCGTTAAAATTTTTATCTAAATAACTAATAATTTCTTTTTTAAGATCTTTGATCTCAATTTTTTCATTTATATCAAATTCTAAATAATTTTTATTGCTAAAGTCTCTGCTAGCACCAAAAAGTTCAAGTATTATTTTCATTTTTTTAATTTAGATGACAATTTTAAATCTTGAGTATTAAAATTTGATTTATTTTTTATAATAAAATTATCCATTATTTTAGCTTTATCGTCTTCAAATTCTTTTACTTTACGAGTATTTAAATCAACATAAAGAGCCAAAGCTTCAAAAGTAGATGCTAAGTATTTCTTTTTTTTGTGAACCATTTCAAATTTATATTGGAGACGTTTTTTGTCGTGGTCAAAGTATAGTAAATTGATATCCACTTCATCATCAAGTTTGAGTTCTTTGTTATAAATAATATTACTTTCTACCATCATAGTGCTCATGCCTGTAGTTTTTGCAGAATTTTCACCCATATTAAAAATAGAATTAAGATTGTCCGCACCAAATTTATCAAATATTAAAAGATAATATGTGACATTCATATGACCGTTGTAATCAATCCAATCCTTAAGGATTTTTTGTGAAGCTAATTTAATTGACATACTTTTATATTTAAAAAATATCTTTTAAAAAATCAGGTAGACCATCTGGATTAGTCCATAATCCACTCTTTCCACCTTCTTTAATTAACAATTTAACATTATCAATTTTAAGATGAGGATTTACAATTTTACTTAAATCATAAATTGTAATTAATGCTGCATTTACACCCATGATAGCTTCCATTTCAACACCTGTTTTGGCAACAGCTGATACAACACAAAAAACCTCTAATGAACTTTCAACTTTATTCATAATTATTTTTGTTGCTGTATGATCTATTGGAATTGGATGACACAATGGTATTAATTCACTTGTCTTTTTGACACCAAGAACTGCAGATACTTCGGCTAAACTAATAGGGTCACCTTTAGGCATTTCATTACTTTTAATTAAGTTAAATACTTCTTTTCCAACATAAATCTTTCCTGACGCCAAAGCTCTTCTAAAAGTTTCTTTTTTGGAAGACACATCAATCATATTAAAAGAATTTTTTTTAAAAATTTCTTTAGCCCAATCTTCTAATGTTTTTTGATTAACTACTTTTAATTTTGTCATATTAACATCTTACATTCTAACAACTTTTTTTAGATCTAAATTTTAAATTAAAAAATAAAAATTATAAACAAAAGTGTAATATTTTATTTAATTTAAATATACAACCTATAGTTTAACTTTTTTTTATTTATAGATTTTCCCGTTGTTTTCTTAAATATTTAATCATTTATTTAAGGCAAAGATGATTATATTGTTAATTAATATTTATTTAAATGGGTGGACAATTTAACAGAGAAATTAAAAAAAACATTAATGCTGCTAAAAAAAAAGTTAACAGCATGTGTGTTCAAGTTGACTTTTCCCAGCTTTCACAAAGATTGCTGGATTTAGCTACAAAAGGAAGAAACAAATCTAAAGTACTAAAATACTTTATGCATAGCGCCGATACTTGGGTGATATTACTAAATGCAATGAAAGCTCACTACGACAATAAAAAAATTTCTATAAGTGACTGCTTAAAAGGAACATATTTTACTAAAGAGAGTGGATTGTCTTTTATAAAAAAAACTTCTGAAGGAGAAAATGCTTATTTTTCTATAATTGATGATTTGATTGATAAAAGAAAAAAAGTAGTAAAAATGAGTGATGAAGTAATTAATGAGTTTGAATATTATTGTAATAAAATCTCAATTTGCGTAGATGATCCTGTAAATAAAGACTCCTGTCACAAGATAATTTAACTTTAAATCAAAGGTTGTATAGCATTTTACTATAAGTTCTTTCATGAGAATTTTAGCATAAATTTTTTCATGAATAATATCTTTTATAAGTCCTAGATAAAAAACTTTATTTTAGTAGGGTCAATTTAATTTTTAAAAAATGTATTGGAGAAAACAATTATGAAAAAGACTGGTAAAAGATGTCAAAGACTGGTTGATAAAGGAAGAAGATCTTTTTTAAGAGGATCAGCGGCATCAGTGGGGACTATAGCTGCCGCAACAATTTTACAAACAAAAAAAGTTGAAGCTTCAAATTTTCCTTCAAATAAATTAGCAAATGTAAAAGATTTAAAAACAAATGTTCCTTTAGATATAAATTATCCTGACGAAGACTCACCTGGTGTTTTATTGAAATTAGGATCAAAAGTGGAAGGAGGAGTAGGCCCTGATGGAGATATTGTAGCCTATTCAGTTTTGTGTCCTCACAAAGGCTATCCATTGAATTATAACGATGCAGACAAAGTTTTTAATTGTCCTGGTCATTATTCTGTTTTTGATGCAGAAAAAGGTGGTTTACAAGTTTGGGGCCAAGCTACTCAAAATTTACCACAATTTAAATTAAAAGTTTCTAGCGGAGGAGATATATTCGCTGAAGGAGTTGACGAGTTAATTTATGGTCGACTTAGTAATGTTCTATAGGAGGGAAATATGGCATATAAAAGAAATATAAATAAATTACCAATAATACCAAAAGATGCGAAAAAACATAACGTAGTTTGTAATTACTGCATAGTTGGGTGTGGCTATCATGCTTATACCTGGAATGTAGGAGCAGATGGAACTACTACAAACAATATTTTTGGAGAAAATCTATCTGTTCAACAAGGAGCAGACTCTGATGCTTGGTATTCTCCATCAATGTGGAATATAGTTAAGCAAAATGGAAAAGATGTAAATATAGTAATAAAACCTGACAAAAATTGTGTGGTAAATAGTGGTTTAGGTTCTCCTAGAGGAGCAAGACAAGGTGAATTAAATTATTCACAATCAACTAGTACACAATTACAAAGATTAACTGATCCTCTTGTTTATAGATATGGTCAACTTCAACCAACTTCGTGGGATGATGCTATCGGTTTAGTAGCAGATGTAACTAAAGCTGTAATTGATGACCAAGGGGAAGATGGTCTTTTTGTATCAGCTTTTGACCACGGTGGAGCCGGTGGTGGATATGAAAATACATGGGGAACAGGAAAATTATATTTAGAATCAATGAAAATTAAAAATATAAGAATCCATAATAGACCTGCTTATAACTCTGAAGTTCATGGAACAAGAGATATGGGAGTAGGTGAGTTAAATTATTGTTATGAGGATACTGAGCTTGCTGACACAATAGTTTCAGTAGGAGCTAATTCATTAGAGACTCAAACAAATGCTTATTTAAATCACTGGGTTCCAAACATGCGTGGAACATCAATGGATAAAAAGAAGAAACAATTACCAGGAGAAGATCATGCTCCAGCTAGAATGATTTTTGTTGACCCTAGAAGAACGGTGACAATAAATTCAGCAGAAGCAGAAGCAGGAAAAGAAAATGTAATGCATTTAGCGATTAATTCTGGAACAGATTTAGCGTTGTTCAATGCTTGGATGACTTATATCGATTCAAAAGGTTGGGTTGATAAAGATTTTATTAAGGCAAGCACAATGGATTACGATAAAATGGTTAAAGGAAACAAAACTTCCTTATCTAAAGCTGCAAAAATTACTGGATTAACTACAAAACAAATCCAACAGTCAGCTGAATGGATTGCAAAACCAAAAGGTAACAAAAGACGAAGAACGTGCTTCGTTTATGAAAAAGGTCTGATTTGGGGTAATGATAATTACAGAACTAATTGTTCTTTAACTAACGTTGCAGCAGCAACCGGAAATATTGGAAGACCAGGTGGAGGATGTTGTAGAATGGGAGGACACCAGGAAGGATACTTTAGACCAGCAGATGGTTTTATATGGGAAGGAAACCCTGCTAAACCCCCATATGTTGATAAGTTGCTTATAGAAGGAAAAGGTGGAGTGCACCATGTTTGGGCATGTGACCATTACAAAACAACTTTAAACGCTCATGAATTTAAGCGTGTATACAAAAAAAGAACTGACATAGTTAAAGATGCTATGAATGAAGTACCGCATGGTGATCGTAAAGCATTAGTTAAAGCTATTATGGGTGCTATTAAAAAAGGTGGTTTATTTTCAGTAGATGTAGATATTATCAAAGCAGACATTGCTGAAGCAGCTCATGTTATTTTACCAGCAGCAACATCTGGAGAAATGAACTTAACGTCTATGAACGGAGAAAGAAGAATGAGATTGACGGAAAGATATATGGATCCTCCAGGTCAAGCATTGCCTGACTGCATCATTGCTTCAAAACTTGGAGAAGCAATGGGTTTCAGTGGTTATGGCTGGAAGACTGAAGAAGATGCTTTTATGGATGGCTACCACAATGGTACTGGAAAAATTGTAACTTATGATAGATTAAGAGTTATGGGCAATAATGGTGTTCAAGAACCAGTTATTGATTATAAGGACGGTAAGTTAGTTGGTGTTAAACGTTTATACGCCGATGGAAAATTCGACCGTCATGGCAAAGATCATAAAAAACTAATCTTTAAGGAGTCAAAATGGAGAGGTTTACAAGCTCCTGGAAAAGAAGCTCAGAAGAAGAAGTTTAAATATTTGATCAATAATGGAAGAGCTAACCATGTATGGCAAAGTGCCTATCTAGATAGAAAGAACCAATTTGCTACAGATAGATGGCCTTACCCATTCATTGAAATGAATCCATCTGATATGAAGAATATTGGAGTATCTGAAGGTGATTTAGTAGAAGTGTTTAATGACGATGGTTCAACACAGGCAATGGTTTGTCCTACGCCAACTGCAAAAAAGAAAGAAACATTTATGCTTTTCGCTTATCCTACAGGTGTTGTTGGAAACGTAGTAAACGATGGAGTAAACGAAGTAATTATTCCAAACTATAAACAAACTTGGGCAAATATAAGAAAATTAGCTAACAAACCATCTGGTGTTAACCACGTTAGCTTTAAGTCAAAGGAATACAAAATATAAAAAAATATTATATTAGAGGCTAGAAATAAAATTCTAGCCTCTTTCCCTTTTTTTTATGATAAAAAAAACTCTATTAGCTATTCTTTTATTTGTCTCAAATATAAACTTTTCAATAGCTAATATAGAATCTGGAAAAAAAGTATTCAATAAATGTAAAAGTTGTCATTCAATAAAGCAGGAAAAAAATAAACTTGGACCTCATTTAGTAAAAATTTTTGGAAGAAAAGCAGGGTCTATAGAAAATTTTAAATACTCTTCTGCTTTAAAAGATTCAGGAATAATTTGGAGCGAAGAAACTTTAAAAGGATATTTAGCAAATCCAAGAAAATATATACCAGGAACTAAAATGAGTTTCGCTGGAATCAAAAATACCGACCAATTGAATCACTTAATTGAGTATTTAAAACAAGATAGTAATTGAATAAAAAAAATTTTATGATTAAATTAAACTATGTTAATTGATCCTTTTAAACGAAAAATTTCATACATAAGAATTTCAGTTACAGATAGGTGTGATTTTAGATGTAATTATTGTATGCCTGAAAAAATGCAATTTTTGCCCAAGAAAGATTTACTTACATTAGAGGAATTAGAAAGACTAGGTAATGTCTTTATAGACCTTGGAGTTAAAAAATTAAGAATTACAGGAGGAGAGCCTCTTGTTAGAAAAGATATTATGAATTTATTTAAAGGCATAGGAAAAAGAATTGGAAATGGTTTAGAAGAACTAACATTAACTACTAACGGATCACAGTTAGAAGACTATGCAGATGAACTTTTTGAAATTGGAGTAAGAAGAATAAATATTTCATTAGACACTCTAGAAAAAAATAAATTTAAACTTATTACTAGATTAGGTAATTTTGAAAAAGTAATGAGAGGAATTATGAGAGCAAAAAAGGCGGGAATGAAAATAAAGATTAATACAGTTGCACTTAAAGGGGTTAATGATTTGGAGATTATAAGGTTAGTAAAATGGTGTGGTGAAAATCAGTTTAATTTAACTTTTATTGAAGTGATGCCAATGGGAGAAATTGGAGAAAAAAGAATTAATCAATTTATGCCTTTGACAGAAGTCAAAGAGGTACTCGGTAGTCATTTTACATTAAATAATGATCCAATTAAAACTGGTGGACCTGCTACTTATATGCATTGCGAAGAAACAAAACAAAAAATTGGTTTTATAACTCCACTGACACATAATTTTTGTGAATCTTGTAATAGAGTAAGAATTACCTGCACAGGAAATATGTACATGTGTTTAGGTCAAGAGGATAAAGAAGATTTAAAAAAACCTCTAAGAGAAAGCAAAAATGATAATGTTTTAAAAGATGTAATTTATAAAGCAATTTTAAGAAAACCAAAAGGACACGACTTTGTAATAGAAAGAGAAGAAAAAGAAAAGCATGTTCCAAGACATATGAGTGTCACTGGCGGATAAATCAGAAATTCATAATTTTCATTTAAATATAAAATAATATATATTTTTGTTATGGATAAAATTTTAAGTGAAAGTGAAGTAGAGAATTTTAAAAAGGATGGGGCAGTATTTTTAAAAGGAAAATTTGATATTGGCTGGATAGAAAAGCTAAAAGAAGGAATAAAGAAAGGTAAAAAAAACCCAAGCCCAAGGTTTGTGAATCATACAAAAGATAAAAATTTACCTGGATATTATGAAGATTTTTGGACTTGGGATTTACATGAAGAATTTAAAGATTTTGTTTTTAACTCGCCAACACCTGAAATTGCAGCAGAACTTTTGGAGGCTAAAAAAGTAAATTTAGTGATGGATAATTGGTTTTTTAGAGAGGCGGGTTCTAAATCATCACCACCTTTTCATCACGATATATCATATTTTGATTTTGAAGGATCAATGTGTGTATTATGGTTACCACTTGAACCTGTCAAAAAAGAAGATGGTATTACTTGGGTTAAAGGATCTCATCTATGGAATAGATTATTTTTAAGAACAAGATTTAATGATGGACACCAAGTTGATGGTGAAGCTGGAATTGTTAATGGAAAAAAATATGAATTAACTCCAAACATATTAGAAAACAAAGGTGATTATGAATTTCTACAATGGGATCTAGAAGTTGGCGACTGTATTTATTTTGATATTAGAACGCTTCATGGAGGGCTAAATACTGTAATACCTAAAAAAGATGTTCATAGATATACATTGAGAATGGCAAAAGAAAATTCTAAAATTATTTATAGAGGAGATTGGGCTAAAGAAGAAAGAACTATTATGGAAAATAACGGCTATAAGAATGGTGATGATCTATCTGGTAAAATGTTTCCAACCTTATTTGAAACTAATTAACTTCCAGCTTTTTCAAACTGGAAGTTAAATTTTTTTATTTTCCTGGTTCTTTGTATCCAGAAGCCATTTTGTTTGCAATTTTAGCAACAACATTTAAGTCAATTACTTCATGAACAGAAAAGTCTGTAACTGCACCGCTAGACACAGCCACCATTCCAGACGCAGAAGCTTGTTCAAAAGTTCCTTCAACCTCTACCATGAAATCATATTTACCTCTCAGCCCAGCATAACCTGTTAGTTTTGCTCCTGCTGCAGCACAAAGAGCTGTCGTAGCAGCTTTTCTGTCAGTGTTTGGATTATTTACAAATCCACCTAGACCCTTAGCTGTATAACATCCCATAACTATAAATTTAGCCATTGTGATCTCCTTTATTAGTTTGAAACATTAAACCATATTTGTTAAAAATTTGTGACAAAATTTTATAAAATCAACTTTAGGTTTAGCAAATTATGTACGAAAAATTTGGACAATTTATCGATGGCAATTGGTCGCCCTCTTCTAACAAGGAAACTTATGAAGTTATCAATCCTGCAACAGAAGAAGTTTTAGGACATGCACCAAAAGCTACATCTGATGATGTTGATCGTGCATTAAAGTCAGCTGAAAAAGGATTAAAGGTTTGGAAAAAAACAACACCATGGAATAGATCTTATATTTTAAGAAAAATAGCTGATCGGATGAGGGAAAAAAAAGATGTATTAGCTAAATGGATGACTTTGGAAAATGGAAAACCCTTAGCAGAAGGCATTGGAGAAACAAATGGAGCAGCTGACATTTTTGAATGGAATGCTGAAGAAACAAAAAGAATTTTTGGTCAAACTATGGAAAGTAGATTAGAAGATACAAGAGTACACGTTTATTATCAGCCAGTTGGAGTTGTTGCTGCATTATCGCCTTGGAATTTTCCACTTGTTTTAGCAGCTAGAAAAATATCAACAGCACTTGCTGCTGGTTGTTCGGTAATTATTAAACCAGATACCATTACACCAGGTGTGGTAATGGAATTAGTTGATATTTGTAGAGAATGTGGTGTTCCTCCTGGAGCAGTCAATCTTTTATCAGGTGATCCACCAAGTATTGCCTCTCAATTAATGCAGTCAGATATAATTAAAAAGATTTCAATTACTGGATCAGTAAGAGTTGGAAAATTAATTTTAAAACAAGCTGCAGATAAAGTTCAAAGAGTAACTATGGAATTAAGTGGCCATTCTCCTTTTATAGTTTTTGATGATGCTGATATTAAAAAAGCAGCTGATATCGCAGTTGCTGCAAAATTTAGAAATAATGGTCAAGTGTGTATTTCTCCTAATAGATTTTATATACACGAAAAAAAGAAAGATGAATTTGTGGATCTATTTATAGAAAAAACTAAAAAATTAAAAATTGGTAATGGTATGGATCCAGATACTCAACTAGGTCCTTTAACAACACAAAAAAGATTGAATGAAATTGAAGTATTGGTTGAAAAAACAAAACAAGAAGGAGCTAAAGTTTTACTAGGTGGAAAAAGACCAGCAGGATTTAATAAAGGGTTTTTCTATGAACCAACAATATTTGATGATGTAAAAGATGATTTTACTATTATGAAAGAAGAGCCTTTTGGACCATTAGTGCCTATGTTATCATTTAAATCATTTGATGAAGTAATCGAAAGAGCCAATGATCACGACCTTGGTTTGTGCAGTTATATTTGTACAAATTCTATGGAAACAGCTCATTTAGCATCAGAACAATTAGAAACAGGATCAGTAGCAGTAAATACTGGTGTTGTTGCTATTGCTGAGGCACCATTTGGTGGAATTAAACAAAGTGGATATGGAAGAGAAGGTGGATCAATGGCAATTAAAGATTATCTTAATATAAAGTATACCCACATGGGTATCAAGGGCTGATAGCATTATTCTATAATTTTAAAATCTGATTTATATTTATCAGTTAATGTTAATCCTAGGCCTGGTAAATTGTCATCTAAATTGATGAAGCCTTTTTCTGGGGCGGGGTCTCCTTCAAAAATATAATAGAATAATTCATTGCCAATCTCTACATCATGTACAGGAAAATATTCAGAGATAGGACAATTAACATTTGCCATAGTTAAATGGTAATTGTGCATTTGTCCAGCATGAGGAACAACAGGAACTTGATATGCTTCTGCAAGTGCATTTATTTTTTGTGCTGCAGTTATACCTCCAACT